>DAOVAI010000159.1 GCA_030671085.1 Pseudomonadota bacterium | reverse complement strand
CCACCCAGGGAATCTGATTTGTAAAGATGATGATATGTCGGTGCTGTCAGGAGAGCAGGCCGGGATGGTAAGGAAACCACCTGAACCATTGGTGCCTGCGACTTGGGCCCTGGAGGCCTTTTCCGGTGCTCCTTGGTGGTTCCTGCAATCATTTTTCGTTCTCCAACTCCTCACATCACTCAATAAGAGTGATGGCGTCGTAAAAACTCTTCATCTGCTTCGTTGCTACAAATTTTATATCATTGCAACGTACTCTAGTACGCCGAAATGATATAAAATTTGTGCGCCTCGCATATGAAGTTTTTTACTTAGCCATCCGTAGTTTTTACTTTTTACGAGTCTATCAGTCTTGATGAACTTGTAAAAAGTCCCCTGCTCCGTCATTCCCGCCTGCGCGGGAATGACGGGATAGCGAGCAATTTAAATTTTTACGACGCCATCAACCTTATTGAGTGGTGTGAGGAATTGGAAAACTAAAAATGACTGCAGGAACCGCCACTGAAGCATCCGGAAAGGCCTCCAAAGCTCAAATCGCAGGCACGAATGGTTCAGGTGGTTTCTTTACCATCCCGGCCCGCTCTCCTGACAGCACCGACGTATCATCACCTCTACAAATCAGACTCCTTGGGTGGATTATGAAACAATTTATCGTGAGTTTACTTATTATTATTCTCCTTGGCCAAGTGGAGGCATGGGCAGGGCGTGCTCCAATACAGACCATTGCCGCAGAACCATACGCATCTGCCATTGTACTTGATGCAGACACGGGAGAGACTCTGTTCTCCAGAAACGCAGACGCCCCCGTATATCCTGCAAGCACCATAAAGCTCATGGTTCTGCTGGTCATTCTCGACCAGATTGAACAGGGAACATTACAGCTGGATGACATGGTTCAAGTCACTGTGGAGGCCTATAAAATGGGTGGTTCACAGGTATACCTTGACCCAAAGGAACAGTTCTCCATTGAAGATCTGCTCTATGCCCTGATGATCCAATCGGCCAATGATGCGGCTGTTGCCCTGGCAAGCCATATCGCTGGAACAAAGGAAGAATTCGTAGCCTTAATGAATAAAAAGGCTGAAGAACTGGGGATGAAAAACACCAAATTCCACTCTGTCCATGGGTTGCCGCCGGCAAAGGGACAAAAAGTTGACGTCACCACGGCGAGGGATTTCGGCATCCTATGCCGTGAACTGACCAACCACCCAGAAGTCTATCAATATACAGGGACCAGGGAAAAGGGATTTAGGGGAGGAGAGTTTATCATGCGTACCCACAATCACCTCCTTAAAAAAGTTGATGGCTGCGATGGGTTCAAGACTGGCTATTTCACAAAAGCAGGATTTTCCATTGCCGCCACTGCTAAAAAGGGTGGCGTCCGTATTATTGCCATTGTCATGGGCAGCAAAGATCGTAAAGTTCGTGATACCCAGGCAACAGCATTACTGGCAAAGGGATTTTCCATAATTCCTGCCCGACCTGACGGTGAGAGCGTTGCAGCTCAAACAGAACCTGGTCTCAAAAAAGTGGCTACCTCTGTTCTTCCTGAGACCGACGTTGCAGTTTCAGTTGTAGCTGCTGAAAAAATAAAACCAGCTGGTGGTGGCTGGAGCAAATTCTTGGTGGGATTAGGCCTTGGTTTTGCTCTCTATGCAACCTTGGATTTCTTTGTCTTGAAAAGACGTACCAGAATTAAAGTGAAACACCGCCATCACCTTTAATCAGCAAGCTCCTGGGCAACACAAAAGAGCAGCAAAGCGTATATACAGTCACAGGGACCCTAGCTCGTGTCCAGAGTAGTTGTTTCCAACTCCATGCCCTCTGTCTAAGCAACATCAAGACAACACGGAAAATGGGCTGGGATATCGACAATGGCCGACAATGTTCGACAACTTTGTCGAACATTCTTTCCATCAGCAGACAGACAGTCGATGCCCCCCTTCCCCACATACTAGATAACCAATTGATATGTAACACTTATTTATCTATCTCCAAGATTGGCACGCTGCTTGCTTTGTAATAGACAAAGAGCGTGAAAAGAAACTGTTTCACCCAATAAAACACCACCCGAGGAGGTACACACAATGAAAATGGCAAAAGTTCTCAGCACCGCAATGATTCTTGGTACATTCAGCATAGGCGCAGGCTTGGTTCTGGCAGGAAACGTTTCAGCAAAAGGTCCGATTTCCCTAACAAACTATGATGCCGATGGCAATGGCACCATCACCGAACAGGAATTTAATGCTGCTCGTGAACAACAGCAGGCAGCAGTCAAGAGCAGTGGCCGCCTGGGCCAGGGTATGGCCAACGCTCCTTCCTTTGCTGATGTTGATAGCGACAAGGATGGACAAATTTCTGCCCAGGAGCTCCAGACCGTGCAAGAGCAGCAACAGGCGAACCGCGGTATGGGCCGTGGTCAGGGAAATGGCAAAGGCGGAGGAAATCGCAAATAGGAAAGTTCAATTACCCCCGGCAAAGCCGGGGGTTTAATTCTGTCAGCCCCTTAAAGGGGCCTGTGTTGATCAAGCAGCACAGCAGAATTCCCTGCTTGACCGACAAGTCATATGCCGACACTATTCTATCAAGGCACCCTCAAATTAATTTCACATCTCAGCTAAAACGTAGACCATAAACGAACAGACAAGACCTTCATTGCAGACGTTCTCTCACTTTCTGGTAAACGTGTTCTGTCAATGATTCATAGGTATGACCTTCCGGAAAAATGGGTTGTTGAAAGGTTACCGATACCTGCCGGAAAGGTTTGGGGATGACGGAGCCAGCCGGAAGGGCCTGGAAGGCACCATTGATAGTAACGGGAATGACCGGGACATTGAGCTCTTTACTGAGGATGGCAAAGAGTTTCTTGAAATCTCCCAGAGTCCCGTCCTGGCTCCTGGTGCCTTCCGGAAAGATCATGACATTTTTTCCTTTCTTCAGGACCTCGGCCAATTTTTGAATGGAATCTTTGAGACCTGAGTTAATGTCAACGACAATGACATTATTCCTGTCTGCAAAAAAACGTAGCAAGCGGTTTTTGACATGTTTTTCCTTGGCATAAAAATAGGTCTTCTTTAAAAAGCGGTCCTTAAGCTGGGAGGCGACAAACAATCCATCGTAAAAACTCTGATGGTTGGGAGCAATAATGCACGGTGTCTCCGGTAGGTTTTCCTGCCCTTCCCCTTTGAATTTGAAATACAGTTTGAAAAAAAGATTACTGCAGTTTTTGATCACATTGGCCGTGACCCAGGTCTTGGGCAGCGTCAGATCAACTTTTTCTTTTAAGATGTCATGCCAGTTTATCAGCTCCACGCTGATCTTTTTCTTCTTTTCCTGGACAAACTCGCTGAGCAGGCGGACTGTTTGATGGGTCATCAGTTTTTCTTCACTGATATCAACACCAAAGCTAGACTTGAGAAAAGCCAGAAGGCTCAGTTGATCTAAAGAGTCCAGGGCAATGTCAATTTCCAGGTGGTCGTCCGGGAAGATTTCCTTGGTGGTCTGCCCTTCAATAAAGCCCTTTATAATAAGGTATTCTTCAAAATCCGGCTGCGGTGCATCCTTTTTCTGTGATTTCCGTGTTCCAACCAGGTCAGGCAGCTGAAAGCGTCGAAGTTTGGAGAGCCTTGTCTTGGGTAATTCTTCATCAATGAGGGTAAATTTCAAAATGCGTTTTGACGGAGAGACGGTCTGATTGTAGACATCGATAATTTTCCAGCGGAAAAAGTCCTCAATTCCCACAATAGCGTGTTCCCTGATTTTTCGGAAATCCGGCAGGATCACAGCCTGCAGAACATCGTCTTTGACAAATACCCCGACCTCATTAATACAGTCTGTCAATTTTTCAAGTTTCTGCTCAATGAGGACTGGGTTGATATTCTTGCCGCTGGGGAGGACTATGATCTCTTTTTTCCGGCCTGTTATGAAAATCCTGCCCTTCTCATCAAGGTGGCCAAGATCTCCGGTATACAGCCACCCGTCTTTTAAGACCTCAGCTGTTTCTTCAGGACGATTCAAATAGCCCTGCATAATATTTTTACCAGAGGCAACAATCTCCCCATCTCGTATCTCGATGGTCGTACAGCTCATAGCTGTGCCGGCAGAGCCGATGGTCACCTGGCCAGGACGGGTAAAGGTGATCATCGGGGCGGCCTCCGTCATTCCAAATCCTTCCAGGATTTCAAAACCCAGGGTCGTAAAATTCCTCCCAACATCAGGATCAAGGGCCGCTCCGCCGCACACCAGGTACTTGAGCTTGCCGCCGAACTTTTTATGTACGGTTTTAAAAAGAATTCGGGACAGAGTTTGGGAACCTGCTTTTTCTGCAAGGAGGAAGAAGAGTTGTGCTATTTTCTTTTGATTGATCTTATCAATTATTCCCTTACAGATGATTTTGTACAGTCGAGGAACTCCGATAATAATCGTTATCTGGTTGTCTTGGAGGGTGTTGATAATATCTTCAGACTGCAGAGATGGAGAGATGGCAATGGTCGCTCCAACAAATAAAGGTGCTACCATTGAGCCGAGTAGGGGGAAGATATGATGAAGAGGGAGCAAAAGCATCACTCTCTCATCAATGGAATAAATGGGGACTCCTGCAGTGACCGCTTCTACATTTGCTAAAACATTTTCATACGAGAGCATTACCCCCTTGGGATCACCGGTAGTGCCCGAGGTGTAGATGATGAGTGCCGTATCATCCAAAACCGGTTCAGCGAGGTCGTTCTTGGTAGAATCTTCAGACACAGGGCTCTCGACTTTCTCAATATCCTCATACACGATGATCTGAGGGATATAGTCAAGGGACTCCACTACTTTGCGGAGAATTGCCTCTCTCTCACGGGAACAGAAAAAAACTTCCGGAGTACAGTCTTGGACAATATAACTTACCTCTTCAACGGTTGACAGGTAGTCAACCGGAATGACGGTACAGTTGTTTTTCCACGATCCATAAAAACTGTAAACCCACTCCGGCCTGTTCTCGGAGAAAATCAGAACTCTTTGGGTCGTATCGGAAAACAGCGTTGAATAATAGGCCACTTCTTGGAGAAGGTTTGCGTAGCTGACCTCTCTGTTTTTCCATTTCAGGGCTGTTTTCTCATGATTGCGTAAAAACATTTCATTCCTGCTGACAGTGATTGATATGAGCGATTCTCTTAAACACACGGGCCAGGCTGCTCCCCCGGCATACGAAAAGTTCTCAATCGATTATTGATAAATCAATCAAAATCCATTGACCATGAGATCTTGATAGTAACATGAGAAATGTAGAAATTAAATAGTTACAGGAACAAGGTCTTCAGGGAAGAAGTAAAGGGAAAACACGCCTGCTCACGAAGAGGGGT
>DAOVAI010000043.1 GCA_030671085.1 Pseudomonadota bacterium | reverse complement strand
ATCACTCCACTTATATCGAATCAAGAACGGGGGCTCCCGCTCTCTCTAAACCACGCAATCAGCTCGCAAAAGGACTGGGTCCCAAATCACGAATTCGGCTGTCCATTTCTTTGCCCTTGGCAACAAACTCAGGATGGAGACCACGGGGAAGATGATACATCTGCACACGCTCTCCCTCCACACCAAGCTCTTCAAGGGCGGCGCGTACTGCAGCCACACGTTTTGCAGCTCGCATACTGCCTTTGACATTATGACAACCATCTTCGGGACAACCAACCACATAGACGCCATCAGCGCCATCTTCAAAGGCTTTCAGCAAAGTGGTTATCTGCAGTTTTCCGGTACAGGGAACCCTGACCAGGCTGATGCTGGACGGGAAACCCAACTGCTCTAATTCCTTGCCCTCTTCGGCACAGCTCTGCTGGGAGGTATAATGACAGCTGAACAGGGTTATCGCAGGATCAAAACTCATCTCTTTCCTCTCATACGTATCAAATTCCGACCGGTTACAACAACCAATCCGAAGCAGTTCTTTTGTTTGTTAAACACCACAGGCGGCAATAAGCCGTTCATCCTGAGATTCCTTGAGGGTAATGGCATTGGCAGGACACTCTTCCACACAGATGCCGCAGGCCCGACACTCTTCCACATCGATGGTGGCCACACCGAGCTTGTCGATCTTGGGGATATCCCAGGGGCAGGTGCGCACACAGGTGAGACAGGCCACACAGAGATCACGCTCTACCTTGGCTGCCTTGCCCTTTTCAATCAGCGTCTCTTCGCTCACATAACCCTCTTTCAGGGCCAGTTTGGAAACAGCAACCATGATGTCGGCAAAACGTACATCTTGGGGACAGACAAAGACACAGGAGCGACAGTTGGAGCAGTACCAGAACATGTCTGAACTGAGCAGCCGCTCTTTCATGCCCATGCGGATCATGTGGATAATTTTTCGTGGATCAAATTCGGGGATGGCCTGGCTGACCGGACAGATACCGCTGCATGCTCCGCAGGCAAAGCAACTGTTGAGGTGTTCTCCGCCAGGGAGCGAGGTAACTTCCCCGTTAAAGGCTGAATCAAGTGTAGTAGATGGCTTTCCCATGGGTTGACTCTTCTTAAGGTTCCAGCGATGACCAACACTTCCTGACCACCACGTTAACTGATACTTTTCATAAATGAAATTTATAATCTACTGGAAGAGGAGTTTTTTGTCAACAAAATGAAAGACCGAAGGGGCGCATCTTCAGCTCCGATCAGCGCCAGCCCCACATCCCCCCTCTTTTCCCTTGACTTTGGTGGAAAGTTACACAATAACCAGAATCAAAATAGAGACTTTCTCTTTCTCCCACAAAACAAACGATATGCAATCAACGAATAAAGAACTTGTTCTAGATAGTCAGACTATACAAAATCGTGTCCAGGAAATGGGCAGGGAAATCAGTCAGGATTATCAGGACAAGGATCTTCTGGTGATCGGCGTACTCAAAGGCGCCTTTATTTTTATGGCCGACCTGACCAGAGCCATCTCCCTGCCGCTTGCCACTGACTTCATCCAAGTCTCTTCGTATGGAGGCAGCTCTGCATCTTCAGGGAAGATTACCCTGGTAACCAGCCCCAGCCACTCAATAGAGGGGCGTCATGTCCTGCTGGTGGAAGACATCATTGATACAGGGCTTACCATGCTGTGGCTGGCCGACCATTTTTCAGACCAGGGAGCTGCCTCGGTCCGTATCTGCTCCTTCATCGACAAGGCTGAACGACGTGAGCACCAGATCACCATTGACTATCTCGGCTTTGCCATTCCTCAAGGATTTCTCATTGGCTACGGCCTGGATTTTAATGAAAAATACCGTAATCTTCCCGAGATCTATCACCTCAACCTCTGATGGCGTCGTAAAAACTCTTCATCTGCTTCGTTGTTGCAAATTTTATATAATCCCAACGTACCCTAGTACGCTGGGATTATATAAAATTTGCACCCAGAAACGGGTATAAACACGCCTCACATATGAAGTTTTTTACTTAGCCAGAGAAAGCTTATCTTTTCAAGATGTTATCAACCTCCGAGGCATCACCATGAGCAAAAAATCCATTGCAGTCATCCTCTCCGGCTGTGGCCATCAGGACGGAGCTGAGATCCATGAAGCAACGCTTACCCTCTGGGCCATCCACAAAAATGGTGCGGAGTACCAGTGCTACGCCCCGAATATCCCGCAGCACCACGTCCTCAATCACCTCACCGGCAAGGAGATGAACGAGCAGCGAAACGTATTGATCGAGTCGGCCCGGATTGCCCGAGGCAATGTTCTCGACCTGGCAGAGTTTCAGGCCAGCAGCCACGATGCCCTGGTGATCCCGGGCGGTCTGGGAGCAGCAAAAAATCTTTCCAGCTATGCCTTTGATGGTCCATCCTGCCGAATTAACGAGGATGTGGAAAAAGCAATCCTCAGCATGGCTGAGCAGAAGAAGCCCATAGGTGCCCTCTGCATTGCCCCGGCCATCCTTGCTCGACTCCTGAGCAACGTTACAGTGACCATTGGCCAAGACCCGCCCACTGCGGCCAACATAGAGACCATGGGCGCATGCCATACCACCACCCTGCCCGGGGAGATCGTGGTGGACAAAGAGCATAAAGTGGTCACCACCCCCTGTTATATGCTGAACTCACGGGTGGATCAAATAGGGGAAGGGGCTGATAGGCTGATCAAGGAAGTGCTGCAATTAGCGTAGGAAAGAGATTGGGGAAAGTTTTCAGGGAAAAAATAACTCCCCTTATCGCTGGTGTAGGCTAATTGCTGGAGCAGGGTTGTAGCCTGCTCCTGAATGTTTATTGCAAAGCGTTGTCTGGTGATAAGTTGGTGCTAGATGGGAAAAGGTTGTCATAAACAAAAGGTTCAATCTACAAGATTGAACCAGCGTAAGAAGAAAATGAAGAGCTACAATGTGAAAACAGCTGAGCCGATTTACTCTGGCCTGGAAGACCAGGTTTTTCACTTCAAAATCAAATACCCTGCTCTGAACGCTCAACTATTTTCCAAGGCAGAATTGTTCAAAGATCACGTCCAGGACGTCTTCGGTGGTGGTGATGCCGACAATGGCGTTGAGCTGATCCAGGCAGTCCTGGAGATCAATGGCAAGCAGGTCGCTGGTCATTCCTTCCCGTAGTCCCTGCTTCAGTCTGACAGCAGCATCATTTGCCCGTTGCAGGGCATCTTTATGCCTGATATTGGGGGCACAGCCCTCTTCCTCCCACTGCGTCCTGTCCCCGGTCACTGTGGTAAAGATGGCCTGCTTTAACTCCTCAATACCGCGCTGCTGCTTGGCAGAGATCTGCAGCAGCGCATGGGCTTCTTTTGACGACCCAAGGGAGGCAATATCAAGTTCCTGGTCAGCAAGATCTATTTTATTGGCAACCAGAAGCAGGGGTTTATGACGAACAGTGGCAAACAGTTGCTGATCATCTTCCCCCACTCCTCTTTGTGCATCCAGCATAAAAAGGACAAGATCGGCCAGGTCGATCTGTTTCCTGGCACGCTGTATGCCCATCTCTTCCACCTCACCAGCGCCCTGACGGATACCGGCGGTATCGACAATTCGTACCGGAACCCCTTGAATATCAAGGTATTCCTCAATGGTATCACGGGTAGTGCCGGGAATGGCAGTGACCAGGGCACGTTCTTCCTGGAGCAAGGTGTTGAGAAGGCTGGACTTTCCCACGTTGGGTAACCCGACAATGACCACGGAGATACCTTCACGGAAGATCCTGCCCTCCTCAGCCTGGCGAAGAAGGTGTTCCAGCGGTGCGATAACTTCATCAGTCACTTCGCTGCTCAAAGCAGAATGATCTACAATCTCCACATCCTCGTCAGGAAAATCAATGGCCACCTCAACCACGGCCCGCATGCGCACCAGAGAACTGCGAATGGTATCAACCCGCTGGTAAAGAGTGCCGCCAAGCTGGCCCATGGCCAGATCCATCCCCTTCCGAGTCCTGGCAGACAAAATATCAATGACAGCCTCAGCCCTGGTCAGATCTATTCTACCGTTCAGAAAAGCAAGTTTGGTGAATTCTCCCGGATCCGCCAGACGGACGCCAAGGGAAACCAGCAGTTCCAGAACGGCCTGGAGCACAAGAAAATTCCCATGGCAGTGGATCTCCACCACATCCTCACGGGTGTAGGTCTTTGGTGCAGCCATAAAAACGGCCAGCACTTCATCAAGGATCTTGCCTTTCCGGGGATGGACGATATGCCCGTAGTAGAGACGATGGCTGTCAAAAGAACAGCCCTTGTCCTTAGGTTGAAAAATGGCCTGCAGATGGGACAGAGAGTGAGGGCCGCTCATACGGATGACCCCAATTCCCCCGGAACCGGGGGGGGTGGAAATAGCTGCAATGGTGTCGCTTTCCATCATCAGATAACCTGAGTGATTCAATCAAACATGAACAGCAGAACGTCGAACAGGGAATGTCGAATTTCGAAGTATTTTTCTTTTACTTCTGCGGTTCAACATTCCCTGTTCGATATTCAACATTTTTTTTTCGAAGAGTAGCAGTAGCCTAGGTATCACTATTCTCCTGGGGTTTTTTATTCCCCTTCCCTCGTCTCCCTCTTCCACCCGAACGTTTTCCGCCGTTAGGCTTCTTCCCTTTGCCCGGTTTATAGATAAGAATTTTTTTAAACAACCCGTCACCCACACTGCGGGAGCGGATCTCCTTATCATCCTGCAGGGCCACATGAACAATGCGCCGCTCCGAGGGATTCAGCGGGGGAATGGCCTGTGTCTTTCCATCTTCCTTGACAAGGGTTGCAAGCTCTTTGGCCCGTTCCATCAGTTCAAGCTTCCGCTTTTCTCTGAATTCACCAATATCAATAGAGAGACGCACCTTTTCATCGACCTTCCTGGCAATCAGCTTTCTCAGGAGATACTGCATCGAATCAATGATCTTGCCCTCCTGCCCGGTGAGCGCTTCTTCATGCTCGCCATTGACCTGACAACGCACGGTGGACCCATCGAGTTCTGCCGTCACTTCAGAGGGAAAGCCCATCAGACGAAGAAGCTCGGAAAGCTCCTGGCGCACCGTCTCCACACTCTCCGGTAGAATCTCGCTGGGAGCCTTCTGCACCACGCTCTGCCTGCCCTTTGGCTCTTCCACCCTGGAGTCTTTATCTTTTTCTTCTGTCACCCGGGTCGGTTCAGGGACAGATTCTTCTACAACTGCAGCAGGCGTCGGTTCTGGAGCAACGGTCGCTTCCGCTTGCTTCTCATCATTCGTTTCCTCGGAAACAGTCTTTACTGCAACTCTGATATGAGCTTTCTTACGAATGAGTCCGAAAATTCCCATGGATCCGGTTTCAACAATCTCGATTTCCAGCTCTTCCTGGGGAACCTGCATTTTTTTACAGGCCTCCCTGATGGCATCAGTTACTTCCTTTCCAAAAAAATCTTTCTTTCCTGAAGACATTGCTATTCCTCATGGAGACTGCCAGCATTGCAGGAGACATCCCTTCCCGATGCTGACATAGTTATATTATATTGAACCCTGCCTCAATCTATATCTTCTGGCGGTTAATGATCTGCTGCTGCAAAATGGCAAGCAGGTTATTAACAAACCAGTACAGGACCAGGCCGGAGGCAAAATTGACAAACATAAAGGTAAAAAGGATGGGCAAAAACATCATAATCTTTGCCTGCGTTGGATCGGCAGTGGTCGGGGTCATCTTCTGCTGCAGGAACATGGATCCACCCATCAGCAAAGTCAGTACAGGAATCCCACCGAGGTAGGGAATATCAATACCGATGGGAAGACGGTCCGGGGAAGACAGATCGCCGATCCAGAGCATAAACGGTGCGTGACGGAGCTCAATACACATGAGCAGCACCTTATACAGGGCAAAAAAGACCGGTATCTGCAAAACCATGGGCAGACAACCGCCCAGGGGATTCACCTTGTAGGTCTTGTAGAGGTTCATCACCTCCTGGTTCATCTTGGTAGGATCACCTTTGTATTTCTCCTTGAGCTTCACCATCTTCGGCTGCAACTTCTGCATGTTTTTCATGGACTTCATCCCCTTCTGGGTGATGGGCCAGAAAACTGCCTTAAAGGCGATGGTTACCAGGATAATGGCAATACCGTAATTCTTAAAAATTCCGTAAAAGATATTGAGCAGCCAGAGAGTGGGCTGGGCGATGACATCAAACCAGCCGAAATTGAGCGCCTTATCAAGATTTGAACCACTAGATTTTAGAATATCAAGCTTCTTGGGACCAAAATAGAGCTGGTAGTTGTAGACTTTTTCTTCTCCAGGCTGCAGGGTATCAAGAGCGCTGCTCACCCTCATTCGCACTCCGTCTTCACCAACCCCGCGCATGGTTGCAGAAACAACACTGTCACCCTGGGGAAGAATGGCGCACATAAAATAGGTCCCCTCATAGGCGACCCAATCCATACGACCATCAACGGTCTTGGGACCGTCTTCGTAATCACCGGATCCCATTTCGGTGAGGGACTCGTTCATGTAGTAGGCAGGCCCCACAAAGAGAAACTGACTCCCGGCGCCGGTCTCCCTGAATGGCTGGTTGGATTGGTGCAGTTCGGCCGTTCCCTGCAGGACGCCGGGAGAAACGTTTTTAACCCGGACAGCCAGTTCCATGAGATAACTGTCCCTATTAAAGGTATAGACACGCTCAATTTCCAGACCGTTGCCACGCCCCTTCATCACCAGCTCGCCCTTGTTTCCCTGAAAAGGAACTTCAGTGACGGCGGCCTCATAAAATGTGGAGGTCGGAGCAACAGAGCCCCAGGAAAATTCAAGAGGGAGGCCCTGGCTGCCGTCCACCTTCACCAATTCCATACCGGGTGAATCGTCGTCCAGGGTTTCTTTATAGTCTTTCAGGACAAAACTCTTGATGGCCCCGCCATCCTCAGTGAGGAGTGCGGTGTACTGACCTGTATCTACGGTCACAGTCCTGGCTTCACGGTCAGGACGCGTCATCTTCTCTGCAGCTGCCTGAGATTGTTCACTCAGCACCGGAGGAGCAGTCTCAGTTTTATCTGCAGGAACCGGCTCAGTCTGAACCGTCTCTGTCTGTACTACCTCAACAGGCTCGCCGCTCTCGGTCGGACCAAAACCCACGAAAAAATACTGATAGCCGATAAGGATCAGAAAGGAGACAATGATTGCTAAAAAAGTTCTATAAATATCCATGCCATTACCATGTTGAAAAAATAACGCTGCTACGGTGTCAGCGTCTGAGTATTACACTTCTTGTTTCCTCTTTGCCCACCACAGTCACCCTGACATCCACTCCCGGAAACCGGTGGTACAGGATCATAGCCCCCATCACAGAACGGATGACATCGTACAATTCGGCCAAGGGCCAGAAGAAGCCCGCGCCAGGTGCCATGACTCTCAATGGCCTCAATGGCGTAGCAGGAACAGGTAGGGGTAAAACGACAGCTGGGAGGAAGAAGCGGAGAAAGGAAATAACGATAACCCCGAATCAGAGCGAGGCAGATCCTCTGTATCAGCAGACGGATCTTCACTGGAGAAAAAAAATCTTCAGCAGGCTGAACCACTGTCTCTTCACAGCAGTTCTCACACACTTAATTTGGGATTGAAGGTGTCGCACATTCACGCTTAGACTCGTCTATCCCGGCAAAAAAGCAGGGATCAAATTCCTAGGTTTGCCACAGAGGAGGAAATATCAGCAGGGGTCTTGAGGGAGAAATCTGGACGGACAGCAAAAATGATATCAGCACCTTCAGGATAAAGGGTTCTTTGCAGGCGAAAAGATTCACGAATAATCCGTTTTATTCGGTTCCGCCTGGCAGCCCCTTTGAGCTTTCTATGGACGCTGATGCCGATTCTATTGTATCCCAGTTCGTTGGGACAGAAAATCAGGGAAAACCCTTTTCCCCGATAACGCTTCCCCTGTCTGTAGACCTTTTCAAACTCCCAGCCTTTACGTACCAGGGCAGTTTTCGGGAGTTTTAACCTCGGCAACGTTATCAGGCAGAGAGACGCTTGCGCCCTTTTGCACGACGGGAATTCAGGATTGCACGACCGGCACGAGTGGACATCCGAAGACGAAAACCGTGGGTACGTTTACGTTTGATATTACTTGGCTGAAAGGTACGTTTACTCATTGTTTACTCCCTATGCGCATAAAAATGCGGACTTTTTCATTCACTACCGGGCCACTGACGGAGCAGAGATTCACTGCCATTCCCAGTCTTTCCTGCCCTGCACAACCTGTCCACTGAATCTCAACTATTCGCAGGGCATAAAACCAACAAAAGAATTACATTAACCACATTCATCCGCCACTGTCAAACTTTTTCGTTTCTCCTGCCCTACACCTTGCACAAGCAAAATCCCTGTGCTACTCTTTCTGTGGATTTTATAAGAATAGATTCAGGCAGAAGGCTGAAAGATACCTTGAAAAAATAGATATTTTTTTCGAGGACAAGGAATGGTGAAAACGAAAAGCGCAGCATATTAATGATATGTGAGCATTTTTATTTTTACCGTGACGCAGTAATCGGGAAAAATAGCAGTTTTTCAAGGTGGCCTGAAGACCGAAGGGAAAAGCAACACCCGACTCTATATTCTCCTATGCTTACAGCGTTATTCCTATTGCTTCCGCCCTCCACCTAACTCCCCCTCATTATCATGCATCCAAAAATCACGTACAGCGATATTGACTGGCACATCCTGTGGCAAAACGCACGGGAAAAAAAGTCGTGGACAGCAAAAGGTCCTGCTGACTGGGACAGAAAGGCAGCTTCCTTTGCAAGCAGAAACAGTGACTCGCCCTATGTTGATCTCGTCCTTCAACGCTTACCACTGACAAAGACCATGTCGATTCTAGACGCAGGATCAGGCCCGGGCACCCTCTCTCTGCCACTGGCGAAACAGGTCAAGTCCGTCACCTCCCTGGACTACTCCCGCGGTATGCTGGATGTTCTAACAGATCAGGCAAGCCAGCAGGGCATCACCAATATCACCACAGTCTTAGGTTCATGGGAAGACGACTGGAAAAAACTGGGCATCGAGCAGCATGACATCTGCATTGCCTCACGCTCACTGAGTGTCGACAACCTGCGGGCAGCCCTGCGCAAACTCAACTCCTATGCCAAAAGCCTCGTCTTTATCAGCGACCGGATCAGCCCCACGCCCTTTGACCCGGAGGTCTTTCGTGCCGTGGGCCGACCGTTTCGCTCCGGCCCTGACTATATCTATACGGTAAACACCCTCTACTCCATGGGCATCCACCCCTGCATTGACATCATCAGCCTTGAGCGGAAGACCTCTTTCTCCTCCATGGAAGCAGCCCTGGACTCCTACCGCTGGATGTTCAAAGAGCTTAGCGCAGAAGAAGAGGAGAGACTGAAGGGATATGTCCTGGAAAAAAGCAGTGTAGACAGCAACGGCAAGATTATCCTTAACCGATCACACCCACCTCGCTGGGCATTGATCTGGTGGAAAAAAGAGGCATAAGAGCAGGTATGCATTTTTCTTCTATCGCTCACATCATTGGAGTATTGCTTGTTGTTACCGGCAGTTCCATGTCGCTGCCCATAGCCTGCTCCCTCTATTACCAAGAAAACGACCTTTACCCCCTCCTCTACTCTGCCCTCATCACCCTTGGAGCCGGGCTCCCCACCTCCTGGATCTTTAGAAAAAACAATGACTTAAACATAAAGGACGGCTTCTTTATCGCTGTCACCGGCTGGGTCTTTGTCTCGGCATTTTCCGCCATTCCCTTTATGCTGCACGGGGCAATCCCTTCTTTCACCGATGCCTTTTTTGAGATGATCTCCGGCTACACAACCACCGGGGCCACCATACTCACGGACATTGAAGCAGTCCCCCATGGCTTGTTATTCTGGCGAAGCCAGACCCACCTCCTTGGCGGAATGGGATTCTTGACCCTTGCGATCATCTTTCTCCCCCATGGCATGGGAGGATTACGCCTCTTCCGCGCCGAATCAAGTCCGGGCCAGGTCATTACCAAGGAAAAATTCAAGCCCCGTAACCGGGACACTATGGTCCGGCTCTGGTGGATCTACATCGGTCTCAACACCATCCAGATCATACTCCTCTGCCTGGGTGGCATGCCCTTATTTGACTCCCTCTGTACGGCCTTCGGTACCGTCTCAACCTCCGGCTATTCTCCCAGAAACGCGAGTATCGGCGCCTACAACAGTGCCTATTTTGACTGGGTTATCACTCTCTTTATGTTTCTTGGCGGATTAAGTTTTTTCCTTATTTATCAGGTACTCAGGGGGGACAGCAAGGCCCTGCAGACAAACACCGAGCTCCGCTGGTACATAGGATTTCTCCTCTTCTTCTGCGGCGCAGCCACCCTGATACTCTGGGCAAAGGGGACATACACCAATCCCATCGACGCCCTCAGATACGGGACATTTCAGGTAATGTCCCTACTCACCACCACCGGTTTCGCCACTGCTGATTATGAACTATGGCCCCAGTCTGCCCAGATGCTGCTCTACGTGGTATGCTTTATCGGCGCCTGTGCCGGCTCAACAACCAGCGGCATAAAGGTTGTCCATTACGTCATCATCAGCAAATACATGTACGCATCCATACGGAAAATCTTCTTCCAGCCCATGGCTGTGATTTCCATCAGACTCAATGGGCGGACCCTTGATGATGATATTATCAGCCTGGCTCTCTGCTACTTTATCATCAATATCTTTATGATACTGATCGGCGGCTTTGTGATGACACTGACCGACAATATGGACTATACCACGGCCATGAGTTCGATTATTGCTTCGCTGATGAATATCGGTCCCGGATTCGGGGCAATAGGACCTACTGAAAATTTTGCCTTTATCTCAGACATTGGCAAATGGTTTCTCTCCTGGAATATGCTGGTTGGACGGTTGGAGATGTTTTCTGCGCTGGTACTCTTCTTTCCCTCATTCTGGAAAAAATAAAGAAGAGATTCATCCAACTCAATAAGTCGGGTACACCCCTCAAGAGGGTACTAGCGCTCTGCGAACCTGACCTACCGCAAGAACAACTCCCGCACCTCTTTCAGGTGCTGAGAATCACAGATGACAATGGCTCTGTCTCCGGCGTGAACGTGGGTTTCACCCACTGCTGTTTCCCATTTGCCGTCCCGAAAGACAGAGCCGACAATGATATGGTCGGACAGCAGCTTATCCAACCTGGCCAATGGTTTTTTCGTTATGGGAGACCTTGGAGCGGCGATCAGATCTACGACCTCGGCATCAAAGCCGTGCATGTGGGAAACCGACAATAACTCGCTCCTCCGGATAAAGGTAAAAATTTCATTTCCTGCCAGGATTTTCTTATTAATAGCAATATCAGAGCCGCTGGTGGAAGCCAGAACCACATACTCCTCTTTATTCACAAGAGAAATCGTTTTACTCTGATCTTGATCCCCTCCCCGGGTCTCAACGATATGCTTCACCAGCATACTGGTCATGATATTTGTTTCATTCTCCCCGGTTGCCGCAATAAAGGTATCCATATTAGCAAGACCAGCTGCATTCAGGACATCCTTGTCTGAGCCATCACCAAGCAGCACCTCGGTATCGGGCAGCATTGATGACAGCTCTGCAGCCCGCTTTTCATTTTTTTCCAGCAGCTTGACCCGCACAGTTTTACCCAGCAGCTGGGCGATTCGACTCCCCACCAGGCCGCCGCCAATGATCATCACCCGCAGACGATGCTGCTTTTTCACCCCTGTTAACTCCATCAGTCGGGGTAAATCCTCGGTACCTGCCATGATCAGTACCTGATCATGGGGGAGAATCTCAGTTTTGCCGGTGGGGATAATCGTGCTGATCCCCCTGGCTATGGCCACAACCCTGAAAGAAAAGTCTTTATACTTCCTGGAAATTTCAATCAATGTCCTGTTGGCAAGTGGTGATTCATCATCTATACGGGCAGCCATGGCCTGCATTTTGCCAAGGGCAATATCGATAATTTCATCCCCTGCTGTTCGCTTGATGAGACGGACAATTTCCTGGGCAGCCAACTCTTCGGGATGGATAAAGAGGTCAATTTTCAAATCTTCTGCCTGTAACAAGGAATCCGCATGGCCATACTCCAGAGAGCGAACTCTGGCAATTTTTTGTTCGATGCCGAAACCATCAGCAATCATGGCAGAGAGCATATTCACCGCATCATTATCGGTCACGGCAATCATGAAGTCCATCTCACCCGCACCTGCCTCTTTCCAGCATTCAATGGACATGGCAGACCCTGTAATCAACCGGGCATCAAGACTTTCATCAGCCCGACGGACAAGCTCACTATCCGCCTCAATGATAGTCACAGCATAACCTTCATGGACCAGGCGCTTGGCCAGGTACAATCCGATCCCACCTAAACCCAGAATCAAAATACTTTCCAAAGATGTATTTTTTTTCTTTCCAAACATATCCGTATCCCTGAAGGAGAGTGACATAAGGTGGCCATAAATGACACAGGCCATCCCTGCTCAATAGTTGGATGGGATCTTACGATCAAAATCCACACCCGTCAATGTTGATGGCGTCGTATTTATGCCCTTTAGGGTGAAAACTCTTCATCTGCTTCGTTGCTGCAAATTTTCTATCATTACGATGTACTCTTTAGTACGCCGGAATGGTAGAAAATTTACACCCAAAAAAAACGAATACAAGCGCGCCTCACATATGAAGCTTTTCGAAGTCTGCGCTTATCTACTTAGCCATCTGAAATTTTAAGTTTTTTACGAGATTATCAATGTTTAGGGGCTGTTACGAAAAAACCATTCCGTTTTTTTGGGTACCTTGAATATTTCGCTGCGACTCCATATGCCAGTCATGCTACTGTAATATTATAGTTGCTCGAGGACAAGACCTTACCTGCACAGCCAACAATGCGCATTGATCTCCACACCCACGGCGAAGACCTTCCCCCGCACACTATTCTAGTGTATGATGGCAAAAAATCCTTCAACAAGAGTTGCAACTGTTCAGGCGTTTAGATAAAAGGCTGAAGACTGACGGGAAAATTTACACGTTCCGCCGCTGCACGGACCTGTTCATTCACTCCTGACTCGTTTCATCGGGCTGTCACTTGCATTCTTTTTACCTTCAACCTTCAGCCTCTATGGTTGAATAGTTACCAATAATTTACAATTATGGATTCATACGATATTGCTGTCATCGGAGCCGGCCATGCCGGTTGCGAAGCTGCCCTTGCCGCAGCCAGAATGGGCTGCAAGACCCTGGTGGCTGTCATAAACGTGGACACCATTGGTGCCATGTCCTGCAACCCTGCCATCGGGGGCCTGGCCAAGGGACATCTGGTTCGGGAAATAGATGCCCTGGGCGGAGAAATGGCCAGGAACATCGACGCCACCTCCATCCAGTTTCGCAGGCTCAATACCAGTAAGGGTCCGGCTGTCCGCTCATCCCGTGCCCAGGCCGACCGCCTGCTCTACCGCCTGCGCATGAAGTCGGTGCTGGAGAACCAGGAAAATCTTGAAATCAGACAAACCGTGGTCGACTCCCTGCTTGTGGAAAACGGCCGAATCTGCGGACTACTTACCTCTCTCGATGAAAAAATAGCAGTAAAGGCCGTGGTGGTAGCCACCGGCACTTTCCTGAACGGTCTCATCCACATCGGTCTCAAAAACTTTCCGGCCGGACGCATGGGCGACACCCCCTCCACCAGTCTCTCTGCCTGGTTCAAGGAGGCAGGATTTACCATGGGCAGAATGAAAACCGGAACCGTGCCCAGGATCGATGCCCGCTCCATAGACTACTCCGAGCTTGAGGAACAGCACAGCGATCAGCCGCCGGCATTTTTCTCCTTTGCCAGCAGAGGCGATTATGTCCTTCCCCAGCGCCCCTGCCATATCACCTACACCAATCCACAGACTCACGATGCCATCAGGGCAGGCATTGACCAGTCACCCATGTATGCCGGGATCATTGAAGGAATAGGGGCCCGCTACTGTCCCTCCATTGAAGACAAGGTCATGCGCTTTCCGGAAAAGGAACGGCATCAGGTCTTTCTCGAACCCGAGGGTCTGGACACCACAGAGGTCTATCCAAACGGCTTACCCACAAGCCTGCCCCTGGTCACCCAGCAGGCCATGATCCACTCCATCAAGGGTTTGGAAAATGCAAAAATCGTACGCCCGGGTTATGCCATTGAATATGACTATATTGATCCTCTGGAACTCAAACCCACCCTTGAGACCAAGCGAGTGGGCGGCCTCTTCCTGGCAGGACAGATCAACGGCACATCCGGCTATGAGGAAGCAGCAGCTCAAGGGTTGATGGCCGCAGTCAACGCAGTTTTGATGATCCGCGGAGCAGATCCACTTATCCTGGATCGTTCCCAGGCCTATATAGGAGTTTTAATAGATGATCTGGTCACCTGTGGGACCAAAGAACCCTACCGCCTCTTCACCTCTCGGGCCGAATACCGCCTCCTGCTTCGTGAAGATAATGCAGACACTAGACTCTGCCGGATAGGCTACGATATCGGCTTGCTTGACAAAGATTCCTTCCAGGCCTTTGAAAAGAAACAGACTGCCCTGGATCAAGGTGTCGCCCTCTTGGAATCGCTCCATGTCAAACCAAACGCGGCAACCAATGAACTCCTCACCGAACAAGGTTCGGTGACCCTGAAACAAAAATGCAGCCTCTCCGATCTCCTGCGCAGACCAGAACTGAAACTTGCACAACTGGCCCTGCTGCCCACTGACCCGCCTGACCAACAGGAAGCAATCCAGCGATTGGCAGATTCAGCGGTTTGCGGCGAGATCCAGCTGCAGATCAAATTCCAGGGCTATCTCAAGCGCCAGGATGAACAGGTTGCCCGCTTTAAAAAGATGGAAGAAGTCGGCCTGCCGGAAGACGTTGACTACAGTACTCTATCAGGCCTTTCCAATGAGGTGGTGGAGAAACTGAGCAAGGTACGCCCCAGATCACTGGGACAGGCATCCCGCATCTCCGGGATTACACCGGCGGCCATCTCTGTCCTCCAGGTGCACCTGAAAAAGAGAAAGGCGGAATTGAAAAGATGAATGTTCGATATTCATCTTTTTATTTGTCATTTTCCCTTAACACTAACCCACCACAGGCTCCCCATGACCTTCCCTGCCATTGACCCCGTCATCTTCTCCCTTGGCCCTTTACAGGTGCGCTGGTATGGACTCATGTATGTCCTTGGCTTTACCGCCAGTTACCTCCTGGTCCGGAGACAGATACGAGCCTTTTCCTACAAAGAGCTTAAAGCGCATTTTGAAAACCTCAACCTTATCCTGATTCTCTCTGTGGTGCTGGGCGGACGCCTGGGCTATGTCCTCTTTTACAATTTTTCCTACTATCTGCAGCACCCCATGGAGATCCCGGCCACCTGGACAGGAGGGATGTCCTTTCACGGGGCGTGTATCGGCGTCATTATCGGCGGATGGCTCTATGTCAGAAAAAAAGACCTGAATTTCTGGAAATGTGCTGACCTCTACGTGGTGACCATCCCCATAGGATTAGGACTGGGCCGCCTGGGGAATTTCATCAATGGCGAGCTCTACGGAAGAGCCAGTTCACTTCCCTGGGCCATGGTCTTTCCTGGAGGCGGCCCACAACCCAGACACCCCTCCCAGCTCTATGAAATGGTGCTGGAAGGTCTTCTCCTTTTCCTCATCCTCTGGTTCCAGAAAAACAAACCCTGGCAGGAAAAGAAAGGCTGGCCCCATGGCAGTATGCTCAGTCTTTTCCTTATTGGTTACGGGGCGTTTCGCATAGTTGTGGAGTTGTTCCGGGAACCGGACCAGCATATCGGATTTATCTTTGGCTTCCTGACCATGGGCCAGCTCCTCAGCGGACTCATGATCCTGGGTGGAGGCCTTCTCTGGCTGCTCCGGATGAAAGAGGGATACAAAAAGGACAAAAAAAGGGCCGATCCATTACGGACCGGCCCTTAAGCAAGAAAGGACAGAGGGAAAAAAAGGAGGAAAGGGTTTCTTCCCTCTGTCCCCCGGAGTGTGATGTGCTGACTCCAGACGTGAAAAAAAACTGACGGATAGTTCCGTCAGCGATTATGTCTCTTGAAAGTTCGCTTACTGTACTCTTCCGTACAGCGATTTTCCCGGTTTGAATTTCACCACATTATGGGCAGGAATAATGATATCCTGGCCGGTCTGCGGATTGCGGCCTTTTTTCTTGGCGCGTTCAACAACACTGAACGTTCCAAACCCGAGAAGGCTTACCTTCTCTCCATCTTTCATGGCCTTGACCATATTATTCAAAACCACATTCAAGGCCTGTTCCGCTGCCACTTTAGTGGTACTTGCTGATTCTGCGATTGATGCAACCAGTTCTGACTTGTTCATAGCACTTCCCCTTTTCTCTTCTTCTCACTCTGATTCTGAGCCTACGTACTTACCTGCCTAAAATTACTCCTTCAACAGAAGGAATAATCTTCGCTAGATGCTGCCCCTGGGTGATATTTTATTTTGGTCATACAAAACAAAATAATTCCCCCATAGGCTACTAGCCCTAAAGGACTCTTCACAGTACCCCCTTGAGGGGTGTAAGTGCCTTAACCGTAGGCACTATTTCATGCAATAATTTTGATTTGAACCTTTTACCAAAACAAAATTAAACAATTCCTTATAAGGCACTAGCCCTAAAGGATAAGTGCCTTAACCGTAGGCACTATTTCA
>DAOVAI010000124.1 GCA_030671085.1 Pseudomonadota bacterium | reverse complement strand
GGTCGATATCCTGGTCTTGGAAAATCGACTGGAGGAGGGATATCTGGGAAACCCCTTCCGGAGAAAGTGAAACGTCACTGGAGCCGATATATCGTCCAGGAAGACCGGTTTCACCATGCCTCAGCAAGATAAGCCGCCGGTTCATTCCTCTTTGCCTGTCTTGTCAGCACTTCCCAATTGGTATTTATCCTTATAACCCCTGGGAGTTATCATATAACCGTTCCAGGACAAAGTGGTGGTATTGCCTATAATGACAGTGGACTGCATATTGATCTCGGCATCAAGCATCTGATCAAGAGTGGTCAGACAAATTGTTTCATTTTCCCTGCTCGCTGCCGTAACAATTCCCACCGGTGTTTTCCCATCCCGATAGCGAAGCATGATTTCTCTTGCCTTGACGATATGCTCAGTACGTTTTTTAGACTTGGGATTATAGAGGGCAATCACGAAATCGGCAGATGCTGCTGCGTCGAGCCGTTTTTCTATCATCTCCCAGGGAGTGAGGAGGTCGGAAAGGCTGATGGCGGCAAAATCATGCATAAGGGGAGCGCCCAGCCGAGCTGCACAGCCGTTCACTGCTGCAATGCCGGGGATCACCTCTATTCTGACGCGGCTGTCTGTCTTGGCAGCGATCTCAAACACCAACCCTGCCATGGCATAGATTCCAGGATCTCCGCCTGAGACCAGGGCCACATGCTTGCCTCCACTGGCCAGCTCAAAAGAAGCGTTACAGCGATCCACCTCCTGCATCATGGCAGAGGAGAGCACCTCTTTTCCTGCAAGCAATTCAGGAATAAGATCGAGGTAGGTTTTGTAGCCGATGATGACGTCTGCTTTTTCCAGGGCCTTGACCGCCTGGGGTGTCATGTTCTCTGTACTTCCTGTCCCGGTCCCGACCACAGAGATCATACCGAGAGCCGGATCTGCTTCATGGCTACTGCTGCTGTTACATCCTTCCATTTTCTTTTCCTTACAATCAGTTGGCCTGGGCCAAGGTCTGTTTCTGCGGCAAGAATTGCAGCCGGTTCAGCCACCCCTTTCGCGCCTGTAGCTGCAAGAACCGCTGCAGAGGTGGAAACGCCCTGAACTGCGTTTAACTCTTTTTTACCATAAAACTGCAGGGCTAATCCCTCACCAGAGACAAAATCAAGCAACCCCTGTTCATCATTTTTCAGATCGATGGAGGCAAACCCGCAAATTGCATCACGCGCCAGTCCTTCGTCTTGACAAAGCTCATGGACTGCAGTCTCAAAGTCCTCTTTCCCAGTCCCTCTGTTGCATCCCAACCCTACAGTGAGTGCACAGGGCCGCAGGAAAAGAGCACTGCAGTTCGGGTAATCCCTGTCAGAGACAACAATATCTGCACTATCCGGGGTAGAGACACGTTGAAAATCTTCAGGCAGGGAATCATTTTCATAGTCTGTAAAGAGGTGCAACCGCCCTTCGTTGACAAGTTTTGCCGACATCTCAGTCATTTTTTTTCTGTTCTCGACGACTAGACCGTTTCTTTCCGCCCAAAGATCAAGCGCGGTATGACCGGTCACATCAGAACCGGTGGTGATAACGGCCTGTCCTCCAATTTTCCAGGCAAGCTCTGTGGCCAGTCTGTTCCCTCCTCCAAGATGCCCGGAAAGCAAACTGATAACAAAACGTCCTTTTTCGTCAAGGACCAGTACGCAGGGATCCTTTTTTTTGTCCTGACAGAGTGGGGCAAGCCCACGGACCACAATTCCTGCAGCCATAACACAGATGAGACCATCCACCTCTTGCCAGAGTTCGGCCATCTTGGTGAAGACCGGCATATCTCGCGTATCGACAAAGCAATCGGGCTGCAGACGGCAGATCTTTTCCGCCATCTCCCTCCCGCCTCTGGTCAATGCTATAACGGCTGTTTTCATGGCAGGCTGGACGATAAGGAATAGTGTGAAGAACCTCTCCGGATACAAGGTTGGAGAAAATAGCACATAGAATGAATGAATGCAAGGATGAGCTATGGGAGAATCTCTGCAAGGACCCCCGGCAAGATTCCGGTTTATTTAAGGGAAAATTGGTGTTTCTCAAAAAGAGAAAAAAATCCAGCTTTTTCTAAAATAGTACAAAAAAAAATTTACAATTCCGTCAGTTATCGATATGATAGCAATAATTTTTCTTGTTTAATTTTGTTCAATGAAGCCTCAACAACAAGTAACGACCCACTTGTATCTACCCGGCTTACCTGCAGCGGAGTGTTTCTATGGCGACCAAGGTCCTCATCGTTGATGATGAACCTATTAATGTTAAGCTGATTGAAGAAATTCTTGAATATGAAGATGACTTCACCTGCAGAACAGTTGCCAACGGTGAAGAAGCCCTGTCCATCCTCGGTGAGTATTACCCGGATATTATCCTTCTCGATATCATGATGCCGGGAATGAGCGGCTATGATGTATGCCGCAGGGTAAAAAACGACCCAAAACATAAGTTTGCCAAGGTACTGATGATCAGCGGCAAGGCCATGGTGGAAGAACGGCTCGAAGGATACGAAGCCGGGGCCGATGATTATATCACCAAGCCCTTTGTAGACGATGAACTGCTCGCCAAGCTGAAGGTCTTTTCCAAATTGAAAAAAACTGAAGAGATCGATGAGCTGAAGACCTCCATCCTCCAACTTTTTTCCCACGAAACAAAGACCCCTCTCAACGGTATCCTCCTTGGCAGCCAACTCATTTTAGATAGCCCCGCACTCCCGGAAAAAATTACAGAATATGCCAGGCTGATCAAGATTTCCGGTGAAAGGATCCACGACCTGGTTCGCAAGATCCTTCTTCTCAGCAGTCTGAGAAACTGCAGGGAATTGAATTTGGGGAGCAAATCCGTTCCAAAATATCTCCAGGGACTAGCAGAACAGGCAAGCCATGACAACAGCAAAAGATGCACCATAACCGTTAACTGTCCTGTGGCCTTCAGCATGGAGGTGGACTGGAGGCTCTTCCACGAGGCCTTTCGTTCTGTAGTGGAAAATGCAGTGAAATATTCACCTGAGGAAGGAAATGTTGAGATAGACGCCTTTTGTGACGAAACAGGTGTCTCTTTTCGCGTCACTGACCATGGTCCCGGTTTAGATCCGTCCATCAAGGACAAGATATTTGATGAGTTTTACTCTCCGCATATCGAAAACCACTCCCGGGGAACTGCACTCAGCCTCGCCATTGCCAGGGAAATAATGGCGCTCCATCTTGGCGAATTACGAGTGGAAAGCGAACCCGGCCAGGGAGCCAGTTTTCTTTTTACCCTCCCCCCTGCAACGATTTCTGCCTGAGCCCCAATCCATGTTTTTCCTCCATGAACTAGAGCGTTACCGACACACCCTGGCAAAAGAATTTAATGCCGAAGAGTGTGCGGCAATGACCAGCCATGCAATCAGCGACCTGCGAAACCGTGCCATTGCCGGGCTCATTATTGTTCCCTTTGCCTATCTTCTCGGCGGTTTTGCCACAGATTTTGCCTCCGAGCACTGGTTTCTCTACTCATCACTGGGAATTCTGCTCTTCATCTCCCTTGTCTTTCGTTTACTGTCAATCCTTGCCTTTAGCAAAAAAAAAGGCAAGGAGACCCGTTTTTGGCAACCAATTTTTTTCTTGTCCAATTTCTGCATGGGCCTCATCTTTGGCTGCTTTGCCGCAAGTGGAGTTCTTTTGTATCATGATTCGCTCTCTATCACCCTGATCATCATCCTCCTAGCCGGAATCAGCGGCGGCTCCATGGCAAGTTACTGTATCTGGAGATTGCTCTCATATGCCTACCTGCTGATTATTCTTACCCCAGTCATTACAGCCGAATTTTATATCGGAAACAGTGTGACCGTCCCCATTGCTCTGGCCATCTCAATTTTCCTGATCTTTAACCTTGTCCAGGCAAAGCATTGGAATGAAAACTATTGGACCTCTCTGATCAACACCTTTCTGATAGAAAAGAATGCTCAAGAACTTGAGAAAGTCAACACTCAGCTGGCCGATGAAGTTGTCGATCACAAGCGCACTGCGAAAAATATTGCTGTCAGCCGGCAAAAGCTTCAGGACATCTACAATTCTGCCCATGACGCCATCTTTATCTTCAATCTTGATGGACAGATCATCGATGTCAACGAGACCATGCTCAGGATATTTGAAACAGAGCGAGAGGAGGCCCTGAAGTTTAATATTGTCCACAGGTCACACTCAACAACGAACTCGCAGGTCGACCTGGAAAAGATATGGCAGGACACTCTGCAGGGTATCGATCAAGAGTTTGAGTGGCAGGCAAAGAAAGGGCAAAAAGGGGAGCTGTTCTATGTCCAGGTAAATATGCGAAAAACCTTGTGGGGTGACGAACCGGTAGTCATTGCCACAGTCCGTGACATCAACGACAGAAAAATTTCAGAAGAACGAGAACGACAGGCACGTCAATCCCTTGCCGAGACAGAGGGCTACCTGCACTCTATTCTGGAAAATGCAAATCTGCCCATCTACTGTAAAGACTCCTCTTTCAACTATATCCTTGCCAATAAAGAGTTTAAACGACTGGCAGGGACAGAGGGACAGGATCTACAATCCAGATCTGATTATGACATCTTCCCAAAGTCCTGGGCAGAGGATTTCAGAAAACAGGACGAAAAAGTTAAGGCAAAAGGCATTCCCATGGAATTCCAGTCAAAACTTCTTTTTGCTGACGGTGAGCATATCTTCACCACTTCCAAATTTCCTCTCCGTGATAAAGAAAACAATGTATATGGTATCGGCGGAATCTGTACCGACATTACCCCCACGATACACGCAATGCAGCACGCTCAGGCTGCCAGTCGCGCCAAATCCGAATTCCTTGCCAACATGTCCCATGAACTGCGTACCCCCATGCACGGGATCCTTGGCTATGCCCGGTTGGGACAGAAACGGACAGACATTGTTTCCAGGGCAAAGCTGAATGAATATTTTTCAGTGATCACAGAATCCGGATCAAGGCTCATGCAGTTGCTCAACAATCTTCTTGATTTCTCCAAGCTGGAAGTAGGGAAAATGCAATATGTGATGAACAGAAGCAATCTGCTTCCCCGGATCCACCAGGTGGTAACCGAATTGACTCCCCTGGCTGCTGAAAAAGGGCTCACTTTCCAGGTAAAAAATGCTGATGCTGATGAGCAGGTCCCAGTATTTTGCGATCAGGAAAAGATTGTCCAGGTCCTTCGCAACCTTTTGTCCAATGCCATAAAATTCAGTTTCCCGGGAAATATGATTACCGTCACTTGCAAAGAGGTTTGCGATAAAAACGGTTTCCCCCTGCAGCAAATCAGTGTGAGCAATATTGGCGTCGCCATTCCTGATGATGAACTGACATCCATTTTTGAAAAGTTCATCCAGTCTTCGGCCACCAAAACCGGGGCCGGCGGAACAGGACTGGGCCTGGCTATCTGCAAACAGATTCTGAACAGTCACAACAGCAGGATATGGGCTGAAAAGGGAGAGGAAGGGGTGACCATCTTTCGTTTCCTCCTGCCTGTATGTGAGGAACAACTTGGCAAGAACCCGTTGTAATTCATTAGAACCGGGACCATGGATATCTGCATTGTAAAGCCTTTCAACGATGAACATGGCATCCACATCGCTGCGCTGCGCTGCCTCAAGAGAGAAACGAATAGAGATTCTTTTTACCGTCAATCCTGTCGTCTGAAAATTTGGCAGGAGAGTTGCCCATCCTGTTTGACTTCAAAAACCAATAATGCTATATAATGTAGCTCAACAGAAAAATATCAGTGAAGTCATCCGTTCTCACGAAACAGACATCTTTTATCATGAAAAAAATCACAGCTCACCTCCCTATGCCTAAAGCTATTTTTTACGCCCTCACCCTTTTCCTTCTCCTGCCGGGCCTGGCAATTGCCGCCCAGGTAGTGAGTGTGAAAAAGGATGGCGTCAATGTCCGTACCGGCCCAGGAACTAATTTTCCTGTCTACATGGAACTCTTCCAGGGCTATCCATTGAAAGTGGTAGAGAAAAAAGGTGACTGGCTCAAGGTGTCCGACTTTGAAAACGACAGCGGCTGGATCTTTTCATCCTTAGTCACCCCCGGCACAACAGTGATCGTTAATGCCAAAAAAACGATCAACATGCGATCAAAACCCAACACCTCTGCCCAGATCGTTGCCACAGTTGATCGCGGGGTGGTGCTCACCAAACTTTCCACCCAGGGGAAATGGGTAAAGGTCCGCCACAGCCAGGGAACAGTCGGCTGGATATACTCTCCACTACTCTGGCCGTAAACACTGGTTCACCAGGCAACAATGCAGTTGCTGCGTGAATTTCAATTCCCAAGCGCCTTGGAAATAGCCTTTCCAAGGTCTATGGGGAGACGCACCAGCTTTCCTGCCTTGTTCTCAAAAAGAAAAAAACCATTTTCCAGGCCGTACAGGAAAAGGTCACGGGTAATGGCAACGTCCTTTTGACAGTAGTGACATATTTTTTCAATCTTCCCTTCACGATACCATTTCAGCGCCTGAAGTCCATCAGCCGACTTCTTTGTCCCCAGTGTATGTTGTGCGAGCCGGTCCAGGCTCAGGCGATACCCCAGCCTCTCCTGCACCACTTCCAAAAGATCAAGAATCGGCATTTGCGAAAGATCAGTTGAGGTGTAGGCCCCAAGGACACTGTTGTCGAAGCGTCGGTTATTGAAGCCGATGACCAGATCCAGACGGTTCAGGTGTTCGAGCAGACGGTCTGTCTCATCTTCCAGATAGGTCACAAAATCATCCAGCTGTGAGTCATACACAACAGCCACGGAAATCCCCATTTTATGCGCCTGATGCCAGCCTCCTACCTCCTGGGCTGATTTTTTTGTTTCCAGGTCAAACACCCCGAAGTGTGGCGGTAAAGCTGAAACCACCCCTCGATCCCTTCCCGGATCCTCCGTGCGCTGAGGTGTCTCACTCTCTTTTGCCAGGAACTCTTTGAATCCCTGCTCGACAAAGCGATCCTGGTCCGGTGAACGCAGGAGCCTGGCAAGAACGAGGCAGGCAGCCTTATCAATTGGACGGTTGCCTGAACCGCATTTCGGAGAATGGACGCAGGAGGGACATCCGGTTTCACAACTGCAGGCAGCCACTGTTTTTTGCGTTTGTTCAAGGAGCTCTTCAATGCGCAAAAAGGCCTCTGTGCAAAGGCCTATGCCGCCGGGATAGCCATCATAAATGAATACTGCCGCCCCTGCTGTCTGATAATGGACAGGACAGGAAATCCCTCCAATATCATTTCGATCACAGAGAATAAGGAGGGGAAACATCCCTATCATGGCATGTTCCAGGGCATGGATAGCTCCCATAAAATGGTGCTGCTGGTCCTCCATCTCCTT
>DAOVAI010000216.1 GCA_030671085.1 Pseudomonadota bacterium | reverse complement strand
GGGCCAGCACATTGATGCGTTTCAGTGTTTTTTTTAACTCTGCCATCAGTCGTTCAATACTGACCTCCACTTCGGCAAGCTCCCCAGCCACTTCCATTGCCCGATGGATTGCAGCGGCCGTCGCATCCATGGATTTGCCGGTACCACAGAAACCATATCCTGGCTGGAAAAGGGGTAATTCTATATGTACCTGAGGAAGGACCACGCCCATCAGGCTTCTCTCCCGCACCTGAAGCTGTTCCTCTGCCCGGAGCCCCAGGCCGGCAGACTCAACTGCAGCTGTACCATGCTGGATCACTGCCTCTTGTAAATGATCATAGGCCTCGGTAAGACGTTGATCCATCTCTTTTCGTACTCTCTCCGCCCTGACAGTAAGGGAAGAAATCTGGCGGACCAGGATTTCTTTTTTCTGATCCATGAGTTCGAGGCCATCTCTGGCAAAGAGCAGCTCATCCTTCAAACGAATGAGGTTACTCCTGGTTGCCGGCATCTCCATACGTTCCATAGTTTCCTAATCCCTCTCCTTCTCCGAAAATCCCTGCCCATCACCACCACTCTCCTTTCTGCCGTACTTGTCAATGTCTACGGGCCTGAGCCTGGAAAGTTCCTGCTCAGGCAAAAGCATGACCAGCTTCCAGGCCAGATCCAGCGTCTCACTGATGCTACGGTTTTCCTCTCGACTCTGTCCCAGAAAGCGCTGTTCAAACTCCTTTGCAAAACGGAGATAAAGCTTGTCGGTGGCGGAAATATCTTCTTCACCGACAATGGATGCCAAGCGCTGGGCTTCACGGGCTCTGGAATAGGCGGCATAGAGCTGGTTGGTAATATTCTGATGATCTTCCCGTGTTCTTCCCGCACCGATACCATCACTCATGAGTCGTGAAAGAGAGGGCAGGACATTAATGGGCGGATAGACAGACTTTCCAGCAAGGGAGCGGTCAAGTACGATCTGTCCCTCAGTGATATAACCGGTCAGATCAGGGATGGGATGGGTGATGTCATCATCGGGCATGGTGAGAATCGGAATCTGGGTCACCGAACCTGCTCTACCCTGCAGGCGGCCGGCCCGCTCATAGATGGAGGCCAGGTCACTGTACAGGTAGCCGGGATAGCCCTTTCTGCTTGGTACCTCTCCCTTGGAGGTGGCCACCTCCCGTAAGGCTTCACAGTAGTTGGTCATATCGGTGAGTATCACCAGGACATGCATCCCTTCATCAAAGGCAAGATGCTCTGCTGCAGTAAGTGCAACCCTTGGGGTAATCAGCCGTTCCACTGCCGGATCATCGGCAAGGTTCAGGAACATAGCCACATTTTTCAGAACGCCACTCTCCTCAAAACTCTGACGAAATCCTTCAGCCTCGTCATGACGTACTCCCATGGCCGCAAAGATGACAGCAAAGCCCTCATCATCAGCAAGGAGTCTGGCCTGTCGAACAATCTGTGCTGCAAGCTCATTGTGGGCAAGGCCGCTACCGGAAAAAATAGGCAGTTTCTGGCCCCGCACCAGGGTGTTCATCCCGTCAATTGCGGAAATCCCTGTCTGAATAAACTCCTCCGGGTAGGCCCGGGCCACGGGGTTGATGGGAAAACCGTTCACATCACGTCTTTCTCCCTTACTGGGGATCGGACCACCATCAAGGGGCTGTCCCAGCCCATCAAAGACCCTGCCCAGCACCTCTTCCCGGGAGACCACTATCTCAAAAGGACGGCCAAGAAAACGGATTCTGGTGGAGGTCTGATTGAGACCCGATGTCCCTTCAAATACCTCGATAACGGCAAACTCGTCACTGATGGAGAGCACCCTGCCGTGACGAGGGTGACCATCAGGAACAACGATTTCCACCTGTTCGTCAAAACCGGCCCCTTTGACCCCCTGCACAACCAGCAATGGCCCGTTGATACGTTCAAGACCGATATACTCAAGGACCGAACCCTGGGATCTGTTGCTGCTGTTTCCTGGTTTTGGATCAGTGGTCTTCAAAAAATTCCTCCAACTGTGCAGTTGCTCTTTGTTCCCTGTAGAAAGATCCCTCGTCACACCGCTCTGCGGTGTGACGCTTTTCCCAGGCGCTCTGCGCCGTATCATTCTAGACGCAGAGCGCCGTTTTCCTCGTTACACCGCAGAGCGGTGTAACGAGGAAAAAGAGCGGTGTAACGAGGAATTCCCCAAAATTAGGGTTTAACAGCATAAACTTTTGCTCAATTCCATTTTTCATTTTTCGTTATGGCTGCCAAACTTGGTCCAGCCATGCTGGTTAAAATGAGCTCTCGTGGTGACGGTGTAGCAGTGTATCTATTTCCTGATCGATCTGTTCCCTGATAGCATGGAAGGGAGCAGGATCATCACCTTTCAGGGTGAATTTCAGCCGATGTATTTCCACTACTGCCGGGAGTTCCAGAGCCCTGAACAGCGGAATACGGGCAGCCACCACTTCAGCCAGTCGGTCAAAGAAGTGCAGGACAATTTCCAGGAGTAGAAACTGTTTTTGAGGACTGGCGTAGGTATCTATTGCATCAAAGGCACTCTGCTGCAAAAAATCGTTTTTCAGCAGTCGTGCCCCTTCGATGATCCGTTTTTGATCGTCTGGGAGGGCCTCTTCGCCTAAGAGCTTGACAATATTTTGTAGTTTTGCGTCTTCCTGAAGGATATTCATGGCCTTTTCCCTGAGCTCAAGCCAACGGGATCCCACCTTCTTGTGCCACCAGGACTCGACATTGCGACTGTAGCCGGAATAACTCTGCAGATAGTTGATGGCAGGAAAGTAGCGAGCACTGGCCAGCTCCTTGTCGAGTGCCCAGAAACACTGGACAAAACGTTTGGTGTGCATGGTCACCGGTTCTGAAAAATCTCCGCCTGGCGGAGAGACGGCTCCGATCAGGGTGACCGATCCCTTGCTGTTGCCCAGGGTTATCACCTGCCCGGCCCGTTCATAGAAGGCGGCAAGCCGACTGGCAAGATAGGCTGGAAATCCTTCTTCTGCAGGCATCTCTTCGAGGCGGCCAGAAATCTCCCGCAGGGCCTCGGCCCACCTGGAAGTAGAGTCGGCCATCAGGGCAACATCATAGCCCATGTCCCGGTAATATTCGGCAATGGTGATCCCGGTATATATGCTTGCCTCACGCGCCGCACCCGGCATGTCGGAGGTGTTGGCAATGAGGATCGTTCGCTCAATAAGCGGACGTCCACTGCGTGGATCGAGGAGTCGCGGCAGGTCGGTCAGTACACCGGTCATTTCGTTGCCCCGTTCACCACAGCCGATGTAGACGATAA
>DAOVAI010000250.1 GCA_030671085.1 Pseudomonadota bacterium | reverse complement strand
TTCCTCCTGGCTCTATATTCAGTCGTTTAAAGACAATTACTTTTCTGATTACTGCCCACCATTAATCCGCTCTAGGCTGTCATTTTTTTTGCAGATTTCAGTGAAACTCTTTACAATTTTTCTTTTGCCTACAACAATGATTCTGCTGTCAACTGACCTTCGTAGATCATCCTGGCCGGCCCCTGCAGATAAACATTCTCTGCTGCCGGATCATCTTTCAGGTCAAAGACAATGGTCAACTGATCTCCGCCCGAGGTGGTGACCTTCACCGGCGAGGCGGCAAGCCCTTGAATAGCGGCGAAGATAGCTGAGGCCACGGCTCCGGTTCCACAGGCCATGGTCTCATCCTCCACGCCCCGTTCATAGGTACGGACACGAATCCCGCCATCTGCCAGAGGCTGGACAAAGTTGGCATTTGTTCCGGCCGGCTGAAACAGGTCATGGAAGCGGATTACATGGCCCCACTCCTTCACGGGTATCTCCACACCCTCGTCCAGGAAGAGCACAGCATGGGGGACACCGGAGTTCATGAAAGAAATCGTTCTCTCCTCACCACCAAGGTCCACGTGCAGTCCCGTACGAAGATCAACGGGCGGGGGCATGAGCAGGCTCACCTCATCCCCATCGTCCAAGATCTCCGCCTCAATAATTCCAGCCACCGTCTCAAAGGACATCTTCTTTCCGGCAATTCCTCTGCTAAAGGCAAATCGCGCCGCACAACGGGCACCGTTGCCGCACATCTCAGGCACAGAGCCGTCTCCGTTATAGAAGCGCCAGCTGAAATCAGCCTTGTCTGAATTCTCGATAAAGATCAGCCCGTCTGCGCCCACAGAAAACATGCGGCGGCAGACCCTGCTCACAAACTCTGCTTGATTTTCTTCCGGCACCAAGACCTGACGATGGTCAATGACGATAAAATCATTGCCGGTGCCGCTCATCTTGGTAAATGAAACCGGAAATTGAATGTCCATCACTTCTTCTCCAGAAATTCCGGAATGGCCTCGCCCTTAATCAGTGATTCTATGGTCTCGCGTTCACGGATGACCGCAAAACGCTCTCCAGAGACCATCACCTCGGCCGCCCGGGGCCGGGAGTTGTAATTGGAGGCCATGGTAAAACCGTAGGCCCCGGCACTCATCACTGCCAGGAGGTCGCCCTGCTCAACTTGCGGAAAAACCCTGTCTTGTGCCAGGAAATCACCGGTCTCGCAGATCGGGCCCACAATATCCACCAACTGACTGGCCGTAGTCTTCTCTTGTACCGGCTGGATGGAGTGATAAGCCCCGTAGAGACTGGGACGAGTCAGATCATTCATTCCCGCATCCACCACCACAAAATTCTTTTCCTTGTCGCCGCCGCGATTGGTCTTGGTGTACTGCACCTCGGTGACCATGATGCCTGCATTGCCGACAATGACCCTGCCCGGCTCAAGGATCAAGGTGGCTTTGAGACCACCAAGCTCTTCAATGATGGCCTTGGCATACTCCTGGGGATGGGGCGGTTCCTCGTCGTCATAGGTGATCCCCACCCCGCCGCCGAGATCAATATAATTGATAGCAATCCCCTTTTCCGCCAGTCGGCCGACAAAGGCTTTCACCTTACGAAGTGCTTCGACAAAGGGTGAAATCAGAGTCAACTGGGAACCGATATGACAGCTCACTCCCATGACCTTAATATGTTCCATTTCTGCTGCCTGTACGTACAACTCCAGGGCCTCGTCAATGGGGATGCCGAATTTATTCTTGGCAAGGCCGGTGGAGATATAGGCATGGGTCTTGGGGTCTACATCAGGATTCACCCGGAAGGCGATGGGAGCTGTAACCCCCATATCGGCAGCCACCTTCTGCAGACGAAGCAGTTCCTGCTCAGACTCTACATTAAAGAGGAGAATACCGGATTTGAGCCCGTAGCGCAGTTCCTCTTCACCCTTACCCACACCGGAATAGATGATGCGCCTGGGATCCATACCTGCCTGCAGGGCACGAAACAGTTCTCCGCCAGAGACGATATCCGCCCCGCCGCCAAGCCCTGAAAAAAGTGAAAGGACTGCAATATTGGAGCAGCTCTTTACTGCAAAACAGGTGATATGATCGATATCGGCAAACCCTGAATCAAAGGCCTGAAAATGCCGGGTCAGCGTGGCCTTGGAGTAGAGATAAAAGGGAGTCCCTACCTCCTGGGCAATCACGGCCACAGGAATATCTTCACAGAAAAGTTCGCCGTCTTTGTATTGAAAATGGTTCATGATTTTTGAGTCAATGCTGGAGAATTTTGAATATCGAACAGTGAATATCCAATGATGAAGTTTTTTTTACTTCCACAGTTCAAAATTCCCTGATTGATATTCTGTTGTTTGTTTAAAAAAAATCCTCAGTTAATGGCGGACACCTGCCTCCCGTGATTTTTCGCTCTCATTCGGGCTTTCCATCTGATCGTAGGCAGTAACCGAGTAATAAAAACTCCCATCCTTGGGCACATCCGAATCCTCAAAAATGGTATACACGGCCTGCACCTCTCCGATGAGTTGTACCTTGTCTCCATCTGCTGCACGACGATAGACCCGGTATCCATGGACATCCGCTTCCGGAGACTTATCCCAGAAGATCTTGACGCCGCCTGCCGTCCGCACCACAGTAACACCGATGGGTGG
>DAOVAI010000051.1 GCA_030671085.1 Pseudomonadota bacterium | reverse complement strand
TTTTCTCTATATTAAGAAAATAGGCTCCGGCAACCACCAGCAAGATACCGCCAAAACCTGTCGCTGAAACAGTCTCTCCAAGGACGACAAAAGCGGTCAAAACATTGAATGCTGGTGTAAAGGCAAGATATGGCAGAGTCAGGTGCAGAGGACTGTCGCGGATAGCTAACATATAAAGCCACATGGCCAACAGTTCAAATGGTACCAGAACAACTATCCACAGCCAGAAAACCGGGGGCACGGATGGCAAGGGGTAAAAAAAAGTGCCCGGCAGAAGCAACAGCCCCGGCACTACAAAGCGGACGATCAACAGTTGCCAACCGCTGTAATCAGGAAAAAACTTCTTTGTCAATGCATCGGCCGATGCAAGACTGAAGGCACAGAGGAGGCTGAGATAGAACCAGGGGATGGAGCTCGTTGCCATTTTAAAAAGCCAGACTTATCTGATAGAAGCGGGAGCTGATCTTTTCACTGGTGAGCTCCGCATCTGGAAAGTGCTTCGATCAATCCGCAGGTAATTTACTCTGCTGGTGGGCCATATAAACAGGATGACCATTTTGCTACTTCGTCACCTTCAAGCACACAAGGTAACCGTATCTCTTTCATCAATAAATGACAAACGTAAACAGAATAGTATCATTATGGAAAAATCGCTTAATGATCCACTGGCAATCTTAACAATTTAATCAAAACTGCAATTTAAGATGTTTCCTGAACACCTAACTTCTTAAAAAGCTGGAAGAGTTTTTTCTGCCTGTCATGAAAACAAAGTCCTATTTTAAAGGCAGATTCCCCCTTGTAACGGCAAGAATCCATCCAAACAGAACGTGCAGAAATTATAAAAGTTTCATCGCGTAATACGGGGTTTTCTATGAGAAGAACAAGATGGTGGTGCTCATTGTTCAAGGTGGAAAAAAAAAGATGTCTTCCCTCAAGCAGCATTTTGGAGAGCACAAGACAAGCCCCTTCTTGCGATATATTTACCATAATGCCAAAGCATGAAGCGGGAAGGAGTTCGCCGCTTTTATTGTCCTGCAATCTCACTCCTACTCTATATTCCGACTCTACCCGCAATAGCCTAGGAGAAAAAAATCTCATATCTTTTCTTTGCTCAACCGATTTGTATAGTTACTCAATAGTCACTGTCCTTCAGCCTATACAAAGTAATTTGTTTTCGAGAAGGCCAGTTAGCTTCATGAAAGAATAGTTCAGTTTACTATTCTGGGGGCATTTTAGCAAATTTCCAGGAAAATCAAATTCACTTCACTGTTTGTAACATCTCAGCCATTTTACTGAGTTTATTGTTACCTTGTGAAGTGATTTTCTCAGTTAGAGGTCCGTATCATGATACGCTCTCATGGAGCAGCATCAAATTGAGCATTTCTCATATCGATTTTGACTCAATCAGTATTTCAGCAGAAAAAGGTATCCATTGGAAAGCCTCGGCTTTAAAGCACACCTCATAAGTTTAGCTTCTTCCTGATTCTTCTCAGCGACAAAGAGAGAATTGGGCTGGCCATAATTTGAGAGGTTAACATAGGAGGAGAACAGTAGAAAATCTAAAGTCGAGAAAGACGTAAGAATAGCGAGGAGATCCTGTGGCAATATTAAACACAAAAAGAACGTCTTACCCGGCTTTACAAGCAAGGTGCTGGGTTAAATGGCATCGGGCAATACATCCGTCGGTTGTTGAGGGGAGTGGTGTCAGGTTTAAATTAATCTGGCAGTTACAACTAAAAAATCGGTAACTGTCAGATCAGGTCTGAACTAATTCAGCTAACTAGTGTCCGTCCATAAATGAGATTTTTTCTTCTAAATCGAGGCGCTCGATGAATTTAACCGCAGGCATATATATGATATTCCGAGGATTAAATTTTGAGAGCAACGAAGAGTTAGGAGAAAAAGGCCATTTATGGACAGGCACTAACTAAAGGAAAAAGCAGAAACACGTAAAATACTCGTCACACAGATCCGTTTCAGGGCGTGTCTATCTTTCTTGTGCTTAACTTTCGCAGCTGTTTATATAGCCGCTGCTCTTCATCACTGAGGTGTTCAGGGATATGGATATTCATCCGGAGATAGATATCTCCCCGGCTCTCCTCGCCGAAATGCGGCAGTCCTTTTCCGCCGAGGCGCAACACCGCATTGTGTTGGGTTCCTGCGGGGACACTCACAGTTACCGTGCCTTCCAACGTAGAAATTTCTATCTCTACACCTAGTACCGCATCGGTCAGGCCAATGGTTTTGGTATGCCACAGGTCCGCACCCGAACGCTCGAAACGCGGATCATACGCGGTTCGCACGATCACCAGAAGGTCACCCGGGTTTCCATCAGTTTCCCTGCTAGGTCTACCATGCGAAGGAATTCTGAGCACCATCCCCTCTTCAGCGCCGGCAGGGATTTTGATGGTCAATGTTTCGGGATTGTCTATTTGACCCGTAGCACCGCATGTCGTACATGGATTATCGATAAAGTGCCCTTTTCCCATACACACCGGACAGGTCCGTATCTGCTGGTACGAGATGTTTCCTTCACGCCTGGTGTTAATCAGTTTGCCTGTGCCGTTGCAGTTTGTACAGGTGCGCGGTTCGGTTCCCGGCGCACTCCTTGATCCTTTACAGTCCGGGCAGACCCTCAGATGCGATATATTGATCTGCTCATTGCCGCCGGTGGCGATCTTATTCAGCGGGACAACAATTTCAACCCGAATGTCCTCTCCCCTGATCTCCCGCTGGCGCCCACGGTGGAAAAAGCTGTCAAACAATCCGCCTCCGAAACCGCCCACATCAAATCCGAAACCGCCGCCCCCGAAAATTTCATCAAAGTTGATACCGCTGAAAAGATCTTCCTGGGAAAATCCGGAGACAGCGGCAAAGCCCCTATTGTCATACTCTTTACGCTTTTTCGGGTCGGAAAGTACGGCATACGCTTCTGCAATCTCTTTAAACTTCTCCTCGGCGCCCGGCTCTTTGTTCCGGTCCGGATGGTACTTTAGCGCCAGTTGTCGGAATGTATCCTTGATCCTTTTCTGATCCGCATCTTTTTTAACACCGAGGACTTTATAATAGTCGCGTTTAGTTACCATTTCGACAATACTGTTCCTCTACTTCAGGCGCTTATTTTGATTCGCTATATTCTGCATCCACGACCCGTTGGTCCGGCGATTCGCTGCTTTGTGCACCACCGGTTCCCTGCGATGCTCCCTGAGCCGTTGCGCCGCCTTGTGGCTGGGCCTGCGCATAGATAGCACTGCCGGCTTCTTTCATGAGTTCTTTCAACGCTTCGGAACGCTCTGTAGCGGCCTTCAGATCACGCGCCTGGATCGCCTCTTTCGTCTCTTTCAGTTTGGCTTCTATCCTGCCTTTCAGTTCATCGGCAATTTTTTCGCCGTAATCAGCGAGCATTCTTTCGGCTTCATAGCAGATGGCATCGGCATTGTTGAGTGCGTCGGCCTCATCTTTGCGCTTTTTGTCCTCTTCGGCATACTGTTCCGCCTCTTTAACCATTCTCTCTTTTTCATTGTCCGAGAGCCTTGTCGAAGCTGTAATCTTAATGGACTGGCTTTTGCCAGTAACGACATCATTGGCCGTAACATTCAAAATACCGCTCGCATCGATATCAAAGGTGACGTCGATCTTTGGGATGCCCCGGGAAGCCGGAGCAAGACCGTCAAGATTAAATTGGCCAAGCGATGTATTGTCGGCGGCCATCGGCCGCTCTCCTTGTACGACATGGACCGTGACGCTGGTCTGCATATCGGCTGCCGTCGTGAACGTTTCAGTATGTTTGACCGGGATCGGGGAGTTGCGGCTGATCAGCGTCGTCGCCACGCCCCCCAACGTCTCTATCCCGAGGCTTAACGGGATGACATCCACCAATACGATATCGCCCACCTCTCCGGAGAGCACCCCGGCCTGGATCGCTGCACCGCTGGCGACACACTCCATCGGGTCTACACCGCTTTCGGCTTTTCTTCCCAGAAGCTCCTCGAAGTATGCACGTACGACCGGCATACGCGTCGGACCGCCCACTAAAAGGATACGGTCAACCTCTTTTGATGTCATACCCGCATCACTGAGCGCCTGTTCGATCGGGCCGCGGCAGCGCTCCACAACGGGACGTACCAAGCGTTCAATCTCGGTACGAGTCAGGTCAAAATCAAGATGTTTCGATTCGGAACCAACGGCTGTGATGTAAGGTAGGCTGATATGGGTGCTCGTATTGGATGAGAGCTCTATCTTGGCCATCTCAGCCGCTTCGATCAGCCGGGCAGAAGCTTTGATGTCCGTTGTGAGGTCGACACCCGTCTGTGTTTTGAACTTCTTCACCAGATGATTAAAAATACGTTCGTTCATGTCAGTGCCGCCGAGCTGGGTGTCTCCGCTTGTCGCCTTTACCTCAAACACCCCTTTGCCGAATTCCATGATCGTCACATCCAGTGTACCGCCGCCGAAATCGATCACGACGATTTTAAGATCTTCGCCGCTTCGGTCAAGCCCGTATGCCAAAGCGGCAGCCGTCGGCTCGTTTACAAGGCGGACAACTTCTAGCCCTGCAATTTTACAAGCATCTTTCGTCGCACTTCGCTGGTTATCGTCGAAATAGGCCGGTACCGTTACAACAGCCTTCTCAACCGGTTCGCCCAAAAATGCCTCTGCATCGTTTTTGATCTTCTGTAGCAAAAAAGCCGAGAGCTGCTCCGGCGTGAACGATTTGTCCCGAAGCCTAACCTCCTCACGCTTACCCATTTTTCTTTTAAAAGCGCTTACTGTACCTTCCGGATTCTCTGCCATCTGTCTGCGCGCAGGCTCGCCTACCAGTTTATTCCCATCAGCCGTAATAGCTACATAACTTGGAAAAGCCTTGCCGCTAAGGCTGATACCCTCTGTATTGGGGATAATAAATGGTTTTCCGCCCCGTAGTACAGCGGCTGCAGAATTTGAAGTACCAAGATCTATACCAATAATTGCCATAAGATACCCCTATGTCTTTTCTTATCTTCAAAATATTGTATCTGTAATAACATGAATTCGTTTATAAGCTCACTACGCTGTGTGTTACGCTTGTACTTGAATTCAGGTTTATATTAGATCCTGTCTGCTGATATAAGGAGACACGAATTTGTGACGCATACGATTACGACTCGGTTTTAATCTCAATCTTTTTCGTGTCTTTTTTCGGCAGCGCTTTTCTTGGAACAGCAATGCTCAATACTCCGTTTTTGTATGTGGCGGAGATATTGTCCATATCGGCATCATCAGGGATGTCAAGAATACGCTGAAAAGAGCCGTAACAGCGCTCAACTTGGTAAAAACCTTTCTCTTTATCTTCTTTTTCCTGTCGTTTTTCGCCTTTGATTTTCAAGGTATTGCCATCGACTTCTATGGTTACATCGTTTGCATCGATTCCGGGAAGTTCGATGTCAATGCTGTATTTTTTCTCATCGGAAGCAACATCCAAGGAGGGCTTGAACCAGTCTGACTTCAACAGCGAGTCTGCTCTGCCGGATAATGCTGGCCACCCCATCCCAAAACCACGCTGCATTACATCAAAAAGACGGTCAAACTCCCGATGCAGATCCAGAAGCGAAACAAGATACTCCAATCGGTTTGTATCACGCTGAACAGGTACGATCTGTCCGCTCTCCTCTTCCTCTTTTTAAAACCAGTTCCAAGGTACAAATTTTTCAAAATTCATTGTGAACTCCTCATCATGCAATATGGGATTTCATATTTTCTATATTCATAATAGCACAAGGGAAGTGGAAGTCATATTAAAAGCCAACCCACCCAAAGCTAAAACTTTACGGCGATAATTCCAAGCGTTTTCTTCTGGCTCCGTTTTAGGGTTAAGTAGGTGATAAGTAAGCACTTTTTAGTTCAGAAAACAATAGAGGACGGACCTGAATGGCACTTACTTAAGCTTTTTCGGGTGTCCATATTCACAAATTTCCTCGCGTACTTCTTCTCTCGGTTTCATCAATCTTGGGTGCGGTTTTGGTCGTCGTTTCACCGCACTTGGCTCGATTCTACCCAAATGATTGCCGACACGCTGTTCGGCAATCAACATAAATAACAGACCTATTTGTCTGCCTCTTTCAGCTTCCCAAATGTGAAAGCTCCAGCCTTAATTGACCCAACAAGTTATTTTATAGTTTACTGATACCTACTCTTCCGAAAAAATCGACAACGTATTATCCGCTGCCCCATCGGTTTCTAACCAGATATCGATATCATTTATCTGGAAGTGATAAGTGTAAACTGGATAACATCACCTTGCCGTATCCTTAGATCTATCGGCAATCATAAGCATTTCAGTAAAACAGCAAGTTAGTATTATTCCTGAATCTTCTCAGCGACAAAGAGAGAATTGTGCGGTCCATAATTTGAGAGGTTAAAATCGGAGGAAAACAGTAGCAGTCTAAAGATTGAAAATTTCACAAAATAGGTATCTTCGATATGGCAATCCTAAACACAAGGTGATTGCACTTGATAGTCCTGGTTTGTACAGAATGTTTTCCTTAGAAGCCCCATTTCGGTTTAAAAAAGGGGCTTCCAAGAGCTGAAAGTGCCTCTTTTTTGTTTCTTTTCCATGTGGAAACAATCGGTTAACTTGGTCCGACCTCGTTTTTGGTTTTCGGGTGGTGGAATTCTGCGGCAGAGGTCATCACCATATCCATGGGCTCCTCTCCATCACACCTGGACCGGGAATAACCACGGATGTCATCTATAATAAGGCCGATCAATCCCTTTATGATGCGAAGAAAGCGGGACGCAACCGAATAATAGCAGACGTGCTGGATGATTCTGTATGAGTATGACAGAGGTTCAGGTTTTTCAGCTAATCATCCCTTTATCTATGGTCCTAGTACAGTACTAAAGGGATTTGGACCAGTCCCTGTTGAGGATGGTCAGGAAGTTATCTACCAGCAAGGGGTTGAAGGTTGATCCCTTTTCTTTTGTCAGCACATCGATAATTTTCTCTTCCGGTGCCGGATCGTGGTAGGGCCTGCAGCTGCGCATGGCATCAAAGGTGTCGGCAATGGAGATCATCTGACTGACAATATTGGGCTTCCAGTTTTTGCCGATATGAGGGTAGCCGCTGCCGTCAAAACGAATATGGTGTTCCAGTGCTGCCAGCACCGCAAGCTTGGGTACATTGCTGAGATTGAGTATGTACCCTGCCCCTTTCATGGAGTGGGTTTCGATGATCTCCCGTTCTTCCTGGTTCAGTCTTGCCGGTTTATTTAGGATCTCGTCTGGAATAAAGATCTTACCGATGTCATGCAGTGCGGCGGTGATGCCGATGTCGTAGAGGTGCTGTCCTGTAAAGCCCAGTGACTCTGCCTGGGCCAGGGTCAGGATACAGACATTGATGACATGGGTAAAGGTATATTCATCACCTGATTTCAGGGTTGTCAGCATGGATAGGGGATTCAGATTCTGGGAGAAGAGAGTGACAAAGAAGGATATGGAATCCTGCACCCCGCGCAGGTCGCACTCTTTTTTTTGTTTAATGGAGAAGTAGAGTTCCTGAGCCAGAGTCAACTGCTCCTGGGTCAGGGATTGCAGCTTGGCAAGCAGCTCCGGGTCTCCACCACCTGGCCTAACCTGCTCAACACCTGCAGAAAGCAGGTTGGGGAAAAAAGAGGTATTCCGGGACCTCTCCTTGAGCTGGAGCTTGCCGCAGGAGATGCCCGGTCCGTTGTATACCTTTGTGGTCAAGGGAGAGGAGAGATCGGAGAGGAACTGGACAAGTTCCTTGCTGGAGAGTCCTTTTTTAAAGGAGACGTGGCCGATCTCTTTTTGCTTGAGGATGGTGAGAAAAAGGGCAAAGTGCTCAGCCTCCTCAGGTCGGATTGCCCTGTTGTTGATAATCAGGTCGTTATCGATGACGAGGATGGTCAGCTCATTGGTGATCTTCAGGATATCAGTGAGGCTGGCAAGGGCCTTGCTGATCATTTCCCTGATCTTTTCATGTTTGATGGAATAGAGGCGGGTATTGGTGATGATGGTCCGCAGCAGATAGAGGGTTCTGAAGATCTTCTGCTGGAGAATATTCGCCTGTTTTCGTCTGCGCAGAGTCATATCCCTGTTCTGTTCCTTTGCTGTGGTGGTAGGAGACTGCTGCATAGCTTTCGAATTTCTTCATCTTCTGACTGCAGTCCCTTGTGTACCAGGTTGATTCGGTCCTCTGGCTGATATCCCTTCAGGGAGTAGAAGAGGATGCGCTTCATTGTTGTGACCAGCTGCCGATGGAGGGGCCATTTGGAAAAGGCAATTTTTTCCAGCACAGGCAGGGCCTTTTTGTCGCCGATACGGCCAAGCACCAAAAAGAGCTTTCTGTTTCTGGCAATGGTCGATTCCTTGAAAAAATGATGGTCAAAGAGCTGGAGAAGGGACGGGACACATTCCACAGGTCTGTGACTATTGCACAGTTCAATTGCGGCCTCAACCTGCATCTCATTTTTCGATCCCAGCATGGATTCCAGGGTGGCTAAACCTTTTTTGTCGTGTAGGAGCAGGAGGAGCTCGAGGGCCTGCAGCTGAATATCTCCATCTTCGTGAGTCAGCAGCGGGTGGAGGAGGGGGCCTGTGCCACCGGCGCCAAGATACTGGACAAGGAGCAGCAGCTTTTTGATACGGGCGCTATTTTCCTTGGGCAGAACGGTAAAGACAGCGACCAGTGTCTCCACCCGGAACGTCTTGAATACCATGAGCAGTGGATCGTCCTCGGAGACATTCTGCTGCATACAGAAGATCTTGATCAATGTATCAAGGATATCTGGACAGAAGTAAATGAGAAAAGAGATCGCTGCCCGCTTTTCTTGCTCTGACGCCTCTCGCAGGGCTGAATGAACATAGTCGAGGAATTCATCGTCAGACAATTCTTCAAGGCACTCGGCAGCCATTTTCCTGATGGCAGGAGATTTTTTTTGGGCTGCGTGACGCGTCAGGGTTTTTGCTATGATCAGCAGGAGGCCAAAGGCACCCTCTTCAGGGAGCTGAAGAGTAAATTCCATGAGTTTGTGAGCAAACTCAGTATAATCCGTCTCTCCTTCCGTTCCATCCATAAAGATAAGCGTGGCTCGTACGATCTGTCTGTTCAGGTGGTCTTCTGCCAAGGTTGCCAGGTGCTGTTCCAGGGGGAATTCAGGAGGCGGTGCATGATCTGAGGGGAGTGCGCTCGAGAGTTGGTGAAGGGTGTGGTGGTAGTTTTCGCCAACGTATTGATCATATTTTTCCGGTTCCAGCAGATTGCTTATCTCACGCCTGGACATGGCTGACGGTGTTGCACCATCAGGAGTAAATTCTATGCGGGAGAGCTTCTGGATGAGGTTGAGCAGTGCCGGCGAGATAGTAACGTCTTTTTTGTTCACCAGTTGCAGCATGTTGACAATCAGGCTGTTGGAGAAGGTTGACAGTATTTTTTTCGGATTGCTTTGTTCTTGATTCTGGTCGCATTTTTCCAGGGTTGTACGGAGAAACTGATCGCGGAGTTTCGGATTAAGGGCGGTCAGTACACTGTTGAGTTCTATACTGTCAAAGGAGGGCAAGGAAGGATTTTCCTGGGTGGACTGATGCAGCATATGGTCAAGATGCAGGGAAAACTGCTGAATGATCTCTGCCTGATCGCCTGCATGGGCGTTGATGGCTGCGGCCAGTGCTTCAGGGCCTCCCATTTTACTGTGCGTGGTGTCACCCTCAGGGCTGTTCGACCGGCCTAGGGTTCCAGCGGTGAGCTTTGTTGTAAAATTTATCCAGGTTGATGTTGCTGGCTGCTCATTTCCTCTGGGTAGGCTATTTTTTTCATCTTCAGCCGTGTTCAGAACACGGTCAAAATTGTTGTAATCGACAGTCGTTATCTCGATATTTGAGATATTCAGGGAGGAGAGTTCCTGCTCCAGGGTTTTCTCGCTTGTTCGATCTTCAGGAAGGACGCCGACAGCCTTGAGAAATAAAAAGAGGGACTGCTGGTTGCCCCCCTGGTGGAAGGTGAGCGTGGCGATCTCATGGCGGCTGAGGATTTTGGCAAAGGAAGAACAGGCTACTGATCCCTCTCCTAGCGAATACTCCTCAAAGGTGATGGTGTCTCTGGCAATACCAAAGAGCAATACCTTCCTCTGGCCCAGCAACCTGGTGAGCAATTGATGGGCAGCCTTGGTTCTTGTCTTTACCAGGTGATGTCCGGCAGGGTAGATCCGGATGTTTTTCAAGGCGATATAACAGAATGAAATGAGTTCTGTGAGCTGTTTTGTTTGCTGATCCTGTACTTGATTTGCGGCGGCTGTACTCACTGAACCACTCCTTGAACCGGGGAATAATCAGGGTGAGGAAGAGAGACTGATAAGTAGGTGATAAGTAATCACTTTGCAGGTTAACAATCTGGGTAAGCAAACAAGAGGTTTCTGAACCAATTTTTTACCCGCCGTCGCCTTCGGCGACTACCCTGTTGAATATAAAAACCTTTCCACAAATACTTCACTATTTATCTAATCACAGTGGAAAGATTTTTAACAGAAATTCTGAAGAAAAAATTAAGAGAATGCCAGTAGTAATCTCAAACAGTTAAGGAAAAGTGCAAGTTAAGATGATTCCTGATTATACATAACAAACCTGATCTCTTCTTCTTTCAGTTTCCATGGCGTTTCCCTCCAGTTTGTTCACATTGTTTATCAGGGAGCCGAGCGAACGGGCAATGCCCTTCGATTCCCTCCGCTTCCACGATGCAGCCTTCTGGTGACCCCATAATTAAAGCCATAGGCCACAGCCTTCGTTTTTACTGCCCTCCTGTTTGTCCAAACCCATGGAGCCGTTATCTGGATGGATTGGGTCACCACATCAATTGTTGACTCGTAATCCTTACCTTCTATTTTCTTGCGGGCCCCGTAAAGTGAAGCCAGTTCTTCTGAAGACGGCATCCGCCAATCAGTGTGTCCTCCTGCAGAATAATTCTTGCAATATTCCACAGCAGTGGACCAGTTCATACTTGCTCCATTATCCTGGGCCGCCCACATAAGGCCGGTTTTCTGATCCTTGACTGTACCATCTCCCAGGGCCTTAAATCGTTCCCCAGCAGCCCAAGCCGATCCAAGCAGACTCATAGAGAAAGTCAAGTAACAGCCAATCAGGAGGACAAGCCAAACACATTGTTGCGTTCTCTTTTGCATTTTTTCTCCATAGCCAAGGATGAACAATTCTGAGCCGAGGAGAATACTTCCCCCAACTCAATCAAGTTACTTCATTCTACAGCAACTTACCGGGACAGTACAAGATTCAATTTGAGCCGCTGTGCTACCTACTCATCCAGTCGCTCGAGTTCTTCCTGGGCCGTCTCCCACTTCTCATACCAGCGCTCCAGTCTGCGGACACATTCGTCATACTCGCTGGAAGTTGATAACCAGGCCTCCTGATCCTGGTAGAGATCCGGGTCAGCCATACGGGCCTCAAGCTCTGTCTTTTGCTCTTCGAGCTTCTCCACCTGTTTCTCCGCCTCTTCCGCCTTCTTCTTCCAGGGCCCGAACTTTCGGTTGCGCTCCTGCCGCTCCCTGGCATCCTGCTGTCGTTTTTCCTTGCGCGACACCTGTACATTTGAGGTATCGTTTTTTGGTGAGGGTGATGGGCCGCTCTTCTGTTTCTGGGTGCTCTCCTGAGCAGATGCTTCTGCCTCTATCTTACGCAAATAGTCGCTGATATTCCCCTCGTACACACTAATTTGCCCATCCTTCACCTCCACTACCTTGTTGACAAAGCTGTCAAGGAAGTAGCGGTTATGGGAGACCACCAGGATAAATCCGTCATACTGGGCCATGGCCTCCTGCAGCACCTCCTGGGAACTCATATCCAGGTGGTTGGTGGGCTCATCAAGGAGCATGCAGTTGGCAGGGTTTGCAATCATCTTGGCGAGCGCCAGTCGACTCTTTTCCCCGCCGGAGAGGACCGACACCTTTTTATCCACCTCTTCCCCCCGAAAGAGAAAGGCACCGAGAAGCGAACGTATCCGGGTGATAGTCATATCCTTTACAGAAAGCGACAGGGTCTCAAGGGCTGTGAGGGATGGGGAGAGTTCCTGAGCCTGATGCTGGCCGAAGTAGGAGAGAATGACATTGTGTCCCAACTTCACCTCTCCCGAATCTGACGGGATGGCACCGGAGATGATTTTGAGCAAGGTCGATTTACCTGCCCCATTGACGCCCACCACTGCCACCTTGTCACCACGCTGGAACTGAAAGCTCACCCCTTTAAACACATCCGTATTGCCAAACCCCTTGCACAATCCCTCTACAGTCAGCACGTCCCTGCCCGAGGGGGGAGCCGGAGGAAAGCTGAACCGTATCTGTCGATCCACATCACCCAGCTCGAGGAGTTCCATCTTTTCCAGCTGCTTGACCCGGCTCTGCACCTGTTTGGCCTTGGTAGATTTTGCCCGAAAACGCTGGATAAATTGGGTGGTCTGCTTGATCTGCGCCTGCTGATTGTCATAGGCTGCCCGCTCAATGGCCTTACGCTCTACCTTCTCTTTCTCGTAAAAAGAGTAGTTGCCCTTGTAGACAGACAACTTGCCCAGGCTCAATTCCCAGGTTGTGGTGGTCACCTTATCAAGAAAGGTCCGATCATGGGAGATAATGATCATGGCACCCTTGTAAGAACGGAGGAACTCCTCCACCCAGGTAAGTGAACTGAGATCCAGATGGTTGGTAGGCTCATCAAGGAGGAGAAGCGAGGGGGCAGCCAACAGCATCTTGGCCAGCATCAGACGCATGACCCAGCCACCGGAAAAAGAAGAGGCAGGTTTCCCCATATCTTCCTGATGAAAACCCAGGCCCAGCAGGATCTTTTCGATCCGTGCTTTCATGGTATAGATACCACTGCCTTCGAGTCGATGCTGGATCTCACCCTGCCGGGCAAGCATCTGCGTAAACTCTTCCGAGGCATGATCTACGTGGGCAAGCTCCTCATGAATACGGTCTGCTTCCTTCTGCAGCTGCAAAAGTTCTGCAAAGGCGCTCTCCGCCTCTTCATACAGGGTTCGTCCTGAGGTCAAGGCACTGGACTCCTGGGGAAGGTAGGCCACAGTAAAATGCTTTGCCCTGTTCAGGACCCCATCGTCACAATCACTCACCCCTGCCATGATCTTAAGGAGCGTTGATTTCCCGGCTCCGTTGACTCCCATCAGCCCGATGCGGTTTCCATCGTAAACCTGAACAGACAAGTCTTTAAAGAGATGTTTCTCTCCGTAACGGACATCCAGATGATTAAGCGATAACATATTTCATTGTACCCCGTTGCAAACGTTTATCCTGTCTCAGTTCAAGTCGATCTTCAAGCCCTAACTCCTGCAGACGTTTCATATTCACCCGTTTTGGACCGACAAAAGCGGAGACATCTCTATCAGAGATACACAGCCGGAGCCGATTTTCAGCAGGACAGGAGGCAAGCAATTTACGCACCCGCCTGAACCAGTGGCGGGCTGCCACCAGCTCTCCAAATGCTGGATGATACGGCCCTGCCAGAAGTTCTTTCTCCAGTGATTCAGATGCCTGCAGTCCCATACGCAGAATTTGTATCCCTGCCTGATCAAGCAGCTCTTTTGCCCGGCAGCAAAGAGCAACTGCCCGGTTCATGGTCATGGGCTGATACCGCCCCTGTTGATACTCATCAGCAAGCCCGGATCCGTTAATGACTAACGTGGGATAGAGCCGAACAAAATCCGGTCCAAGCTCAACAACCTGCTGCAGGGTCCTGAAAAAAGAGACACTGCTCTCCCGGGGCAGACCTGGCATGAGCTGAATCCCAAGCTGCATGCCTTTTTCTTTCAGGATTCGAGCTGCTCGAATGGAATCCTCACTGGAATGGCCTCGCTGCGAGGCCTGCAATACGCGGTCATCGAAAGACTGCACCCCAAGCTCCACAGTTTTCACGCCTCTTTCCTGGAGAAAATCACAGATCTTCCCATCCACACAATCGGGCCGAGTGGAAAGCCGGATGGATCCAACATCTCCGGCCTGAAGAAAGGGCTGGACCGCGTGCAGAAATGTCTCCTGACGCGCTCGCGGCAGACAGGTAAAAGAACCACCATAAAAGGCCACCTGCACCTCAGCGCGAGGATGAGAACGATCAAGCCATTCTGCCACGGTCTGCCGGACCAGGCCGGCATCGTCTTCTTCCTGCCCCTGCTGACCACTGATGGTCAGCTGGTTGCAGAAAAGACAGTGACAGGGACATCCCTGATGGGGAATAAAGACAGGAATTACGAGGGGCATAGTTAACAGATAAACATTGAACATCGAACGTCGAACATTCAACATCGAAAAAAAAAGACCGCCTAAGCGAAATCAAGTACGGAAAATTCTCTCCATTCAAAATTCGATGTTGAACGTTCGATGTTCGACGTTTTTACATTCACCATCAAAAAAAACTGCAAGATTCAACAAATAACAAATATAAGTCATACAACAGTCCCGCCTCACTTCCTACTCTGCAAACCTGGCCACCACATCGTCCAATTCGGCAAGGGTCGCAGCTGCGGCACGCTGCTCCGCCTCCTTCTTGGATCCGGCAATGCCGGTACCGAGTGATACATCACGGAAGAGAACCGAGACAGTGAAAATCTTCTGATGGGAAGGGCCTTCTTCCAGATCGAGCCTATAAGAAGGGGCTTCATTGAACTTCTCCTGCAACGCCTCCTGCAGCCTGCTTTTGGCATCTGCCATCAGCAGCTCTTCCTTCTTGGCATCAATGGCCGGGATGAAAAAATGACCAATAATCTCTTC
>DAOVAI010000112.1 GCA_030671085.1 Pseudomonadota bacterium | reverse complement strand
CCACCTCGGAAACAATGGGCATGGTATAGGCATCCCACTCAGCAAGGATGGCTCCTGCCTCCACGCTGTCCCCTTCCTTAACCAGGATCATGGCACCGTAATTGACCTTGTGCTCAAAGGTGACCCCTAAGTTATCTTTGATTAAAACCTTGGCATTGCGGTTCATGACGATCTTAATGCCAGCTTCATTCTCTACGAAATGAAGGTTTTTGAAACCGACCGTACCGGTGTGCTGCGTCTGAATTTCAGCCTGTTCAACTGCACGACTGGCTGTACCACCGACATGGAAGGTACGCATGGTCAGCTGAGTTCCAGGCTCGCCAATGGACTGGGCGGCGATGATGCCGACAGCCTCACCACGATTCACCATATGGCCACGGCCCAAGTCACGTCCATAGCACATGGCGCAAACCCCACGCCGCGCACGACAGGTGAGTACGGAACGGATCTTGACCCGATTGATCCCTGCATTTTCGATCAGCTTGACCAGTGTTTCAGTCATTTCCTGCCCGGCCTCAACAATGATCTGCTCTTCATCAACAGGATCATAAATATCTTCCAGGGCCACACGGCCAAGGATACGATCACCTATGGGGACGATGATATCACCACCGTCCATCAGCGGCTCTGCCACAATACCATCCAGGGTCTGACAATCTGCCATGATAATAGTAGAATCCTGGGCGACATCAACGAGTCTTCTGGTCAGATAACCGGAGTTCGCTGTTTTCAGCGCTGTATCAGCCAGACCCTTCCTGGCACCATGGGTGGAGATAAAATACTCTAACACACCAAGGCCTTCGCGAAAATTCGCCTTAATCGGTGTCTCAATAATCGCGCCAGAAGGTTTTGCCATCAGGCCACGCATACCGGCAAGCTGGCGAATCTGGTCTCGCGATCCCCTGGCACCGGAATCGGCCATCAGATAAATGGAATTAAAACTGGGTCCTTCCACCCGCTTATTTTCCTTATCCAGGAAATAGTCCACCTTGATACCATCCATCATCTCATTGGCTACATCCTCTGTGACCTTGGACCAGATATCAACGACCTTGTTGTACTTCTCGCCGGAGGTAATAAGACCGTCAGAGTATTGCTGAGAGACATCCATCACCTCTGTTTCAGCCTTTTCCACAAGATCCTCTTTGTTCAAGGGGATCTTCATGTCATTGATGCAAATGGAAATACCGGCCCGTGTCGCGTGTTCGTAGCCGATATCCTTCAAACGATCTGCCAGGATAACCGTATCCTTGGTTCCGGCATGACGGTAGGTGTAATCAATGAGCCCAGCCAGTGCTTTTTTACTCATCACCTTGTTCACTTCACTGAAGGGAACAGATTTGGGGAGGAGATAACCGAGCAGAACACGGCCCATGGTAGTATCGACAATCTCTCCATCCATACGCACCTTGATCTTGGCCTGGAGGTGGACTTCGTCATAATCAAAGGCAATACGAGCCTCATCCGGGCTGGAAAAGATTTTCCCCTCACCCTTGGCATTGATACGATCTCGACTCATATAGTAGAGACCGAGAACTATATCCTGTGATGGGATAATGATCGGCTCACCGTTGGCGGGTGAAAGGATATTATTGGTGGACATCATCAGGACCCGGGCCTCGACCTGGGCTTCCACAGAAAGGGGGACGTGGACTGCCATCTGATCACCATCAAAGTCGGCATTAAAGGCAGCACAGACCAGCGGATGGAGCTGGATGGCCTTGCCTTCAATAAGCACTGCCTCAAAGGCCTGCATACCGAGACGATGAAGGGTTGGCGCCCGGTTGAGAATTACTGAGCGTTCAGTGACCACCTCATCAAGGACATCCCACACCTCTTTGGCACCCTTTTCCACCATTTTCCGGGCACTCTTGATGGTGGTGACAAAGCCCTTATTTTCCAGCTTGTTATAGATAAAGGGCTTGAACAGCTCCAGGGCCATCTTTTTAGGAATACCGCACTGATGGAGGCGAAGATGGGGGCCCACCACAATAACGGAACGGCCTGAATAATCAACACGTTTACCCAGCAGATTCTGGCGGAAACGGCCCTGCTTGCCTTTCAGCATATCAGAGAGAGATTTGAGGGGTCGTTTATTGGCCCCGGTGATTACCCTGCCCCGACGTCCATTATCAAAGAGGACATCCACTGCTTCCTGCAGCATCCTCTTTTCATTACGGATAATGATGTCTGGTGCATCAAGCTCCAAGAGACGCTTCAGACGATTATTACGGTTAATGACCCGCCGATAGAGATCATTGAGATCTGAGGTGGCAAACCGTCCGCCTTCAAGGGGCACCAGGGGACGAAGGTCAGGGGGAAGCACAGGAATGACCTTGAGCACCATCCATTCCGGCCGATTGCCGGAGTCGCGGAAGGCCTCGATCACATACAGTCGTTTTCCATACTTCTGGCGCTTGGTCTTGGAGTTGGTAGCAGCCATTTCCTCACGCAGGGTCTTGGAAAGCTCCACAAGATCCTGGCCGGCCAGCAGTTCATGAATGGCCTCGGCACCAATACCCACTTCAAACTGTCCGGGATATTCTTCCCTGGCCTGCCTATACTGCTCTTCGGTGAGCAGACTGGCAACAGGAATAGACTCGACTTCGGAATAGGTCACCGCATACTGCTCAAAGTAGAGAATCTTCTCCAGCTGTTTCAGGGTCATATCAAGGACTGCACCAATTTTTGAGGGCAGACTTTTCAAAAACCAGATATGGGCCACAGGGGCAGCAAGCTTGATATGGCCGAGACGTTCCCGTCTTACCTTGGACTGGATAACCTCAACACCGCATTTTTCACAGACTACTCCGCGGTGTTTCATACGCTTATATTTTCCGCAGTTACACTCAAAGTCCTTGACCGGGCCAAAGATCTTGGCACAGAATAGGCCATCTCTTTCCGGCTTGAATGTACGGTAATTGATCGTTTCAGGCTTTTTCACTTCACCATGTGACCAATCCATGATCTTCTCTGGTGAAGCCAGTGAAATCTGAACTTTACTGAACTTAACAGGACCTTTCGGTTTTCGAAAAAAATTGAATAGCTCTTCCACGAAAGTACATCCCCCTCAGCGTATAGGGTTAATAAAAACAGGTTACAGGGATATCCTTAACAACCTGTTTCGAAAATTAGAGTCGAATCCTCAACTGGCTACAAAAAAATATTCATATGCGAGGCGTGTTTCAAACAACGAAGCAGATGAAGATCTTTTATCACGCCATCAATCTTCAAGCAGTTCCATATCTAGACAGAGCCCCTGTAATTCCTTCACCAGTACATGGAAGGATTCAGGGAGTCCTGTAGTCAGGAAGTTATTTCCTTTGACGATGCGCTCATACATGGTGGTTCGTCCTTCCACATCGTCAGACTTGACGGTCAAAAATTCTTTCAGGGTATAGGCAGCACCATAGGCCTCCATTGCCCAGACCTCCATCTCACCAAGTCGCTGTCCACCAAACTGCGCCTTACCACCCAGCGGCTGCTGGGTCACCAGGGAATACGGACCGGTGGAACGGGCATGGATCTTGTTATCTACCAGATGGTGCAGTTTTAACATATACATGACCCCGACAGTGACCTGGTTGGCAAAGGGGTCGCCGGTGAGTCCGTCATAGAGCTGACTCTGGCCCACCTCATCAACACCGGCCTCCACCAGGAGCTGGCGAATCTCGGATTCTTCAGCTCCATCAAAGACAGGAGTGGCCACGTGGATACCACGGTAATGTTTGCGGCACCAGTCAAAGAGATCATTATCACTCATGCCGCCGGTGATCAGCTCATACTCCTTTTTGGAGTAGATGGCCTGCAGCTTTTTCTTGATCGCATCAAGCTCTTCTGTCCTTGCCAAGTCGCTGAGCTGTTTACCCAGCTTTTTGGCGGCAAAGCCCAGATGCACTTCCAGGACCTGGCCCACGTTCATACGGGAAGGAACACCCAGAGGGTTGAGGACGATATCCACCGTGGTACCATCGGCAAAAAAGGGCATATCCTCTTCCGGCAGCAACCTGGAAACAACACCCTTGTTTCCGTGGCGTCCTGCCATCTTATCTCCCACAGAGAGCTTCCTCTTGGTGGCCACATAAACCTTGACCATCTTCACCACCCCTGGAGGCAGATCATCGCCTTTTTTCATGCGCTCAATGATGCCGTCATACCGCTCAGCGATCAATGTCTTTTGCTTTTCATAGCGTCCGTAGGCCGCATTGATCTCTTCCTCGTATTTGGCCTTTTCAGAAAAATCCACCTTGCTCAGCCTGGCAAAACCGATCTGCACAGCCAACTCTTTATTCATCTTCTTGCCGAGCTTGACCAGAACCTTACCTTTCTTGTCGCAGACATCCTCTTTGACTGTTCGTCCGTCCATGATATCGCCAAGCTCTCTGCACACACCACGTTTGAGGCTGGCGAGTTCGTCGAGTTTGTCCTTATCCAGGCGCTCGATTTCCATATCCTCAATCATCAGAGAGCGCTCGTCCTTATCCACTCCTTTACGGGAAAAGACCTTGGCATCAATGACGACACCCTCGACTCCAGGAGGAACCCTGAGAGATGAATCCTTCACATCCTGGGCCTTCTCACCAAAGATTGCCCGCAGCAGTTTCTCTTCAGGAGAGAGCATGGACTCACCCTTGGGGGTAACCTTTCCGACCAGGGTGTCACCGGCATGGACATCGGCTCCTATGCGGACTATTCCTGAATCATCAAGATTACGCAGCGTTTCCTCACTGACGTTGGGGATATCACGGGTGATCTCCTCTTTGCCAAGCTTGGTATCCCGGGCCATGGTCTCAAAGACCTCAATATGGACGGAGGTAAAGGTGTCTTCCTTTAACAGCCTCTCATTAATAAGGATGGAATCCTCAAAGTTAAAGCCGCGCCAGGGCATGAAGGCTATGGTCACATTTTTTCCCAGCGCCAGTTCACCCTGTTCACAGGAGGGCCCGTCTGCCAGCACCGTCCCCTTCTCCACACGTTCACCTGGGAGCACCAGAGGGTTCTGGGTAAAACAGGTATTCTGGTTGGATTTTTTATACTTTCCTAGGCGATAGACCCCAACTCCGGTATCAAAACCATCCACGCCGGGCAGATCATAACGAACCACAATACGGTTGGAATCAATCTCTTCCACCACCCCATCATCAGCAGCAAGAAGACATGCTCCTGAATCTCTGGCCACATATCGTTCCATGCCGGTGCCGACCAGTGGTGCGTGATTGATCATCAGCGGTACGGCCTGACGCTGCATATTGGATCCCATGAGAGCACGGTTGGCATCATCGTTTTCCAAGAAAGGAATGAGTGAGGCCGCCACACTGACAAGCTGGTTGGGAGCGATGTCCATGTAACTTACCTGATCAGAGCTGATCGTAACAACCTCCCCTTCATCCCGGGCAATCAGGTTGTCTGCTATAATCCGTTTTTTCTTATCAAGTTTAATGACGGCAGGGGCAATGATCTGTTTCTGTTCCTGCAAAGCACTCAGATACTTTATCTCGTCAAGAACGATACGATCTTCAACCTTTCTGTATGGAGTTTCAATAAATCCGTAAGGATTAATACGGGCATAGGTAGCAAGAGAGACGATCAGACCGATATTTGGCCCCTCAGGGGTCTCAACAGGACAGATACGACCATAGTGCGTGGGATGGACATCACGGACCTCAAAGCCGGCACGTTCACGGGAAAGACCTCCGGGTCCCAGGGCACTCAGTCTCCGCTTATGGGTGACTTCGGACAGGGGGTTGGTCTGGTCCATAAACTGGGACAGCTGACTGGTCCCGAAAAATTCTTTGATGGCCGCTGAAATGGGTTTGGGATTCACCAGATCGTGGGGCATCATGGTCTCTACTTCCTGCAGAGTCATTCGCTCCTTGATGGCGCGTTCCATACGGACAAGCCCCATTCGGTACTGGTTTTCCACCAGCTCACCAACGGTGCGCACCCGGCGATTGCCAAGATGATCAATATCATCGATATTTCCCTGGGTGTCTTTCAGGCGGACCAGGTAACGAATGGAAAAGACAATATCATCATGGGTCAAGGCCCGATGGTTGATATCAGTATCCAGGCCCAGGCGAGCATTGATCTTATAACGACCAACCTCAGAAAGGTCATAGAGGTCGGTATTAAAAAAGAGATTATCAAAAAAGGTCTGAGCCACCTCAATGGTTGGAGGGCTGGAAGGCCGCAGACGGCGATAGATCTCGAGCAGTGCCTCTTCCGAGTTGTCCACCTTGTCAAGGGCCAGGGTCTTACGAAAGGAGTCACTGTAGACAATACTGTCAATGTGCAGGACCTCAAATTCATTAATTCCAGCTTCCTGGAAAGAATCTAAAATGGGTTCAGTCAACTCACTGTTACAGGCTGCCAGGAGCTCACCGCTTTCAGGGTGGACACAGTCGGCAACAAGGAATTTACCCAGGAGATTCTCTTTTGAGATCTGGAGAAAATCTATCTCTGCCTTCTGGATCCGTTTGCACAGTGCTTTGCTCAGCTTTTTCCCTTCCTTACCAAGGATATCTCCGCTTGCCGGATCAACCAGATCAAACTCCAGGCGCTGGCCCTGAACCGTTTCCGGGGTAAACTGGCTGAAGTAGTTATCTTTTTCATATTTCACTGTGGTGGTGAGATAAAATTCGCGGAGCAGTTCTTCACCATTGAAGCCAAGGGCCTTGAGCAGGGTGGTAACTGGAAATTTCCGACGCCGATCAATGCGGACATGGAGAATATCTTTGATATCGAATTCAAGATCAATCCAGGAACCGCGTACAGGAATAATACGGGCCGAATAGAGATGCTTGCCGCTGGAATGAGACTTGCCGGCATCATGGGTGAAGAAAAGTCCGGGCGAACGCTGCAGCTGTGAAACTATGGCTCGTTCAGTGCCGTTAATAACAAAGACCCCGTCACCCGTCATAAGGGGGAGCGAACCAAGGAAGACTTCCTGTTCCTTGATATCTCTGATGGTCTGCACCCCTGTCTCCTCATCAATATCAAAGGTGATCAGACGCACGGTGATTTTAACTGGAATATCAAAGGTCATGCCCCGCTGCTGACATTCAGCAACGGTATATTTGGGCTTACCAAAAGAATAGCGAACAAACTCGAGAGAACAGAGTCCGTTGAAATCATTAATGGGAAAGACGTTCTTAAAAATACCCTGCAATCCGACATCCTCACGAGAATCAGGATCAACATCAATTTGAAGGAATTGTTCGTAGGAGATACGCTGCATGGAGATCAGGTGCGGCGGCTCCAGAATTGATGCAGCTGTGGCAAAATTCTTTCTCACTCTTTCCATAATTAACCTCGGGGATGCCTTAACGAATAATTGTATACCCCGCATAAGGCATCTGATGCCTGAGTGCAGGGATTAAACGGCTTTGCTGCATCGGCAGCTCAGCCAGGGGAGTTCAGGTGGTATGATAATGCTGGTACTGGGGAATCGTACCAGGACTACAGTAAAAAGCAGTACAACGAATGGGCTTGGCAGGGTGTAGTGTGTTCATATATACATTCATAGTAAATACTCGGGGGATGTGAGAATCAAGTCTGTTAAAAGATATAAAAAACAAATATCTTGTTAATATGCCGACCTTTTTCAAATTACATCGGACTACTTCCTTAAAAGCACGATACGCTACGCGGCATTTTGCCCGTAGCGTATCGCAAAAAACAGTGGCTGCCGGCTTGCAGGCAGACAACCCGATGTGAAGCAGATTACTTGACCTCTGCAGAACCACCTACGTCTTCAATCTTTTTCTTGATCTCTTCTGCTTCCTCTTTGGTAATACCTTCTTTTATCGGTGCCGGAGCACTATCAACAAGTCCTTTGGCCTCTTTCAGACCAAGGGCAGTGATTGCGCGAACTTCCTTAATCACTTTGATCTTCTGGTCACCAGCAGCAGTGAGAATTACGTCGAATTCAGTTTGTTCCTCTGCAGCAGCTCCGCCAGCATCGGCTGCACCACCTGCAACGGCTACTGCAACAGGAGCAGCAGCGGAAACACCAAATTTGTCTTCCAGCTCTTTGATGAACTCGGAGAGATCGAGAACTGACATGTTAGAAATGAATTCGATTACATCGTCTTTTGATACAGCCATTATAAATACCTCGTATTTTTGTTCGGTTAAAAGTTATGGTTTTTTCTATCCGGTAGGCAGATATGCAACATCATGCCTGTTCTTTCTGATCCTTGATTGCCTGCAGACCATACAGGAATGTACGCGGCACGCCTGAGAGTACCTGGACAAGTCCTGTAGGTACACTGTTCAGAA
>DAOVAI010000221.1 GCA_030671085.1 Pseudomonadota bacterium | reverse complement strand
TGATGGATATGTTCGACCCTGACCTGGAACTCTATTACCAGGTTGATCTCTGATTTTTTCCTGACTGCCTGCGGGCCCCTCAGCCATGGTTTTTTCCTCCCACCTCTTTCTCTTCTATTTCCTGCCGATCAGTCTTGGCCTTTATTACCTGATGCCTGGGCGGGGCAGGAATATGCTGCTTACCCTGCTCAGTTATCTCTTTTACGGCTGGTCCAACCCGTTGTTCACCCTGTTGATGTTTTTCTCAACAGTGGTGGATTACGTCTGCGGATGGGTTATAGGTGGCAGCAGGCCTGCAACTGCCTCCTCAAAAAGGAAAGTGGCGCTGCTCATCTCCATTATCACCAACCTCTCTCTGCTTGGGGTTTTTAAGTACTCCAATTTTGCCCTGGAAAATTATAACCTGCTGCTGTCAGCTGCAGGTATTGAAGGCTTGGGGGTAGAGCTTGGGTTTCGTTTTATCCTGCCCCTTGGTATCAGCTTTTATACCTTCCAGTCCATGAGCTACACCATTGATGTGTATCGGGGTGAGGCTGGCTATCAGAAGAACTTTGTTGATTTTGCCTGTTACGTTTCCATGTTCCCCCAACTGGTGGCCGGTCCAATCATCCGTTTTCAAGAGGTGGCCAATCAGTTAGTGATTCGAACGCATACCATGGAAAAATTTTCCCGTGGTGTGGCCTTCTTCTGTCTGGGGATGGCAAAAAAAGTCCTGCTCGCCAATGGATGCGGGAAAATTGCTGATATCACTTTTGCTGCTGGGTCGATCCACTGGCTGGATGCCTGGTACGGGGCAATGGCCTATTCTTTTCAGATTTATTTCGATTTCAGCGGCTATTCTGATATGGCCATTGGTCTTGGCCTGATGTTTGGCTTTGTCTTTCCCAAAAACTTCAGCTCTCCCTATAAATCTGCATCCATCACTGAGTTTTGGCGGCGCTGGCATATCTCGCTCTCCACCTGGTTACGTGAATATCTCTATTTTCCCCTTGGCGGCAACCGGAAAGGCCGGATGCGCACAGCTGCCAATCTCCTGGTGGTCATGTTCCTGGGCGGTCTCTGGCATGGGGCCTCCTGGAATTTTGTTATCTGGGGACTGCTGCATGGATCTCTGCTTGGTCTCGAACGGAGCATGGGACGAAAGACCCTCTATTTCAGGCTGCGCAGACCCTTTCGCGTAGCCATGACCTTTGTCCTGGTCCTGATTGCCTGGGTATTTTTTCGGGCAGAGACCCTGACAGGGGCCATGGATTATCTTGGCTCCATGTTTGCTTTGACTGCGGTTCCAGAGACATCACTACTGATCCAGGGGGTGCTTTATCAGCCCTATTATATCCTGGTCATGGGGATTGCATCACTGGTGGTGTGGGCTAGTCCACAGAGCTGGGACTGGACCAGGGAGCTGACAGTGAGAAAAACGTTTGTTATTGCCTCGTTGACGTTGATCTCTCTCTCCATGCTAACATTACAGTCATATAACCCTTTTATTTATTTTAACTTTTGATATGAGCAGGAAACTGAACAGAGAAGAGCTTGCTGCCTTGGAGGTTGGGCAGACAGCAGTGTCCCGGCAATTGTCGAGGAGTATTGTCTTCTGTTTTGTACTGCTGATCTGTTCAGTGCCAGTGACACAGACGATCCTGGATTCTGTAAGTCCAGAACAGCAGTCTCTGCTTGCTTCCCTGCGCAGCTTTGCCCTGGGAGAGAAGAAGGACAGGAGTGAGGCAGAATCAGTGGTGGCAAACCTGCAGCAGAACAATACTCGCTTGCTGGAACGCATGGACAGCTTTGAGAAGCAGCTGGAAAAGGAAAGCTTTTTGCGTAGTCTTCTTCTTGCCCCTGGCCAGCGATTGCTTCTTGGCATGGGACATGGCAATGAAAAGGTGTATCCTGGCCAGAAGAATTGGCTCTTTTACCGCCCGGATATGGACTATCTCATGGGGCCTGGATTTCTCGATGCAGAGAGATTGGAGCAGAGGCGCGACAGTGGCAAGATGTGGGAGAAGGCTGTGCAACCCGATCCTCTGCAGGCAATTCGAACTTTTCAGCAGCAGCTTGCCAAGCGGGGGATCGAACTGATTCTCATGCCCACGCCGATCAAGGCCTCACTGCATCCTGAACAGTTTGTTCCAGGCAGCTTTCATCCACCCCTGCAGAATCGATCCTGGCCGGATTTTCTTGTAAAAGTAGAACAGGCCGGAATACCACTCTTTGATCCGGCACCGATTCTTTTTCGTTATCAGCAACAGGTGAAAATTCCTGGCTACCTGCAGACCGATACCCACTGGCGCCCAGAGGCCATGGAAGTGGTGGCCGAACAGTTGGCCGCTTTTGTGAAAAAAGAGGTTCTTCTCCAAGAAAAAAGAGTAGATCTGCAGCGAAAAGAACTCCTTGTCAAAAACAGGGGGGACATAGACGCCATGCTCATGATGCCTGAGACCTGGGATGTCTATGAGCGGGAACAGGTTTCTGTCCATCCGGTGTTGACTCGGGGAGAGGAGTTATGGCAGCCTGCAACTGATGCAGAGATTCTGTTGCTTGGAGATTCGTTTTCTAATATCTATTCACTGGCTGGAATGGACTGGGGAGAGGGAGCTGGCTTAGGTGAGCAGCTGAGTTATTTTCTCGATCTGCCAGTGGATGTCCTCTTACAAAATGATGCTGGAGCATTTGCTACCCGTGAACTGCTCTCTGCAGAGTTGGCTCGTGGTCGGGACAGGCTGGCTGGTAAAAAAATGGTGGTCTGGCAATTTGCCAGTCGTGAGCTTGCCTCAGGGGACTGGAAAAACATTCCCATGCTCCTGCAGGAAAGAGAGGAGAGCAACTTTTATGTCCCTCCTTCATCAGAGCTGCAAAAGGTCACGGGGATAGTCGCAGCCATCTCCAGGTCACCACTGCCAGGGTCAGTTCCTTATAAGGATAATATCGTTACCCTGCACCTGGTGGATATCCATGACTCTGTAAGCGGTGAAAAATACGGTCAGGCCTTGATCTACGGTTGGGGCATGCAGGATAACAGGCTGACACCACTTGCCCGGGCCCGAGTTGGGGAGCAGATTAATCTTGAGCTTGTTGATTGGGATGTGGTGCAGGGCCAATACTCTGCCTATCGCCGCAGTACACTTGACGATGAAATGCTG
>DAOVAI010000218.1 GCA_030671085.1 Pseudomonadota bacterium | reverse complement strand
GATCCTCAAACAGGCAGGAGCCGAGGCCGTGGAAATCTCTCTGCCACACACCGAGTACTGTGTTGCCGTCTATTATCTGATTGCCCCTGCCGAGGCCAGTTCCAACCTGGCCCGTTATGACGGAGTGGCCTATGGCTATCGCGATCAGGATGCAGACACGCTCATTGATATGTACCGGGAAACCCGCTCATACGGTTTTGGAGACGAGGTCAAACGACGTATCCTGATCGGCACCTATGCTCTCTCTTCCGGTTACTACGATGCCTATTATAAAAAGGCCTCCCAGGTCCGGACTCTTATCCTGAACGATTTTCAGAAGGCCTATGAGTCCTGCGATGTGATCATTTCTCCGGTAACCCCGACCCCGGCCTGGAAACGGGGGGCCTATGCAGGTGATCCTCTGGCCCTCTACCTCTCCGACATCCTGACCATCTCCGCCAACCTCGCCGGCATCCCCGGTATATCCGTGCCAGGTGGGTTCAGCAGTGATGGTCTGCCCATCGGTATTCAGCTGCAAGGCTCCCATTTTTGTGAGGAGACCCTTTTTCGGGCCGCCTACAACCTGGAAATGGGCACAGGGCTGGCAAACAGCTGTCCCAAGATCTGATGACGTCGCAGGTAAGCGAAGACTGCGAAAACTCTTCCCCTGCTTCGTTGTTGTAAATTGTAAGTTTTTACAACTTTGTCAAAATTCGAGTAACAGGATTTTCCAATGAAAATAGAGGTCCCTGAGTACATCAAGTCCATAGTTCCCTATCCTCCGGGAAAGCCCATGGATGAATTGGAGCGGGAGTATGGGGTGAGCAACGCCATTAAACTGGCGTCCAATGAAAATGCCTGGGGCTCTTCACCAAAGGCCATCCAGGCCATCCAGGACGCATTGACCAACCTCCATCGCTATCCCGATGGTTCTAATTTTTACCTGGTACAGGCCATTGCCGACAAGTTTGGCTTTTCCCCGGACGAGGTGATCATCGGCAATGGGTCTGATGAGATCATCGAGTTTCTGGTCAAGGCCTACGTGGAGAAAGGGGATGAGGTGATCACCAGCCACCCCTCCTTTCTCATGTACCAGAAGGTGGTTCAGGTCAGGGGGGGAGTGAATAAGGTCCTTTCCTTAAAGGGGATGGGCCATGATCTTCCAGCCATCCTGGAAAACATCACTGACCGTACCCGCCTTATTTTCCTGGATAATCCCAATAATCCCACAGCAACGGCCATTCCGCCCAGTGACCTGTACACCTTTCTCAGTAAGATACCGGAGTCGGTCATTGTGGTCCTTGATGAGGCCTATGTGGATTTTATGGATCCCGGGATGCGGGTGGATGACTTTTCTCTCATCCGCAACTCCCAGGGACGCTGCGGTGTGGTTGCCCTGCGTACTTTTTCCAAGGCCTATGGCCTTGCAGGCATTCGTGTGGGCTACGGCCTGATGAGTTCTGAGGTCGCAAACTATCTGCATCGGGTACGACAGCCCTTTAACGTCAACCAGCTGGCCCAGGTGGCAGCCATTGCCGCCCTGGATGATACGGAGTTTTATGAGAAAACCCTGCAGGGAACCAGGGAGGGCATGGCCTGGCTGCGAAAAGAGGTGGAGAAGCTGGGCTGTACTGCATATTCCTCCCAGACTAATTTTTTCCTCATTGATGTCAAAGGCGATGCTGCTGCCCTGTATGAAGCCATGCTCTATAAAGGGGTGATCATCCGCTCCATGAAACCCTACGGGTATTCCAGTGTGATTCGCGTCACCGTGGGAACAAAAGAGGAAAACTCTCGGTTTATTCAAGCACTGGGCGACTGCCTCAGCGAGCTTAGCTATGTCTCCTAAGCAGAAGATCGTCACCATTGACGGCCCCTCAGGGGTTGGTAAGTCCACCATCAGCCGCAGGGTGGCCCAGGCCCTCTCTTTTACCTATCTCGACACTGGTGCCATGTACCGGGCAGTGGGGCTGAAGCTCAAAGAAGCGGCCATTGACCTGGATGATGAGGCTGCTCTTCGCGCTTGTCTGGATACTGTTCGCTTACATCTTCTTCCTGCAGCAGAGGAAAATGATGATGTGGGGGTGATCTTGAATGACCGGGATGTGAGCCAGGAGATTCGCAGCCCGGAGATGTCCATGCTGGCCTCCCGGGTCTCGGCCCTTCCTGCTGTTCGTGAAAAATTGACACATATGCAGCAGGAGATCGGAAGAAAGGGAGAGATTGTGGCTGAGGGAAGGGATACCGGGACAGTGGTCTTTCCCCAGGCTGCCTGGAAATTCTACCTGGATGCTGATCCCAAAGAGCGGATGCACAGACGGGCGAAACAGCTTCGTGCCACGGGAGAGAGTGTGGATGAGGAGGAACTGCTGGCAATGATCATCAAGCGGGACCATGATGACCAGGCCCGTTCCGTCGCCCCGCTCTGCAAGGCAGAGGATGCCCTGGTCATTGATACCGGCGTGTTGACCATTGAAGAGGTTACACAGGCAATGCTGGAGGCGATCCAGCGCTGAAGCCGGCCAGGTACCCCATCTTCGCACGGTTTCTCCAGGCCGCATAGGAAGAACTATTGCGGCCTGGAGAAACCGCACAAATATGGCGCACCTGTACCACCTTCAGTCGAGGTGATGAGGGAAGGAATTTAGGCAGACAATAAAAAAGGGGTTTGGAAATCAGTTTCCAAACCCCTTTTTATTGCAGCTGGATCAGTGGTTACTCAAGAATTGAATCCGCCCGCCTGTTCTGGGACCAGTCCAACTCGTTTGGATCGGTGAAGAGGGGGCGTTCCTCACCGTAGCTGACGGTACGGATTCGTCCAGGGTGGACACCGAGGTTCACCATGTACTCCTTGACGTTGATGGCCCGTCGTTCTGCCAGTGCCAGGTTGTACTCGTTGGTCCCTCTCTCGTCACAGTTTCCTTCGATGACGATAATGGTGTTGGGGTTTTCCTTCATATAGTCGGCATTGGAGGTAACGACAGGCTGCATGTCACCCCGGATTCCGGCCTGGTCAAAGTCAAAATAGACGGGGCTGAAGACCGTGGAGGAGCGGCCATAGGTGCGTCGATACTCCTCTGACTGCTCATTTTCTCCTCTGTTGATGGAGAGGTTTCCAATCCCCTGTCCACCACTGGAGTCCATGGATTCCTCTCCGGCCAGTCCGCTGTCGGAGAAGGGACGATCTGCATCAGGGTAGTTGATGTTGGTTCCACCGGACATCTCAGCGCCGCCGGTG
>DAOVAI010000070.1 GCA_030671085.1 Pseudomonadota bacterium | reverse complement strand
CCTAAGCCCAAGAATTATCAGGTCAAGTTTGAGCTCCTATAACTTATCTCCATTTTTTCATTGTTGGAAACCAGGAAGAGTATACTGACTTCTGAATCTCTTATGCTGTATCCCTTCACAGTTTTCCGTGGAAATATTTTTTGTGTGTCACAGAAACAGGGTAAATTTTACCCGGATGATGTTTGCCATTGGGTAAAAGATATACCTTTCTCAATAACAGAAGACGCTAAGCTCTCACTCGTTAAAGGTAATAGTACCGTAATATAAGCATGTTACTTGTTTTGTTGGTCGTATGGCATAGGCTTTGCTCTTAATAATGCAAAGATAAAGACAAGATGTTCAATTCCTACCTACAACAAGGAGACAACAATGAAAAAAGTAATCGCGGCTACAGCTCTGGTAACAATTATTGGTTTGACCGGTTTTTATCAGGCCTCTGCTAATTGGGGTCATAGAGGGATGATGGGTGGGTGGCCTGGAGATTGTCCTCAGAGAGGAGCCCAGATGACTGCTCCCATGGATGCAGAAACCAAGGCAAAGTTTGATAAGTTTTTTGCAGAAACTCAGGATCTGCGCAAACAGATTGTTGTCAAACGAGCTGAAAAACACGCCCTTATGAATGCTGAAAATCCGGATTCTGCCGCAGTTGGAAAGGCAGCCGGCGACCTGTTTGACCTGCGTAACTCCATGAGGACAAAAGCAGAGGCTGCAGGCCTGGAAGGATTTGGTGCAATGGGCCGGCGTGGATGGTGTGACGGCCCCGGTTATCATCATGGTCGCAAAGGTATGAAGGGTGGACAGGGAATGAGGGGCGGACAGGGGATGAACCCGCAGCAGTAATTCTTTTTTTCCCTTTTTTTCTTCTTTCAAAGCCCGTCAGGTTATTCCTGGTGGGCTTTTTTGGATTCATGTCCCTGCTCGACATTTTTGTCGAGCAGGGACATGAATGTCGAATAATCATTCCATCGTCTTTTCTTTTCGTTGTGATGCTTGTTTGCGGGCTTTTGGCAAAAGGGATATGTTTGAATGGGCTTTGTGGATAACTAACTGATTTCGTATGGTAAAATTTTGATTGTGGAGAAGGTGTCTCCTTGCAGAAAAAAAGAGTTTTTCTGGTACAAGTGGCCTGCTTTTTGATAACGTAATAGGGATTGAATCGGAATTGTATTTTTTTTTACAAAGATTGAACTGAGAAGTACGAAAACACCTTTTCCCCCTATGAGGATAGCTTTCTATGAATATGCGCAAAATAACATCACTGACCCTGCTGGTAACCTGTGTCCTGGAATTGTTTACCTCGGTTATTTTATACATAGTTCCACACGGCAGAGTGGCCTACTGGGCAGACTGGCATCTGCTGGGTCTGAGTAAAACCGAGTGGGCCAATCAACATATCAATCTGGGCGTACTCTTTCTCCTTGCCGGTCTCCTCCACATTTTCTACAACTGGAAAGTCATCGTTGCTTATCTCAAAAACAGGGCCAGGGATGTGAAAGTCTTTACCGCCTCCTTCAATGCGGCCCTGCTTCTTTCCTTGGTGATCGCTGTCGGGACCTATTTTGAGATTCCTCCAATGAGTACTGTTATAAACTTCAGTGACTCAATTAAGGATAATAGTGCAAAGGTGTACGGGGAGCCGCCCTATGGCCATGCGGAACTCTCTTCCTTGAAACTCTTTACCAAAAAACAGGGGCTTGATCTCGAACAAAGCCTCATGCTCCTGGAACAGGCCGGGGTTGTTGTGCAGGACAGTTCCACGACGCTTGCAGAGATTGGATCGTCAAACAAGCTATCTCCTCAACAGATTTATTCTTTGATTAAACCGGCAAAAGTCGATGGCAAACAGGGAGAGGCTTCTCCGTTTCCAGACACACCCATGTCTGGTTTTGGCAATAAGAGCATGGCAGAGATCTGTGCTGAGTTTGATCTTCATTTCCCTGTAATTAAACAGGGGCTTGCTGAGAAAGGAATTCAGGTAACACCTGAACAGACGATCAAGGAGATAGCCGGCGCACATGATATAGAGGCCATGGCCCTTTTTGAACTCCTGCACACGGTTGTTACCGGTAAATAGGCTTCTTTGCTCATGGACCTGCAAAAAAAATTATTTATCCTGATTTTTCTGATCACCTTTTTTCCAGCAAGAGGGTCGGCTGAATACCTCTATGGGGAGGTGGCTGAGGTGAACAGGGAGAGACAGGAGTTTGTACTCGTGTCAGTTACCCCAGGGAGGGGAGAAGGCGAGGCGACACTAAATGAGACTCGTGTTACCGTGAAGGCGATGGGCTCAATCCTGCCGCAATCAGAAGAGGGCAAAGCACTACTGCCCGGATGTGTGCAGGTTGGCGAAATGGTACGGGTGTGGGGTGAGTCAATGACTGCTGAAGCCGATTTTCTGGCAAGTGATGTTCGTGGCTGTCGTGGGAAAGGCTGCAGTGACCCGACAGGTGTTCGATCTCGTTTACATGGTGATAAGCGGCGCAACTTTCTGAATCAGGGAACTGGTAATACGAGTGTTAATGCAAGTTCATTTGATGATATGGATGATGGTGGTGTTGATGGGGGCGGCAGGGGAGGAAGAGGAGGAACAGGTGGCAGTGGTCGCAGCGGAGGTGGTGGCGGGGGAGGACGAGGCAGATGAGCCTTGGCCTGACCTGGAAAAACAACCTGGTTGTTTTTGGGCTGCTGACAATGTTGGTGATGGGTTATTTTTTCTATCAGCAACAGAGTATCAGGGGAAATTATCAACAGCATGCCCGTGAACATTCAGAGATCCTGGCGGCCGTTGTAAAGCTCAATGTCAGTAATGCCTATCTGACCAGCGAGACCATTGAGACCATACTCGAAAACAGCCTGGCAAACAGTGTTCGTTTTATTTCTTATTTGAATGATATCGAACCATTTTCTTCTGCAGAACTTGCAGCCTTTGCCAGGGAGGCGGGGCTGGCCGGTATTGTTATCCTGGATAAGAGCAGTGATCGGTTGGTGAGCGGACCACTTGGTTGGCTTGGAGCAGGGGAGGAAGGCTGTCCTGCCGATGAGGGTCTCCGATTTCTAGGGGACCGTCATCGGTATCTCTACACCCTTCGTTCTCCCTCCTGTATTGTTGTGGGACTCGATGCCGGAAGAATAGAACAGATGCAGGATGATCTCAGTGTGGAACGTCTCCTCAACCTGTTAAACAATATGGCAGGAATAGCTTATGTAAGGGTGGCAGCAGGGGAAAAATCCACTGATCTCCTTGCAGACCTTCCCGAGTTTCCCTCTCTTCCATCAGGGGGTGTGGTTTCCGAAACCACCCTTCCATTTGGGGAGATGAATATTGTTGTCGGCCTCTCTGCCGATCGCCTTGTGGAGCGGATGGCACAGTTGCGAAACCAGTTTTTGATTTTTCTCTTTCTGCTGTTTGCCACTGGGATCCTTTCCTCCTGGTGGCTCTACCGTCTTCAGAGACAGCGGATTGAGGATGCCAGGGAGTTTGAAAAAAGGCTTGCCCGTCAGCATGAGGCAGCAGCGCTGGGAAGAACAACTGCCACTATCACCCATGAAATGCGAAACCCTCTCAATGCCATAGGAATTGGCTTGCAGCGTCTGGAGATTGAGGCACCTGAGCTCAGTCTCGAACACCGTGGACTGGTGGCAGGTATGAGAGAGGCAGTTGATCGCAGCAATGGTATCATCTCCCGTTTACGACAATACGTGCACTCGTTTGAACTGGATTGTCAGGAAATTTCCTTAAATGAGTTTCTTGGTACGCTGGTCACTCTTTACGCCGCACAGTGTAAGGCACAGGGGGTTGAGGTACTGGTCAGGGGAGAGAAGGGCTGTAGAGTTCTTGGAGATAAGAATCTCCTGGGGCAGGTTTTTGAAAATCTCCTCAAAAACGGCATCGAGGCCCAACCTGATGGGGGCTCTATCGATATCGAGGTGACCAGGAGAGAACAAGACTGTTCCATATCATTTAGTAATGGTGGCGAGCTTCCTGATGTCAAAGCCAAGGCTATGCTTCTTGAACCTTTTTTTACCACCAAGGCAAAGGGTACAGGCCTTGGACTTGCCATCAGCAGGAAGATTGTGGATGCTCATGGCGGTGACTTGGAGCTGCAAATTGAGAGAGAAGAGCAGATATTCCGAGTAGTGGTTTCTCTTCCGGCTGACCCGAAATTTAAAGATATTCGTGCTTGAAGGATTGGTGAGGGTGATGAAGATACTGATTGTAGACGATGAAGAGATGCAACGGGATATGCTCCAGGGATTCCTGAAAAATAAAGGCTACGATGCCTTGACTGCCTCTGGAGGAAAAGAGGCTCTGCAGATTTTTGCAAAAGAACCGGTTCAACTGGTGCTGGTCGATCATCGCATGGAAGGTATGAATGGCGATGAACTGCTGGCAAAAATGAAGGAGCTTTCCCCTTTACTGCGGGCCATCATGATCACCGCCTTTGGCTCTATAAGCACTGCTGTCCGCGTTATGCAGCTTGGAGCCGATGATTTTCTCGAAAAACCGGTGGATCTCTCGCTGCTGCTGCAGAAGATTGAGGAGATAGAGCAGGAGCTGGCAGTGAACGAGGAGGCAGAACAGGTTTCTGATTCTCTTGAAAGAATAAAGGCACCCCTGGATATTATCGGTTCCAGTAAAGTCATGCAGGAAGTGCTCTCCCTCAGCTATCGCATTGCACCAACCGACTGGACTGCATTGATCCGAGGAGAGACAGGCACCGGTAAGGAACTGGTCGCCAAGATGATCCATCTCCTGAGTCCCCGCAAACAGGGACCTTTTGTTGAAGTCAACTGCGCTGCAATTCCTGAAAATCTTTTCGAGTCTGAGCTGTTCGGCCATGAAAAAGGTGCCTTTACAGGTGCCTCATCAACCCGCCGAGGTCGCTTTGAACAGGCCAAAGGGGGAACTGTTTTTCTCGATGAAGTAGGTGAGCTCCCCCTGCAACTGCAGGCCAAGCTGTTGAGAGCCCTGCAGGAAAAAAAGATCAGCAGGGTAGGAAGTGAAAAAGAAATCCCGGTGGATATACGGGTCTTGTCAGCCACCAATCGTGACCTGAAAAAGATGGTGGCAGAGGGGACATTTCGTGAAGATCTCTATTTTCGTCTGAATGTCCTGGAAATTATTATCCCTCCACTGCGGGAGAGACGCTCTGATATCCGGGAACTGGTTGAATTTTTTCTCAGCAGGCACTGCGGTTCACGAAAGGTGACTCTGTCCGCTGATGCCATGAATCAGTTGGTGAAATATGATTTTCCCGGAAATGTGAGGGAGCTTGAACATCTGCTGCAGCGTCTCATTACCTTGGTTCGTAGAAATGTCATTCGTGTAGAAGACCTCCCTCCTGAAGTTCGTGAAAAATTGGTAAACAGTGGAAAACTCAGTGAACGGCTGGCAGAAGTTGAGCTGCAGATGCTCCTCCAGGCACTGGAGGAACATGATTGGGTACAGACCAGGGCTGCAGAATCACTGGGGATCAGCGAACGTGTCCTGCGTTACAAGATGGGAAAGGCCGGGATTGACCGGGGAAAGGGCTGATTGCTGTCGTCTCGCCGCCCCCCCCCTTCATGGGGTGGTGAATGGTGTGGCTCGCTACAATATGTTGTATGTTCTGCCGGGAAGTGCTTGACAAAGAAGAAGTGCCGGTATACGCTCATGACATATTCGGGTGTCTGTAACAGGACTGAAAAGGGAACTTCGTGAGAATCGAAGACGGGCCCGCCGCTGTGACCGGGGACAAATCCTGCATCCATGCCACTGACAGCTTCTCAGGAAGCAACGGTCGGGAAGGCGCAGGAAGAGAGTGATCCGGAAGTCAGAAAACCTGCCTGGATATTGGAGGGTTTCTTGAAAAATTTGGATTTTCGTTCAAGATCAAGGCATACGAAAAATTTTACCGCTGGCATATAAGTGATATTCCGAGGACGAAGTACTTGGCTTAACACGCTATATATCCAAGTGAAAAATTTTTTGTATAACGCAGAGATTGGACGAAAAGACAATTTTTCAGGATAGCCTAGAGTTATTGCCGTCGCGGAATATCGGCAGTCGACTGATCTTGTGGATAAAATTGGGAAATCCCCGGGTCTGAACTTATTATTCGACCCGGGGATTCTTTTTTCGGGTCATCACCGGAGGGTGCAACAATGGTTTTGCGTGAACGGAGTTTGACTAAAATAGTCCTGTGGCGTCTCAAAGACTGGGACACGTTTCAACTAGTCATGCGTTGCTGGCTGTGAAACAACCCTGCATTTTTCACAAGCATTTGTTGTGATTTTGCCAAAGGCTCACTCCATGAATTTGTTTTGAGGGAGCCTTTGGCATAGCATGTTGCGCCGTTTTTTTCCATTAGCCCAGGATGCTGCCGATCTGAAAGACAGCGAGGGAGGCGAGAAAGGCAAAGACGGTATTAAAGGCCATGGAGAAAAAGGCCCACTTCCAGGATCCAGCCTCTTTGGCAATGCAGATCACGGTAACAAAGCAGGGGGCGTAAAACATAATGAAAATCAATACGGCCACTGCCACAATACCGTTCCAATGCGGATCCCTGACCAGTCTCTCCCCAAGAGAATCAGAGGCATCGACTTCTACCTCACCCATGGAGTAAGCAGTTCCCAGGGTGGAGATAATTACCTCCTTTGCTGCAAATCCGCCGAGCAGGGCAATGTTGGTCCGCCAGTCAAATCCTGCAAGACTGGAGACCGGCTCCAGAAAGGTTCCGATTCTACCGGCAATGGAGTTTCTCAGGCCAGCCCCTGACTCTTCCTGGTCTATGGCTGTCAGTTCCTCTTGCAGCTGCTGTCCCTTTTCCGATAGTTCTCCTGTACCCTGTTTATGGGCAACAAGTTCTTCTCTGATCGATTCCGGATAACTCTGGTTTACCGTTGTTCTTTTTGCTGCAAAAATATCTTGTTGGGACGCAGGAAGGCCGGGATAGGTCATCAATGCCCAGAGAACAATGGAGATACCCAAGATCACCGTTCCTGCCTTTTTGATATATTGCCAGGTACGCTCCCAGGTATGGATGAGAAGTCCTCTCAGCGTGGGAAAACGATAGGGAGGCAGTTCCATGACAAAGGGAGTTGCCTCTCCTTTCAGTACTGTCATGCGAAGGAATTTGGCAACCAGCAGGGCGACCAGCCAGGCCAACATGGTGAAAAGAAACATGTAGAGGGCCTTATGGTCGGCAAAGAAGGCACCGATCAGCAGGACCAGCACAGGGACCTTAGCTCCACAGTTCATAAAAGGAACAGTGAGCAGGGTGGCTATTCGTTCCTTTGGTGAGCGTAGGGTCCTGGTGGCCATAACGCCTGGTACTGCACAACCTCCGGCAATGCCGCCGGAAACGATAAAAGGCATTACTGAGGAACCGTGCAGACCAAAAGTACGAAAAACCCGGTCCATCATAAACGCAACTCGAGCCAGGTAACCGGAATCTTCAAGAACAGCAATGCCGAAGAACATGAACATGATCAGGGGAACAAAGCCGAGAACGCCTCCAACGCCATCGATCACACCGGAGATAAGCATCGATTTTACAGGCCCATCAGGAAGGCTTGTGTCTACCACAGATCCCATCCAGCCGAAAAGGCTACCCATCCAGGACACCGGGAGCTCACTCCAGGAAAAGGTGAACTGGTAGAGCCCAAAAAGGATAGCCAGCATAACCACTGGGCCAATGAGGCGGTTGGTGAGAACCTTGTCAATTTTATCTGAGGTATAGAGACGGTCGGTGTCAAACTTATGGGTCTGGACACCCTGGCGGATAATGGACTTGATAAACCCGTAACGATGGTCGGCAATTATTGCTTCCGGATACACATCCATGGTCTTGAGCAGGTGATCAGATACAGTGCCTATCTTCTGTTCAAGCTGCTGGGCCACGATTGAGTCGGCTTTCTGTCCCTGGGTCAGGACCTGGTCATCATGTTCGAGATATTTGATGGCTGTGAAATGAGGAGGGTAGGTTTTTGTGAGAAATGAAGCGGTTGAGATGATGGAGTCGAGTTCCATGAGCACCTCATCAAGGTCTTCCCCGTAGGAAATATCTTTTGGACTCCATATTCGATCAGAGCTGGAAACATCAAGAGCGCGCCCGATCAGCTCTTCAACTCCTGCACCAGACCTGGCAATGATAGGCACCACAGGGATACCGAGCAGTTCTTCCAGTTTTTCAGCACGAACTTCAATTCCTCTATCTTTTGCCACATCAATCATGTTCAGGGCAATGACCAGGGGTACTCCCATTTCCAAAAACTGGGTAGTGAGATACAGGTTTCTTTCCAGGTTGGAGGCGTCAACAATATTGATGACCACATCTGGTTTCCTGCCGGTGAGAAAATCCCTGCTGACGATTTCCTCTACGGAATAAGCGGTCATTGAGTAGGTCCCGGGAAGGTCGGTGAGAGTAATTTCCTGGTCTTTGCGGGTAAAATGACCTTCTTTGTAGTCTACGGTAATTCCCGGATAATTCCCAACGTGCTGCCTGGCTCCGGTAAGTTCGTTGAAGAGGGTGGTCTTGCCGGCATTGGGGTTGCCGGCAAGCGCCATGGTAACGGATTTTTTCATTGGTATCTGGATTTGTGGAATAGGGGATTACTGAAATGAATTAGGTCTTGAAGAGAGCGCCGATTGTATGGGTATTCTCTAATGCAGATTGCGTTGTTTATTTTGATCAAAAAAACATGGAGTTAGTCTGTGTTTTTCATGTCGCCTGGCCCAGCAGACCGGCTGGAACATCCGCTATCACCACAGCCGGAACAACTGCATCCGCAGGAGACCTGTTGTGATGGGTCCGCTATGCGGCGAAATTGACGATACAGCCTTCTTCCCATAAAGAAGAGGGCAAGTCCTGTAACAAGTATGATAATTCCAGTTTGCCACATAAAAACACCTGCTGTTAGGGGGCCCTAAAATTGAGGGCCTAAAAAAAGCAGCTACCACTGAGCCGCTGTCCTTTGTTTCTATACAGATTGTACGATAATATTACTGCTCATATCTTTATCAAGGCTTAGGGTTCCACCGTGTATCTTGAGCAGACATTGAGCGCCTTTTCGAGGACAGATCAACTCCGCCTCTTCTCCCGGGAGTACACCGAGGGAGGCCATTCTGGCACAGAGTTTTCTGTCACCGGTAACCTTGCAGATCTTCACTTTTCCAGCGTGGCAGGACTCGGAGAGAGGTCCATGATGCTGGGCGCAATGTTCACCTCTTGTGCATTGTTGTACCTTTTTTGCGATACAAATGCATTTTTTGTTCAGTTCCTTCAAGGTCATGTTCGGCTCCGTAGAAGACAATGTTTAGGTACACCAAACATTAGGTGCTGTCAACTGATTTATCAAGGCCCAATAAGCTTTTTCTCTTTTTTTTGAGGAGAAAGAGATTGTGAGGAAACTGACCTGTATTGCATGAGATTCTTGTATTTGTGATGCGAATCGTTCACAATACTTATGGCTATCTTGAAAAATTTGAATTTTCTTTCAAGATCAAGGCATACGAAAATCCAAATTTTTCAAGGCATCCCTTATTTATGATCTGTTAAAGACATCATTATTGTTGTGATTCTATGGCCCATAAACAATCGCAGGAAAAATTGGCGGCAGCCAGAAAACGGGCAGCCATTTCCATTGGCCTGAACCTTTTTCTGGCCGTTGGTAAAGGAATAGCTGGTGTTCTCTCCGGGTCCACAGCCCTGCTTGGGGATGCCATACACTCTGCCACAGATGTTTTTGCCTCCACTGCCGTATTTGTCGGTATCTGGGTTGCGGGGCGCGAGCACCCCTCTTTTCCTTACGGATTGTATAAGGCGGAAACCGTTGCCGCCCTGATTACCTCCATGGCTGTTATTCTTGCCGCTTATGAAATAGGGCGGCAGGCGCTGTTTGGCGTTCCAGGACTTCCGGATGTGGCAATTGCCCTGCCGGTTGCAGCCATCTCACTGGTGCTTGCCCTTGGCTTTGGGCTGTTTCAGCTTCATTCCGGCAAAAAACTGAAATCCCCGGGCCTGATTGCTGATGCCAGGGACTATCTTGCTGATTCCCTTTCCACCGCAGTAGTACTGGTCAGTCTCCTGGCCGTACCTTATGGTTACAATATCGACCGACTGGCAGCAGGGGTCGTCTCTCTTTTTGTTTTTTTTGCAGGAGGGCAGCTTTTTATAGGGGCTTTGAAAGATCTCCTCGATGCTTCAATCGACAGGGAGACCGAGCGGGAGATTGTCGGTTTTGTAGAAAATCACCCCCGCATCAACCGAGTTAAAAAATGCTATAGCAGAAAGGCTGGAGGACGTTTCCTGGTGGATATGGATGTGGTGATGCATACGCCTTCGCACAAGATGGCAGACCAGGTGGCAGACCGATTGGAGGAGGAGCTGCTGATCCAGTTTCCTGAATTGATCCTGGCCCGTATTCGACCCCATTACGCACCGGGAAAGTTTAGCCGCAGGGTAACTCCTGTGGAGAGTCCCAAGGGTGAGATCTGCACGCACCTGGCCACAGCACCTTGGTTTCTCATTGAAACCTTGGAGACCGAGAGCAGAGAAGTCAAGAAACGTCAGTTTGTTGAAAATCGGTATAGGGATGCGGAAAGGAGAAAGGGACTGCTGGTGGGCCGCTGGTTACTGAAGCTGAAACCGGATGAGGTCGTGGCAGAAGATAAGGAAAGTGTGGCGCTGATTTTACTTAAAGAAGCCGGGGTGGATATTGTTCACCCTTCCTCTGTGACCTCGACTACTATGTAATCCGCCTCGTTGTTGCGCAGGGTAAGGGTTCCACCCATGACCCGCAAGGCAACAGGATCATAGAGTGGTGCTCGTCCCTGGATGGTGATTTCAGTACCCGGGACAAGGCCCATTTCCCGAATTCTTCTGCCCAGTTCACCACTAACCTTGACGGCCTTGATGGTGCCGGACTGATTTTTTTTCATCTCTCTCAGATTGATTTCTATCATTTTCTCATCTGCCTAAAAAAATTACAGCCTTGATTAGCTGGGTTTTTTAAGATTGTAAATGTGAGTTTCCCCTATCCTTGTATTTCCTGGATCAGGTAGTGTTAACCAATGGCGTTATAGTCCTGTCCCTCTGCTCTGTCAAGGGACTTTGAAAGGGACGTAAGCTTGTTCTTCCCCAGTAACCATTGCAGTAGATCCTTGGGAATCATTGAATTCAAGACTGGATTGTTAAGCAATATGAATGTGAGGTGAGAAGGAGGCAGCACCTTGGCCTGTAATGGAATATTACCGGCATATAATGAGCAAATTTCTTAACCGTGAAGGCCAAGATAAGAACCGGCTCCCATCATTATTCCTCCAGCTGTCCGGTTGAGGCTTTTTACCGCCTTTTGTGAGGTGAAGAAGCGTCTTGCTGATGAGGCACATACCGCAATCAGCATAAGACCCATCATCAGGCCTAAGAGGGTAAGACCTGAGGCCAGAGCAATGTCAGAGGGTGTCAGGCTGTTGAGATCCATGATTGTTGGTAAAAAGGCAATATAAAAGAAAATAACTTTGGGGTTGGAGGCAGAGATCAAAAACCCCTGTAACAGTCCTTTGGCAGGTGAAAAATTAACGGTATCTACGCTGTTCTGCAGAGACGATTCAACAGATGCACTCCACATCTTCCAGCCAAGATAAAGAAGGTAGAAGGCCCCGACAAAGCGGATAACCATGAACAGTCCGGCCCATTGTTCTGCAATGACGGCAAGTCCATAACAGGCAAGAATCAAATAGATTACATCACTTACAGCCATACCCAAGGCCAGGCTGATACAGGGCTTGGCCCCGGAAGCAAGAGAGCGGGCCAGAAGGGCAAATACCCCAGGTCCCGGGGTAATGGCAAAGAGAAAGATAATCAGCAGAAACGAAATTGCACTTTCAGGTGACATGGAAATATTTTTCCTTACGTATTGTTTTGATACCGTTGGGTGTTCGTGATTCTATCTTGTAACCTTTTTGACAGAAAAGGATTCAGTTGTCGAGAACATTGTAGAGCGCCAAAAAAAAAGGGACTCAGTCAAATATGACTAAGTCCCTGAAATTTCATGGTGACCCCAAGGGGAATCGAACCCCTGTTTACGGCGTGAGAGGCCGTCGTCCTAACCGCTAGACGATGGGGCCATGAAGT
>DAOVAI010000155.1 GCA_030671085.1 Pseudomonadota bacterium | reverse complement strand
GTCGAGCTTGTTGTAGGCCTCAACCACTCTGTTGTACTGGGAGTTAGAGTTGGAACCGCAACCCCACTGAATCATGGCCTTGATCGGTGTGTACTGTTCAATTTTTTCCTCTTGAAGGACACCTTCATACCAGCGGGCAAGAGTGAATCCCTTGGCGTTCATCCATTTTTTCTCTTTGAATCTGGAGACGATATAGTCGTAATCCACGTCCCAGACCCGGCACCAATGTTTCCAGGAGCCGTCTTTCAATCCGTAGTAGCCGGGCAGAGTGTGGGACAGAACACACATATCAGTAGCGCCCTGTACGTTGTCGTGGCCGCGGAATATATTGGTTCCACCGCCAGACTTGCCCATGTTGCCCAGGACCAGCTGCAGGATGCAGAAGGCACGGGTAATGGAAGAACCGATGTGATGCTGGGTACCGCCCATGCACCAGGTAAGCGAAGTGGGACGATTGGTGGCCAGAATCTTGGCCACCTTTCTGGTCTGAGCCGCTGGAATACCGGTGATGTTTTCAACTTCTTCCGGTGGGTATTTGGTGGCGATTTCAGCCATCTCCGGAAAACCGGCAACCCGGGTGCGGATGAACTCTTTGTCCTGCCAGCCTTTTTGGATGATTTCGTTTATCAGACCCATGATAAAGGCGCAGTCTGAACCTGGCCGTATGCGGACAAATTCGCTGGCCTTGGCCGCGAGTTTGGTAAAGCGTGGGTCAACCACGATGATCGGCGCATTGTTGACCTCTTTGGCATGCAGAATATGCTGCATGGAGACCGGATGCGCTTCAGCGGCGTTGGAGCCGATAAAGATCATTGATTTGGCATGCCTCATATCGTTCAGGCTGTTTGTCATTGCCCCGTAACCCCATGTATTGGCGACACCTGCCACCGTTGTGGAGTGTCAGATTCGGGCCTGGTGGTCGACGTTGTTCGACCCCCAGAATGCGGCAAATTTCCTCTGCAGGTATGCCATCTCTGTGGAGACCTTGGCACTGCCGTTCAAGTGCAGGGCATCAGGGCCGTCTTTTTCACGGATGGTTTTCATTTTGGTGGCAATATCGCCCATGGCCATATCCCAGGAGATCTTCTGCCATTTGCCGTTCACCCGTTTCATTGGACTCTTCAGACGTTTTTCTGATGTGACCATGTCGATTGCTGAAGCGCCTTTGCAGCAATAGCCGCCGCGACTGACAGGATGGTCCTGGGCCACTTCCTGCCTGACCCAGACCCCGTTGTGGACCTCGGCATTGATGCCGCAGCCAACAGCACAGTGGGTGCAGATGGATCGAACCATTTTTGAATCCGGGTAGGCTGCTTTTGCAGCTGCAGGAGTGGCAGCTTTTGCGGTCATTCTGGTGGTCATGGCCGCACCGGTGAGTGCTGCTGTTGCTGCTGAGAGTTTGAGAAACGAACGTCTGGCAACTTTGGGATTCAGGGTTACCCGGCTGGTCCTCGTCCCCACAGAAGAGGAAGTATGAATTTTTCGTTGAGCCATTTGAGGTTCTCCCTATTTGGTTAACGGAGTGATTCGTAATATTTTTTAAAGGCATCTGTTTCCCGGTACAGGGTCTCGTCTGGCCGTTTGCGTGCCTCCCGCTCCTGGGCCTTGGCCTTTTTTCCAACCAGTGTCGAGCCGGCCACTATTGCCGAGCCTGCAAGTATCTGTTTGAGAAAGGATCGTCTGTTGTCATCATTTTGCTGCATATTTTTCCTCCATAAAGGTTTATGGAAATACTTCAACGAAGCAGATGAAGCTTTTTACTTAGCCATCTATGATTTTAAGTTTTTACGAGATTGTCTTATATCTGACTTCCTGGTCTATTACCTTGTGGTGTTGTCTTTCTGTTAACTATTGCTAACATATTAGTTTGTAAAGTTTTCTCTTTGCATGAGCCCTTGCTCCAGTTCAAGGTAGGCGTGGAGAAAAGCAATACATTTTTGATAGAAATCTGCCCTTGTATTGCTCGTGATGCTTACATTAATATGTTGCACGGTGGGCAGTAGAAACTGGTGTATCAATTGATCTTGCAGTACTCGCGCCTGCTTGGAGCCCTGTTTTTCCTCTTCAACAAGGGTAACCAGGGCGTCGAGCATGAGCAGGAGCGAGTCTTCAGGATCTGTAATGGAGCTGTCTTTGATCAGCTGCCCCTGTTTCAGGAGTTCACGATAGCTGACGAGACTTGGTCCGAAACTCTTGCCATCAAGATAGTAGCTGGCGTTTAAGGGGAGCAGGTGCTCACTGTAAGGATTGACAAAGAGATCGTAGTACTCGTTTCTCAGGTCCTGCAGGTCTTTGTCGTCAAGCATTTCACCAAGCTGACGAGTAACCTCATCGAGTTGCTGGTTGATGTGCTCCTTGCCAAGGGCTGCAAAAATGCCCCGCCAGCGGCTGATCCTCTCACCATCGGGCTCTTCCTGGAAAAAAGATTTGGCAAGATCCAGAAAGCGCAGGCGCACTAAAGAGAGGTCACGGTCTGAGAGTTCTGTCTGTTGGCTCATTTTACCTGCGATTCATAGAGGTTAACAATGCGACAGGTGTCGCAGTACGACAACAGATCATCCTGGCTGTCCCACATGTTTTTGGCAGTCAGGATGGCAACCACCTTTTCCAGGGATTTACGGGTACCGAATACTTTGCCGCACCCCTTACATTTCAGGGGCTCGGCCTGTGCCACAGTTTTTTCTGTAAAAAAATCTGCCTGTAAAGAGAGCCCTGCCTGGGCAGTAAGTGCATTCTCCGGACAGATTGTAACGCATATTCCGCATTGGGTGCAACGGGCGGGAGAGTGTTTGAGGGAAAAAGTATTGGCGTCGGCCACTAAGGCCTCAACACGACATTCACCTACACATGCGCTGCAGTGGGTGCATTTTTCCTCATCACAGAGTATCTCACCAAAATCATCTGTTGCAATGGTGAGTAGGTGCATTGGTTCCGCATCACTTTGCAGCCGGAGAAAGGTAAGCAGATCAATGAATTTTTCTCTGCGGTTGGTGAAAGAAAAATCATGGTAGAGGCCTGTTAACCGGACTGCTGGATTTTCCGTTGTCAGGCAGTCGGCCAGTTGTCCCGCGTTGACCATGCGTATTGGATCGTTTGTGGCAAAGAGGGCCTGGAGAATGGTGTTGACGAGTTGTATCTGCAGGCCTGTTTTGCTGCCCTCTTTAGCGATGGTGAAGATGCGTTTTGCTCCCATGGCATAGAGGAGGAGGAAATGCATTGCATGCAATGCATGCGGCTGTGGGTATTCCAGGAAGAATACGTTTTCATGGGGGCGTGTCTGGTTCTGCCACCAGTAGCGATGCAAATCCTGTTCATTGCCCAGCACAACAGTTGTACCGGGAACCAGGGGGAAGGTCCTGAAATATTCCACAAAACGAATGTCATCAAAACGTTTGTACTGCAGAGCACCTGTGGGACAGGCGGCCAGGCATGCACCGCATTCAAGGCATGCCAGATGATCTATGTGCACACCATCCTGATCTTGCTGCACCGCGCCATGGGAACAGGCATGGAGGCAGGTGGTACAGCCAATTCCCAGTTTAGCACTGTACTGGCAGAAGGTGGAACTCCAGGTGATAACTTCTTCAACCTGCGTAGAATAGATGGATGCAAAGAGGCGGGGGAGGTCTTTTTCAGAATATACTTTCTCGTTATGCTGGGGGATATTCACTTTGGCCCCATCAAGGAGAAGAATGGCCGGGGTCAAGAGCTCTCTTTTTTCTACAGCATGCAGGTCGATTGCTCCGTGCGGACAGGCAGAGACACATTCTTTGCATAAGGTGCAGCGTGAAAAATCAAGAAACAGCTGTTCGGACAAACAGTGTTCGGCACATACCGGACCACAAGCACCGCAGTAGGTGCATCGGTTAAGATCAACAGCTTGCTTGACCGTAAAGCTGAGTCGAAAGCCATCCTCTGTTTCTGCAATCTCCAACTCTTCGGCAGTGGCGAATTCCGGGGTATAGCCTTGGATGAGTAAAGGATCGATCCGCAGGACACCACCGTAGCCGTCATAAAAGGTGTGTAATGATTCCGCATCCCCTCCCAGGACAGTCACCCGGGGATTTGATTCCAGGATATAAGAGCGGTAGGTCTGGCTGTTACTGCGGGTGAATTCGGCCCTGGCAAGGGCTGCCATGTCTGTGTCGCTGTAGTTTGCCAAGTCTCCGTTCAGCTGCAGAGTTGGTGAAAGAGGAAAGGCAGAATCGGGATGGATCCCAGGGAATCCTCCGGCCAGCAAGATATCTTTATCTGACTTTTGTTGAGAGTTAAAGGCGGTACCCGGATGCACAGGGATGGGGGCCGAGAAAAATGTTGGATCCGCACCTTTGCCGGAGCAGAGAAGATGTCCTGAATATTCTTTCATGGGGAGTGTTTCTCTCAAAGGACAATGCAGCAGGATTTATTCTGTTGCCTCCTGTCGTTAGCTACCCGTAGCAAAACTATTCTCCTAATTCAGGGGTGAAGGCATGTCATCCCAGTGAAAAGTGAGTACTTTGAGAGTATACTAAAGCAGCGAGGAAATTAATAGAGAGTGAATTTTTTTTGCTGTAGGGCATTACCCTGCAAAGAGGGGTCTTTTTTGTGAAAGCATTCATTGTCCGTCCACAGACCGACCCAGGGACATCAAATGGAGAACAGGGGAGAACTATGATATCTCTGACCCAGGCACATCGGCATATCAGCAGGCTCAGGCCGTTGCAGCCCCGGACTGTACCCCTTGACAAGGGCCTGGGGATGATCTGTGGTGCGGAGGTGCGTGCCGGGACAGATTGCCCGACAGTTGACTCCTCCTTAAAGGACGGTTTTGCCGTGCTCTCCACAGATATTGCAGATGCCTCGCCAGATTGCCCTGTGACACTCACTGTAGCTGGTGCCTTGACTGCCGGAGATGATGCTGCTAAGCTTTGCGTTACCTCAGGTACTGCGGTGCGTATTATGACCGGTGCACCTGTTCCTTCAGGGGCAACCGCTGTGCTGGCCTCTGAGTTTGCCCGGGAAAGAGGCGAGCAGGTGACGATCACGGCAGATTCCCGGACAGGGCGGAATATTCTGCACAGGGGGAGTGATATCGTGCAGGGTCAGGTGGTGCTGCAAAGGGGAGCTTTTCTGAGCCCTGCCCACCTTGGGCTGCTGGCCGCCGCCGGCCTGCATGAGGTGACCTGTTATCCCTTGCCAAGGGTTGCTGTAGCAGCAACGGGCAGCGAACTGGTGTGGCCCGGTGAAGCTGTCACTCTTGGAAAAGTCGCTGCCAGCAACATGGTGACGGCAGCAGCCGAGCTGCAGACATTGGGGATAACAGCCTCCACTGTTCTTCTGCGCGATAACCTTGATCATCTGCAGGAACAGTTTAGATGTCTTGTTCAGCAGGTTGATGTCTTGATCACCTGCGGCGGTGTGCTTGACGGGGATAAAGAT
>DAOVAI010000030.1 GCA_030671085.1 Pseudomonadota bacterium | reverse complement strand
GAGAGTAGAACAAAATGCCAGGGTAAAAAGGTCCAGGCCAAGGAGTATGGTTGAAAGAACAATGGTCCGTTTATGACCGATCCTGGCAGAGACAAAGCCGGAGGAGAGGATGGCAAAGAAATAGCCAATGGAGATAAAGAGAAAGAAGGAGCCGGCCTGGGTATGGTCGATTCCCATTTCCTGTTCAATGACAGGCAACAGGGGAGAAAAAATTACCCGTGAGGTAAAGTTCAGAAAAAACAGCCCTGCAAGAAACAACAGACCGCTGAGGGCACGGGAAAGCGAATTTTGCACCATGGCTTGTCCTGTTTCAGCAGACTGATCAAGGATTGTTCCTACTTCCTGGAACTGCGTTTCCAGATTTCCATCCATAGCCTGTCATAGGCTTCGGCAGAAGGAGATCCAGGTCTTGTTGCCGCCACTGGTTGACGGGTGATGCCCATTTTTTCAACATCAGCAAGATAGGGCACCATTGTCCGAAAAAAAATCTTCTTTTTCGCAAAACGTTTTATCGTATCCCGATGCATATTTTTTCTCCCCTCCACCATGGAAAAGAAACCATGCAGTTTTTTCCGATCCGCCTTGATCTTATCAAAGAATTTCACCAGCTGCGCCAGGGCAAGAATAGAAAGCGTTGAGGGGATGACAGGGGTCACCACCTGGTCTGCGGCCATGATGAGATTTTCTGAAAGCAGGGTCATATTAGGCGGGCAATCGAGGATCAGATAGTCATAGTCATCTGCCAGGGAAGAAAAGATCCGCTTCAACTCCTCACTCCCTTCCCTGTCAAGGGCCAGGTCCAGATTTCGAAAGGAAAAATGGGTGGGAAGCAAATCGAGATACGGGTAGTCTGTTTCCCGGATAAAAGAGTGGAGCTTCCCCTTGAGAAATTTCTTGCGATTAAACTTGGATTTGGGCCGTACCCGATAATAATATCCGGCAGCTCCCTGGGGATCCATATCGCAGAGAAGGGTCTTCTTTCCCCTGCGCGCACAGGCATAGGAAAGATTAACGGCAGCAGCTGTTTTGCCGACGCCTCCCTTACTCGAATAAATGGCAATAGTGTTCATTTTGCCTCCCTTTTCTTTTCCTGGATAGTGGGCGCTGCCAGCATATCGTAAAAAAGAGCTCTATGCTTGTCAGTGGCGAAATTCGCATAGCTCTTCCTGCAATTTTTTCGGACCTTCTGCTGGTCATTTTGCAGGTGAGTAATCAATCCGCCAAGGGCGGCTGCGATATGAAGATTTTTCTTAGACCTTGGAGTCTGCTGCTCATGGTATCTGCTCAACATCTCCTGCTGCACGGAAAGGTCATTGAAACTCCCCAGGTTATCCTGTAACTTTTTCAACTGTCGAATGCAGGTAGCCATGCTTTCTTTCGAAAAAAGAGAACGATAAAACTCCAGGAGATAACGAAGCTTCTTGCACTGGATGCGAAGTCTGTGCAGTTCCTCGTCAGGACTCTGCTCGTCGATACGCTCTCCTGCCTGCAAGATTTTCTCCAGCCGCTTTCTGATAAATTTTGCCGCTGCTGCAGCACAGGGCTGTTTCCCACGAGTTCCAGTCAATCCACAGAATTGCTTACGCACAAATCCCAACCACTGGTCCATGAATTCTGCATATTCAGGAGACTGCAGTCCCTGTTGCAAGCGTTTAAACTCCTGCTCACGGCTTGCTTCAAGAGCAGCAAAAAACTCTTTCAGCCCCTGCTGAAGACTCCTGGGCAGCATGGCACGATAGCTCTCCTGCTCCAGGAGGTAGACATCAAGGTCTCTTACCGGCCCGGTTATGGCGCTAATCTTCTTGAGCCCTTCCTGCATGGTGAGATACTCAGTTTCCGGGATCATTTTCTTCAATGTTGAGAGGAGGGAACGACTCCTGCGCAGAGCAACCCGGTAATCATGAAGAAACTCGCTGTCCCAATCCTGCAGGATCCCGGGAACATTCCTGGCCATATCTTCTTCCAGGAGCAGAAAAATATCCTGGGCCGCTTCAGCAATGGATTCCCGGCCATCGAGTGTGACAGTCAACTTCGAGCTGTAATCAAGGGGCAAGCGCTCTCTTACGGCAAGTGCCTGCTGCAGAAAGAGATCCTCTCCACATCCTTCCTGTAATCCCTTTTCAGTGAGTATCTTGCGCAGGCGGTGGAAACTTTTCCCATATCCCCGCAGACCGTAGATCCTCAAACAGCCGCCAGTGTCCAGGCTCACTCCATCCCAGGAACAGTGGTTCTGTTCAATACAGAGACGGAGGATGGTCTTTTTATCCTTGTTCAGGAGAAGGAAAAAACGTTTTGTTCGCTCTACGTCCACACAGGGAAGCAAGCTGCGTATCCCAAAAAGTGACTTCAAACCTTTGCTCAGCGGCGTGGAAAGAAATTCTCTGCCCAGGGGAACAGGATTTCCAGGCCCTGTTCCTGCCCGCACTTCAGAGCCTAAAAAATTGGAAAACGTGTACTGATCAAGCCCACACCGCATGCAGACCCAGCCTTTTCTGTACAGATGCCAGTCAAATGTGTCCAAATACTGGAAGCACTCTTTTTGCACCTCCTGCCTGCTGACAACACCGATCTCCCCTATCTTTTCAAGAAACAGGGCAGGATCTGCTGCAGAACGGAAAGCAAATGATGTCTTGAGCTGGGTCATCACATTTTTTTATGATCGGTAGTCGGCATTAATTCTTACATAATCAAGTGAAAAATCACAGGTATAGATCTCTTCGCAGCCTGCGCCATCTTTGAGGTCAATGCGTACGGCAATATTTTTCTGTTTCAGGATCTCGCTGGCCGCAGCCTCTGCTTCTTTGCCCACAGCCAGACCGTCTCTCACCAGCACCACATCACCAAAGGCGATATCAACACGGTCCGGATCAAAACGCACCCCGGAACGTCCCATGGCAGCGATGATCCGTCCCCAGTTGGCATCCTCTCCGAAAAAAGCTGTTTTGACCAGGTTTGAATTGGCCACAGTCCTTGCCATCTGCTCTGCTTCCGTCTCTTCTTTTGCACCGCAGACCCGTACGGTAATGCACTTACTGGCCCCCTCACCGTCACTGACGATTTTCAAGGCCAATTCCTTGAGTACATCCTCCAATGTATCCTGGAAGACTTGACGACCGGCGGGATTTTCTTCATCAATCCACTCATTGGCGGCGGTTCCGTTTGCCATTGCAATCACCATGTCATTGGTGCTGGTATCACCGTCCACAGTAATACGATTAAAGGTCCTGTCTGTTGCCTGGCGAAGGGATTCCTGCAGCTCAGGGAAACTGATCTGCGCATCGGTGACCACAAAGGAAAGCATGGTGGCCATATTGGGCATAATCATTCCAGCCCCTTTGGCCATTCCCATGAAGTTCACCTCATGTTCACCGATAGTCACAGTCCGATAGACTGTTTTGGAAACCGTATCCGTGGTCATGATGGCATGGGCCACCTCTTCAAATTTTTCTTCATCGAGTTCTGCCACCAGCCTGTCCATGGAAGAGCTGAAGGCGTCTACGTTCAACTGTTCACCAATGACTCCGGTGGAAGAGACAAGGACCATCTCATCAGGGATACCCAGGCTGGAAGAGAGCAAAGCACTGGTGGCCAGTGCCGCCTCCATCCCCTGTGCACCGGTACAGGCATTGGCACAGCCGCTGTTGACCAGTATTGCCTGGGCACGCCCCTGTTTCAGCCGTTCCATGTCTATGAGAAGCGGAGCCGCTTTGACCTGGTTGGTGGTAAACACTCCTGCAGTCACGGCAGGAGTTGTGCTGTATATGAGACCGAGATCAAGCCTGCCCGTATAGCGAATTCCTGCAGACACTGCAGCGCTAGAAAATCCTTTAATATTCATCCGTTCCGTTACTCCTCAAAAATATAAAAACTGACAAGAGGTCTCACATTACCATTCCCATGAGTGATTATGCCAGTGAAAAATTAGCTCTTTTACAATTTATCCCGGCCGTGTACACTTCTCTAATACCTAATAAAAATATTCTTCCCCTCAGAAGGATCAGGCCAAATGGAAGTAGAGAGTTACCACTGGAGTTACCAAATTTATTCCATCTTCATCCCCCTGGCTGACCTTGCCATTCGCTTTGGCCTCTCCATCCGGGTAATCATGCGCCAACGTCAGTATGGCGTTACCCTGGCCTGGCTTGTCGTCATTCTCCTTCTCCCCTTTTTCGGAGCCCTTATCTATCTCTTTCTCGGGGAAAACAGGATCAGTGAGACACGGGCAAGGCGTGCCAGAGAGGGCCTGGATCACTACCACCAATGGCTGACATCGCTCAGAAACTATGGTCCTGTCAACTGGTCTGCACTCAATCCGGAACTGGAGCCCATTCATCGCCAGGCAGATGCTCTCATCGGCATCCCTGCCCTTGATGGAAACAGCCTGCAGCTGATCGAAGAACCGGAAAAGATCATGCGGGCCATCATCAAAGACATTGATGCTGCTGTATCCACCTGCCACCTGCAATTTTACATCTGGCATGAGGGAGGCACCGCAGATGAAGTAGTGGCCGCCCTCATCCGTGCAAAAGAAAGGGGAGTTACCTGTCGAATCCTGGTGGATGCCATTGGCAGTAAAGACTTTTTGCGCGGCAAAAAGGTCAAGGAATTGCGGGCTGCAGGAATCAAGGTAATGGAGGCCCTGCCAGCCGGATTCTACAAGGCCATTTTTGTCAGGATCGACATTCGCAACCATCGAAAGATTGTTGTGATAGATGGGAAGATTGCCTACACCGGCAGTCAAAACATGGTGGATCCGGATTTTTTCAAACAGGAATCAGGAGTTGGACAATGGGTGGACATCATGGTCCGTATCCAAGGGCCTGTGGTCGAATCCATTGCCGGTACCTTTATCAGTGACTGGTTCCTGGAAACAGACAACGAGAAAATCCGTTCACGCTCCATGGCGCAGGATATTGAGCACATTCGCTCCATAGCCGACATCAACCCCCAGCCCTATGTCGATGACATCCCTGTACAGCTCGTCCCCTCAGGCCCTGACTTTACTCCGGAAGCCATTCACACCCTGCTCCTGACCACCATCTATGCAGCACGAAAAAATATCACCCTTACCACGCCCTACTTTGTCCCTGATGAATCACTGTTGACTGCTCTGCAATCGGCTGCCCAGCGTGGAGTCGATGTCCGCATCATTGTACCGGAGAAGAATGACTCGAAACTCGTCCATTATGCGAGCAGGGCCAGATATGAAAGCCTGGCTGCCAGTGGCGTGACCGTTCAGCTTTTCACCGGAGGACTGCTCCACTCCAAGACCATAACAGTGGACAACGAATTCGCTCTTTTCGGATCAGTGAATCTGGACATGCGCAGTTTCTGGCTCAACTTTGAGGCCACCCTCTTCATCTACTCCAAACGCTTCACCACCGAACTGCGCGAGGTACAAAAGCGCTACGAAGCAAAGAGTACAACCCTTGACCTGCAAGCCATGCGAAAACGCTCCGTTATTGAGAAATTCTTTGAAAACACTGCCCTCCTCATTGGCCCTCTTTTGTAACTCTAAGCATGCAGATTCTTCTCCTCTCAGACATCCATAGCAACTATCCAGCCCTTGAAGCCATTGAAGGGTTTTTTCAGGGGACTTCTTTTGCAGCAATCTGCAACTGCGGTGATTCCCTGGTCTATGCGCCCTTTGCCAATGAGACCCTGCACTGGCTGATGAAACACAAGGTCTGGTCAATCCTTGGTAATACAGACAAAAAGGTCAAAAAATTGCTGCGCGGGAAACAGTTCACCAAACCACGAAAGGAAGAAAAACGGATCATGTACACCTGGACTGCCGAACACCTTGACCCAGTGTGCAAAGAATATCTTTTCTCCCTGGAAAACTCCTGCCGCCTCACCATAGCAGAGCAAAACATCTGCCTCTTCCACGGCAGTCCCGAACGTCCGCACGAATCTCTCTTTCCCGACACCGATCCTGAACGATTCGAAGAACTGGCTGCTTCCTGTTCCTGCCCTATCATCATCACCGGTCACTCCCACACCCCCTACCATAAAGTGGTGGGGAACACCCACTTCATCAACCCGGGCAGTGTTGGACGGATGTTCGACTCCAACCCGGCTGCATCCTGTGCTGTCCTCACCCTGGACAAGGACACAATTCAAGTTCATCACCACCGCATCAACTGGCCGGTGGAGCACATGGTTCAGGCCCTGCAGCTCCACAACATGCCGGAAATTTACCAATCCATGTATCTTCTTGGGAAAAAACTCAATTAATATTTGCAGTCATATGGCAGTTACTGCTATCCTTATTTTATTAATGAAAATCTTTCTCCAGGAGAATCTCCATGGTCGCACATAAAAAGAAGAGTAAAACAACAGGGATTGAAGCCAAAGGTACCACTGCTATTATTCGCAAGTTCGTCGAAAAGCTTGACAAGGAATTTCGCTCCCATGCGCCCGATGAAAAAAGCAGGAAAATACTCTCCGTGCTCAAAGAGCGCCACAAGGAAGAGATCGTTGAGGCAGCGCTCCTCAAATATTACAATGCAGAGGAGCTCAAACCCTATCAGGCAGAACTCATCAAGATGCAGACCCATCTTGAGAAAACAGGCAAAAAGATGATCATCCTCTTTGACGGACGGGATGCCTCTGGAAAAGGCGGGACCATCCGCAGAGTCGCCCGCTATATGAACGAAAAACGGTACCGAGTCGAGGCCCTGGGCAAGCCCACTGACACCCAAAAGACCGAACTGCACATGAAACGCTACATTGAACGTTTCCCCCACGCCGGTGAGATCGTACTCTTTGACAGGAGTTGGTATAATCGAGCCATGGTGGAACCGGTTATGGGATTCTGCACCATGGCCCAGTATCGACGTTTTCTGAAAAAAGTGACCTCCTACGAACAAAACTTCATTCTGGATGCCGGTCACACCATCCTCCTCAAACTCTATTTCTCCGTGACCAAAGAAGAGCAGTCAAGACGTTTTGAGAGAAGGAAAAATGATCCCTTACGCCAATGGAAACTGAGCGAGGTTGACCTTCAGGCCCAGGATCTTTGGGAAGAATTCACAGAAAAGAAAAAAGTTCTTCTCCAGAAAACCCACACCAAGGAATCCAAATGGTTTGTGATCCGTTCCGATGATAAGCACATGGCCCGGCGCGAGACTATGAAACTTATCCTTAACTCCGTCAAATACCGAGGACGAAAAAGAAACCTTAATTTTGAAGTCGACCCGGAGATTGTTATCCCGGGGAACCGCGAATTAAAGATTATGAAAAAAGAGAAAAAACAATACGGGGCACCATTGAGTTAGACCCCATTTCGAGGAAACTATCATGGCACAAAAAAAGAAGAAAAAAGAAAAAAAGGAAAAAAAAAAATTGTTTGCCTGGATTACAAACTGCTGGAAGGAACAGCCTTAAAAAATTATAAGAAGAAAGAGGGCAAAGACAAAACTGCCATCTTTGTCAAAAACTGGCATATCGAGTACGAAAGGGAGCTCAAACTGCTGCAGATCGAACTGATGAAACTGCAGCGGCACATGAAAGCCAACGGTGACCGGCTACTCGCTATCTTTGAGGGGCGGGACGCAGCCGGCAAGGGTGGCACCATCAAACGGATCACGGCCAATCTCAACCCCAGAAATACCCGGGTGGTGGCCCTGAACAAACCCAATGAAACAGAGGCAACCCAATGGTACTTCCAGCGCTACACCCCACACCTGCCTGCGGCCGGGGAACTCGTAATTTTTGATCGCAGCTGGTACAATCGAGCCATGGTGGAACCGGTCATGGGATTCTGCACCGATGAACAGAACAAACGCTTCCTCAAAGATGCCCCCATGTTGGAGGAACTGCTGGTCAAAGATGGGATCAAGCTCTTCAAGTTCTATTTCTCGGTCTCCAAAGAAGTTCAGAAGGAACGCTTTGATTCCAGGAAAGAAGACCCGCTCAAGCAGTATAAGCTCTCCCCAGTGGACAATCTGGCCCAGGAATACTGGGATCAATACTCGGTACGTAAGTTTCAGATGCTGTCAGAGACAAACAGGACCATGGCCCCCTGGACGATTATCCGTTCGAATGTGAAGAAAAAAGCCCGTCTCAACTGCATGAAATTTCTCCTCTCCAACATGGATTACGAAGGGAAACTTCCAGCGCGCTATCTGGAATACGATCCCGACATCGTTGTCTCTGGAATCGATGAACTCAGACACATGGAGGAGAACATCATGTACCCGAACAAACTACACGGATAAGCAACACGACTCCTGACAGTGGCAGAGCCAAACACTGTCAGGGGTCTCTCCTTCCCTGCATGGATAACAAAGCGAAACGCTTACAACCCTAGATCGTCGGAGATGGACAGCATGGCCGCCAGGGCCAGATCACAGAACTCGTTCACCTCCATACCCAGTTTTTCACATTCCCTGATAATCTCACGATTGGCTCCCCTGGCAAAACCCTTTTCCTTAAAGCGTTTACGTACTGATTTTGGTTTCACCGAAGCAAGTTTTTTGTCGGGATATACCAGGGCAGTGGCTGTGACCAGACCTGTTATTGTTTCACCGGCGGCCAGGGCATGATGAAAGAGAGTGCTGCGTTTGTCGGAATGTGCCTCTTCGTTGTGGAGACGGATAGAATCGATTATTTCATCATTCACCCCCCTCTCTTTCAGAATCTGCACAGTTCCATGGGTATGCACGGCCAGATCCTGGTGGGTCTCTACGTCAAGATCGTGAAGCAGGCCTGCCAGTCCCCATTTTTCCTGATCCTCTCCTAGATGCACAGCCAGACCCTTCAACACTGCCTCTGTGGCCAGGCAATGTTTGATCATGTTGGGGCTGGAGACCTGCTCCTGCAACAGGGCCATTGCCTCGTCACGATTTATTCCGTATTCACCATCCATCACTCGCCTCCTTCTGCAACCGTCCTCAAAATCAACCCAATCAAAAAACTAATTACGTACGAAACTCAGCCACACAATTAGGTTTTGCGTAGGAGCCTGCCCCTGCGGGCGATCAATGGTGGTAAAGGTACACCCTTCAGGATCGCCCGCAGGGGCAGGCTCCTACAACTCAGAATATTTTCAGACCATTAGCCATTAATTATTTTCTTAGCTGAGTTTCATACGTAATCAGAATCAAAAAAGGCTCCGGAGTATGTTCTCCAAAGCCTCTTCTTGTTTCTCTAGTACTACAGCTAACCTGGCAGGTAATCAGCTTGGCTTACCGCAGCATTTTTTGAACTTCTTTCCGGAACCGCAGGGACAGGGTGCATTACGTCCTACCTTCTCCCCTTCCCGTTTCTCCGGTTTGGCTTCAGGGGCATCCTCACCGGCGGCGCCCTTGTTCATGGTCGCCTGTTCCATTTCCCTGCGCTCTTGCTCTCGCCTCTCTTTCTCCAGGCGCTCCACATCATCTTCATGCACGATCTTCACCCGCATGAGGGTGGAAACGGTCTGCTGCTTGACCGTATCTATCATGTTCATGAAAAGGTTGTAGCCCTCCTTCTTATACTCATCCAAAGGATTTTTCTGACCATAGCCGCGGAGGCCGATCCCCTGTTTGAGATGATCCATGGAGAGCAGGTGATCCTTCCAATGGGTGTCCACTGTCTGCAAGAGAATAACCCGTTCCATATGCCGCTGAACATCCGTCCCGTTATGGGTCTCCTGGGCAGCATAATGTTCTTTGACCAGGCCATCGATCTTTTCCCGGAAACCTTCACGGTCCATACCGCTCCGGTCTTCATCGTTCCAATCAAGGGTAATCTGGAAGAGATCCATCATTCGTTCATCAAAACCCTGCCAGTCCCAGTCCTCTGAAGCCAGCCGATCATTGGCAAATTCATCAACAACCAGATCAACGAGATCTGCGGTCATATCCTCGATCACTGAAACAAAATCTTCGCCAGAGAGGAGTTCGCGGCGCTGACGGTAGATCACTTCACGCTGCTTATTCATGACATCATCATATTCCAGCAGGTGTTTACGAATATCAAAGTTATGCCCTTCCACCTTGCGCTGCGCATTTTCAATGGCCTTGGAGATCATGTTGTGCTCAATGGGCTCATCCTCTTCCATTCCCAGTTTATCCATGATGCCCGAGATCCGGCCTGAGCCGAAAATACGCAGCAGATCATCTTCAAGGGAGAGGAAAAAACGGGAAGAGCCAAGATCGCCCTGACGACCGGAACGACCACGCAGCTGATTATCGATACGCCGCGATTCATGACGTGAGGTGCCGAGGATATGCAGGCCGCCTGCTTCGCGGGATTCAGGACTCAGTTTGATATCAGTACCACGACCGGCCATGTTGGTGGCAATGGTTACCTTGCCGAACTGTCCGGCATTGGCAACGATCTCTGCTTCACGATCATGCTGCTTGGCATTGAGTACCTCATGCTCAATCTTTTCATTTTTCAGCATCTTGGAAATGAGCTCCGAGACGTCGATGGAAATAGTACCCACCAGCACCGGTTGCCCCTTTTCGTGCAGCTCATTGACTTCACGGACGATTGCCCGATACTTGGCCTTGGTATTTTTATAAATGACATCGGGAAAATCTTCACGCACCATGGGCATATTGGTGGGCATGATGACCACGTCAAGATTATAGATCTTCTTGAACTCCGGGGCCTCAGTATCTGCCGTACCGGTCATTCCGGAAAGCTTGTCATACATGCGGAAGTAGTTCTGGAAGGTAATCGAGGCAAGAGTCTGATTCTCTTTCTCAATTTTGACACCCTCCTTGGCTTCCAGGGCCTGATGCAAGCCATCGGAGTAGCGACGACCCTCCATGGTTCTGCCGGTAAACTCATCAACAATGACCACCTCACCGTTTTTGACGATGTAATCTACGTCCCGTTGAAAAAGGACATGGGCCTTCAGGGCCTGGTTCAGATGGTGCAGCTGCTCAATGGCATCAGGCTCGTAGAGGTTTTCCACGTTCAGCAACTCTTCGCCAAGACTAATACCTTCTTCGCTGAGAGCAACCTGCCTGGCCTTCTCATCCACCATATAATGTTCATCGGCCTTAAAAGCAGACATGATTTTATTCACACTGACATACATCTCGGTGGAGATCTCAGCCGGTCCAGAGATGATGAGCGGAGTCCTTGCTTCATCAATGAGAATGGAGTCAACCTCATCGACAATGGCGAAATGAAAGCCACGTTGACAGAAATCACTCATCTCAAATTTCATGTTATCACGGAGATAATCAAAGCCGTATTCGTTGTTGGTTCCGTAAGTAACATCAGCAGCATAGGCTTCACGGCGGAGCTGATCGTCCATATCATGAACGATCTTCCCAACGCTGATGCCAAGCGCATTATAGACCTGCCCCATCCAGTCGGCATCACGAGCAGCCAGGTAATCGTTGACCGTAACCAGATGCACACCTTTTCCGCCCAGGGCATTGAGATAGACCGGCAGAGTTGAGGTCAATGTCTTACCCTCACCGGTCTTCATCTCCGCTATCTTGCCCTGATGGAGAATAACGCCACCAATGAGCTGAACATCGTAATGACGTTCTCCAAGCACCCGCTTACCTGCCTCCCGCATGGTGGCAAAGGCCTCGGGTAGAAGGCTGTCCAGCTCTTCCCCCTTGGCCAGACGCTCACGGAACTCCACGGTCCTGGCGGCAAGCTGCGCATCATCAAGGGAGGCGACACTCCCTTCCAGCTCATTAATGCGATTGACCAGGGGCTGTATCTGTTTCAGTACCCGATCATTTTTACTTCCAAAGACTTTTGTCAGTACGTTACCTATCATTTCAAGCATTCACCTTGTTTATAAAGAAGACAGTGGCCGTAATCACTCTTACGCTCCACTCACACGTTCAGGGATGACGTCGGAGACCGTGCACTGCAGGGCCTCCTCATCACAATCTGGAAATTTATGGCAGTTCAGACAATCACTCCAGATCTTATGCGGCAGATCTCTCTTGTCTATGTCAACAAAGCCCTGTTTACGAAAAAATTCCGGCTGGTATGTCAGGGTAAAGACGTTTAAAATATCAAGATCTCTTGCTTCTTCAAGACAACAACGCACCAGCTTTGCCCCGATTTTCCGGCCCTGAGCATCCTCTTTGACAGCCAGGGATCGAATTTCGGCAAGATCTTCCCAGGTGATATGCAGAGAGCAGACCCCGAGGATCTCATCTTTGTCGTCGACAAAGACCTTGAAATCGCGAAGCTGGTCATAGAGTGCGCTGATGGATCTGGAGAGCAGCAGTTCTTTGGCAGCAAAGTAGTTGAGCAGGGAATGGATTTTCTTCACATCCCCCATCCTGGCATTTCGTATCATAGGAGGGAACCGGCTCTACCGGAATAATCCTTTCATTAATGGGTATCTGAGTTGGCGCGATCCTGGCGGGAGGGGCTGACTATCAACAAGTTGTATAGTAAGTCTTTTTGGAGAGAATGCCAGGATTTTCAACTTTTTATCTTTTTCTTTTCTGCCTCGATGCGGATAACATCCAGTACCTGTTTTCCTTCACCACTGTCGCGCACTACCGGTGAAAGCTGTTTTGCGCTCACTGGTGGAAAGAGGAGGGATTGTCCTGCCCATACCCCGAGAAGAAACATCCAGAGAAAAATACAGAAGCAGACCACACCAATGCCGGCAATCCCACTCCTGGTCAGTTGAAATTTGACCTTTTTTACTGCTTTTTTTCGTTTTCTCGGGGCCATGGATCAGGTGAGGATACCCATTTATTTGAATAAGGAGTTGTAAGTGCCAAAGATTTTTACGATCATGACGGACAGCAATACTTGAGTATGCTGTCCGTCATGGTCGTAACAAGATTGGGTGCTTGCGGCCCCTTATTACATTTTTTCAGGAGCATTGAGGCCAAGCATCAACAATCCGTTTTTGAAGACCTGCTGCACACCAGCAACCAGACAGAGGCGAGCCTGAGTCACTGCCTGGGGTACGTTTTCAGGATCAATCACCTTGTGTTTGTTATAATAGCTATGCAGTTCCCCTGCAAGTTCCATAAGGAAAAAGATGGCTCGGTGGGGAGCAAGATCAAGGGCTGCAGATTCAACAGAGGCAGGAAAAGCGGCTATGGTCTTCAGCAACTGCAGTTCTTCTGCTTCAACAAGCAATGAAAGATCTGCCTGTTCCAGCTTTTCGACATCAATGCCCATTTCCTTTGCCCGGCGGAGGATAGAACAGAGCCGGGCATGCCCGTACTGCACATAGTAGACGGGATTATCCTTCTCCTGCTTGGCGGCAAGATCAAGATCAAACTCCAGCTGACTGTCTGCCTTGCGCATCATCAGGTAAAAACGGGCCACATCTGTGCCCACTTCATCAAGGAGTTCATCCACTGTAACAAAAGTGGCCTTTCTGGTGGACATCTTCACCAACTTGCCGTGGCGGGTCAGGGTGACAAACTGATGCAGCACCACTGTCACTTTACTGGAATCATAGCCCAGTGCCTCCAGCCCGGACATGACATCAGGAACCGTGGCAATGTGGTCGGAACCAAACACATCTACCATCCAGTCAAAATTGCGGCGAAATTTTTCCCTATGATAGGCAATATCGGGCAGACGATAGGTGGGTTCTCCACTGGACTTGATAATCACCCGATCCTGTTCCTGGCCAAAGTCCGAAGTCTTGAACCATACGGCATCGTCTTTTTCATAGACCAAGCCTTTCTCCCTGAGTTCACTGACTACCGAATCAATATGTCCGTTATCATAGAGGGAATGTTCGTTGAAGTAGTTATCAAAATGAACCCCCATTCGCTCAAGTGTTCCGGAGATATTCTCAAAAATCAGTTCCACCGCCTTTTCGGTAAACGGTTTTGCGTCTTCTTGCGTATTGAGGGAATCACCTTTCTCATCAAAAAGGGCCTGGGCTATATCCTTGATATACTGGCCCTGATACCCGTCTTCTGGAAATGTAGAGGGCAAATCCTGCAGTTCAAGATAGCGGGCACGGGTGGACTCACCGAGCACGCGCATCTGCCGCCCGGCGTCATTGAAGTAATATTCACGAAAGACCTCATGGCCGGTAATTTCCAGAAGCCTGGCAATGGCATCTCCAAGAATGGCCTGACGACCATGGCCAATGCTTAAAGGCCCGGTTGGATTGGCACTGACAAATTCCACAAGGACCTTTTTCCCATTGCCAATGGTGGACCGGCCAAAATTGTCTCCTGCCTTGAGTATGGGTCTCAGGACCTCCTGCCACACCGCAGGTTTCAAGAAGATGTTGACGAACCCGGGCCCTGCAATTTCCAGACGCTCGATGATTTCATCCTCTCCAGACAGGATTTCCACAAGAGTCCCTGCCAGCTCCCTGGGATTTTTTTTCTCCATACCGGCCATGACCATGGCCATGTTGGTAGAAAAATCTCCCTGCCCCTCACGTTTGGGGGCCTCTACCGTATACTTTTCAGCAGCAGCATCCGACCATTTCCCTTCACTGACCCCTTTGGCAAAGCAGGCATCGACAATTACTTTCAGACGTTCACGAATCATTTACTGTACGTTCTCTCGTTATTATTTCCAAATAGACAGAGCACCTCGTAAGAGATGCTGTTCATCCATCCTGCGATCTCATTGCCGCTGATAGAGTCATCACCCTGATGACCAAGGATTATCACCTCGTCTCCAGACTGGACCCCTTCTATTTCTGAGACATCCACCATGCACAGGTTCATGCAGATGCGTCCTCGGACCTTGGCCCGCTTTCCACGAACAAGTACCTCCCCCCTGTTGGACAGGTGACGGGAAAGGCCATCTTCATAGCCCACCGGCAAAACAGCAAGCCGTGTCTCCTTGTCGGTGGTATAGGTGTGGCCGTAGCTTACTCCGGTACCGGCAGGTACGGTTTTTACCTGCAGCACCCTGCTGACAAAAGACATGGCCGGTTGCAGTCTTTCCCCTTTCTCCCGTTCTGCTCCAGCGTTACCGTCCGGATAATATCCATACAGAGAGATCCCTGCTCGTACCATATCACAACAGGTGTAGGGAAAATAGAGCACTGCCCCTGAATTTGCAATATGCTTCATCAGGGAAGTCGTATTCCCTGCCTGTGCAGCAACATCTTCAAAACGATTAAACTGCTCAGCACTGTGCAGAGAGTCATGTTCATCGGCCCGAGGAAAATGACTGAGGATACCTCCCAAAGCAATACCTGGAAGCTGTTGCAGAGCGGTTACAAAGGATTCAACATCCTTCGGCAGAATGCCCAGACGACTCATACCGCAGTCCACTTTCAGATGAACGGCTATCTCCTGTTCACGTCTCACACCCTCTCTGGAGAGGGCTGCACCACTTTCCAGGTCATAAATGACCGGAATGAGGTCATGCTCAAAAAAGAGGCCACTGTCTTCAGGCCTGAAACCAAGAAAAACAAAGATATTACCATCCGCTCCTGCAGCACGCAGCTGGACACCCTCTCCGATTTCAGCAACCCCGAAGTCACTGCATCCCGCAGAGGCAAACACTTGAGCGGCCTCTATCATTCCGTGACCGTACGCATCGGCCTTGACCATGGCCAATACCCTGACTCCGCTTCCGGCACGCTGCTGCAGCAGACGGTAATTATGAGCAAGAGCCGAAGCACTCACACGGATCTGATTAAAGGAGGAAACAGGCATGGGAGAATAGGTTATGTGCCGTTGCCATTGGTTGTAGTATCTGGAAAGTTGTCTGCTCCACGCTGCCAGGTACGCCAGGCATGTCGGCTGGAAAAAAACAGACCCCAGCCTATAGTCACATAAAACACCCCAAGAAATTCCTTTGGCAGAGATGAATTGCGCAACAGAAATCCCATGGTCATCATCAGGAGAACCAGCAGCCAGGTCTTCACCGAATACACGCCGCCGAGACATGTCCCATCATGAAAACGAACAATCCGATCAACACCCTTTTTCGCTGATTTATCAAGTACCAGAAACGACTTGCACGTCCCCAGGGCAAAGGCGGGAAGCATAAGCCAGAGACTCCCGACAGAGGAGAGCCAACCGGCACCGCGCAGCATGAGCATCAGACCGACAGCAGTCCAGATCGAGGCAGCCACCAGCAGATGCACAGTACGGGAAGCACCAGGTTTGAGTCGTGATAGATTTCCAGCCATCAATATGGTCTTTACGAATATCTTCAGAAAGATTTAATCAAAAAAACTATCCAAACAAGTAAGCATTACAGGTGCCGGAGATTTTCGCGATCAGGCCGTCCAGCATACTGACATGTATAGCTGGTCAGCCTGATCGCGAAAAGATTCGGTGCCTGTGACTGCTTACTTTAAACAAGACAAGCCCATTCCCCCCTGACGGAGGAATGGGCTTGCAAAAAACCGAGTTCTAAATGGATTAGACTTCAGTTACGGTGATGGCACCCTCAGGACAAACCTCAATACAGGTCTCACAACCGAGGCACTCATCCATTTCAACAGGATCGGCCTTCCCATCTACCATCTCGAAAACCTGTGCAGGACAAGCATTCACACATTCTTCATCACCAGAACATTTATCTTTGTCGACAACTACATCCCAAGCCATAACAACCTCCTAAAATAAATAAAGAATTAATAAACAAGTACAATAATATACCTGTTTCAGTCTCCATTAGCGTTCCCGCCATATTGAAACTCTTGTTTCGTGTATTGATCCATTAATTCACCCCCTGTTGTTTGTCAAGATAAATTCGCCTTTTTCACTGCGGATCTCACAGAAAAACAAACAGCTTTTCCTCGATACACTGTTGGGTGAAACCAGGAAAAACATTGACCAAAGGGACAACTGTCTTATAATATCATTTCTTCAAGTTCTCTCAGATAAACCACCTCATGACAGCAAAGATAAAATGGCAAAAAAATCATCGAAAAAGATAAAGCAGACGGCCCTTGTTGCAGAAAAAAATGAAGAGGCCATGATCGAAGGCATCCTCGAAGGCAGTCCTGACGGCATAGGTGTGGTGGTGGTCAGACTAGACTGCGGTTGTCGAAAGATGGCAGCTATTGCCAAAGACGGAGAACCCGCCTCCAAGGTCATCATGTACCGGGATCAGGCAGAAAGTATCTGTCCCAAGTGCAAGGAAGACAACGGCGACTTCATGCGAGTCACCGAATCCTTTATTCATTGGACAAAACCGGAACCCACCGAGGCGGAAAAAGAGAGCATCAGCGCCAAGGTACTGGGCACCATGCCGGCAACGCACTAAGCAACTTGCCGATCTGCAGAGAACCTGCTGTTATTCCTGCCGACCCTTTGCTTTCACCTCACGGCAACGCTTCAAAAAGCCTTCTGCCCACTCAGGTGTTCCCAGGGCATGGACATGGGTGTACAGGGCCAGCACATTTTTGCTGGTCAGCCCGTCTCGTCCTCCCGCAAAGCCCACTCCCCTTTTCATCTTCAATGCCAGCTCTTCCGGTTTTCCAGGCCACTCCAGAATAGTGGAATAGCGAAACTCATGTCCTTTAACCTCTGACGCCAAGGGATAAAAAGGATTTTCCCCATCCACCTCAAAAATGGAATAGCCATGGGCCTGAGGTTTTTGGGACATGCCGAAGCGCACGGGAAAAACTCCGGCCAGGGGATGTATATCTCCCTCGAGTTCAATGGACTCACCCAGATATATCAAACCGCCGCATTCGGCATAGATGGGCAGCCCTGCAGCTGCCGCTGCTTTCACAGAATCACGAAATGACGTATTGCCAGCAAGCGCTCCAGCACTGGTCTCGGGGAACCCACCACCAATATACAGACCATCCAGCTCAGGAAGTTCTTTCTCCACCATGGCATTGATGGCCACCAACTCAGCTCCCCCACGTTCCAGGGCTTCCAGGTTTTCCGAGTAGTAAAACTGGAAAGCAGCATCCATGAGCAGACCGATGCGCAGTTTCCTGCCTTGTACCTTTTGAATGGACTTTGCTTTCCGCTGTCCAATTGGAACCATAATCTCCTGGATTCGATCGAGATCCATATGTTCTTCGGCCGTCCTAGCCAGCAGCTCCATGGTCTCGTCACTGTCCTCATACTCCTGATGGGGGGTCACTCCGAGATGGCGCATGGGAAAAATATCCCGCTTCATACGCGGCACTGCACCAAGCACAGGAATCCCGGTATACTTTTCAACTGCCTGGGTAACAATGGTCTGATGCCGCTCGGTGCCGATCTGGTTCAGAACAACTCCCCGGATATCAATACGTTCGTCCAGTTTCAGACAACCCAGAACCATGGCGGCAACAGTACGTGTGGTCTTGGTGCAGTTGACCACCAGAAGCACCGGCAGCTTGAGGGAAAGAGCCAATTCCGCAGTGGAATAGCCCCCCTCAGCATTCACCCCGTCATACAGGCCTCGATTACCCTCAAGGATTGCAAAATCTGCCCCTGCACTCTGTTCCAGGAAGGAACGCCTTATACTCTCCATGCTCATCAGGTAGGGATCGAGATTATAACAGTTTCTTCCGGCAGCCAGTTTCATCCAGCCGGCATCAATATAGTCCGGTCCCTTTTTAAAGGGAACAACCACATTTCCCTGCCGAGTCAGGGCCGCAGTTAACCCCACGGACACCACACTCTTTCCAGACCCGCCGGCAAGACCGGCAACCACAATTGCTTTTGTCATGTTCACACGTTCTAACGTATTAATAAGATAAAGGGATATCTACCCATCATCAATGGTACCTATTCAGATAATACAAAATAATTGGCAAACCACCGCTCTGTAACTGTTTAGCAGTGCCACAAATTCGTTCATTTAGGCCTTTGAAGCATACTAGTGCTATTCGAGAAGGTCGAAATGGACGTAGTTGGGGTGCTGCTGAATAGTTACCATCAATGTTCGGTTCTGCCCTGCTGCTTCCAGGCCTTGACATAGAGATCGTTCAGACGTTTTTCCAAAATCAG
>DAOVAI010000154.1 GCA_030671085.1 Pseudomonadota bacterium | reverse complement strand
ACTCTCTCATCTCCAGCATGCGTAAAGAGGTAAATGAGCAGCTGTCAACAGCATCACGTCTGGCACGAATAGTAGAGAGACGGGAGCCCTTTATCAAGACGGCAACCCATAAGATCAAACGCTATCTCTATGATGGCGGTGCCATGATGTCATAGGCGAAAGGTCCATAGGCACCGAATCTTTACCCAATCAGGACGACCAGCATACTGGTGATGTATAGCTGGTCGTCCTGATTGAATAAATCTCCGGCACCTCTGACCGATTACTGGTTTTCGGGTAGAGTGTTTTGAGGGTGTTTTAGTTTGTGGTTGATTGTATAGAAGAGGAAAACCTGTCAGTTTGTAACATGGAGTCTGGCTGGGTAATTATTTTTTTTATTAAGGAAGTGGGAGAAGAGTATGAAAAAGAAGATTTCTGTATTGGCCTTGAGTTCCGTACTGATAGCCGGATCTGCCTGGGCTTCAGGGTATCGTATCCCTGAGCAGTCTGTCGATTCCGTGGCCAAGGCCGGAGCCAATATCGCCTCGGCCATGCATGCCGATGCCAGTTATTATAACCCTGCCAACATGTCCTGGCTGAAGGATGCGTGGCAGTTCGAAGGTGCTCTGACCTATATTAATCTGACGCAGACCAATTATTCCGATAATCGTACTCCGCTGTATAATGGAGAATCGGAAATGGAGCATTTCCTGCTGCCCACCGTGTTTTGGTCTCCCCCGACATGAATAACTTCCGTTTCGGCTTTTCCATCACCGCCCCGTACGGACTGTCCAAGCGTTGGCTCCAGCCCTATCCTCGAAGCTTTGCCGAGGAGTACAGTCTCACGGTGGTTGACATTAACCCCTCTGTTTCTTACCAGATTGGAGAAATGTTTTCTTTGGGCGGCGGTATCCGTCTGCTTTACAGTACAGCCGATGTGAGCAATTTTGCGGTTCAACCATCAGGAATTATGGTCAGACGGGCCATGGACGGTGACACCATCGAGTGGGGATATAACCTGGCCGCTTCCCTTCGCCCCATGGACAACATGAACCTCTCTGTGACCTATCGCTCCAACGTAGATCTGGATCTTGATGGGGATATAAACCTGGGGACCAATTATCCCGCACCTTACACCATGGACACTGGCGGAAACGTTTCTATCCCAGCTCCTGCTGTTCTCAGCCTTTCCATGGCCTACACCATTGACAAGGCCACTGTTGATTTGACCTGGGACAGGACCTACTGGTCAGAGTATGAGAGTATTGACTTTCACTATGATACCCCCATCACCCATCCGGTACTGAGTGTCTTTAATCAACCCATCCCCAAAAACTGGGATGACAGTGATACCTACCGCATAGGGTTGAGCTATGAGCTGAACCCGACGGTGACCCTGATGGGCGGTTTTGCCTATGATGAGACCCCTGTACCCGATGACACCCTCGGTTTTGAGCTGCCGGACAGCGACGCCTACCTCTACTCACTTGGTGCCCGGTATCGGGTCAATGAACAGATGGAACTGGGATTGGCCTACCTCTATGATTATAAAACCAGCCGCATTGTGAACAATGGCATCATAAACGGCGAGTTCACCAATGCCGCAGCACATCTGCTGAGCCTTGGCCTGAGCTACGATTTTTAACAAAAGTTGAACAGCAGCTCTATTGCTGCATCAGCAGTCATTGAAGGCCCCCTGTTGACAATCCGTCGACAGGGGGCCTTCGTGTTTGAGCTGCCTGGGCTTACAGGAGAATATTATTGGCAAAGGAAATCACCGGTATGATCATCTTTGACAGCAGTCCGGAAAAGGCGAGGATGAGGATGATAATAAACCCGTAACGCTCCACAGAGGCGTACGAACGGGCCAGGTGCGGCGGCAGGATGCCTGCCAGAATCCGGCTTCCATCCAGGGGTGGAATGGGGAGGAAATTGAAGATGCAGAGAACCAGGTTGATCCAGACAGAGGCCATCAGGACCTGATTGAGAGGAACAAGAATGGCTTCGGCCATTTGTGAATAGGGAATGTTGGCAGCAATAAACCAGACAACTTTTACAGCCAGGGCACTGATAACGGCCAGTACCAGATTCACTGCCGGTCCTGCCAGGGCTACCCAGAGCATGTCCTTGCGCGGGTTGCGAAAGTAAGCGGGGTTCACCGGAACCGGTTTTGCCCAGCCGATTTTTATAATGAAGAAGGCCAGGGTGCCCAGGGGATCCAGATGTTTCAAGGGATTCAGGGTCAGCCTGCCCATGGCTTTAGCCGTGGGGTCTCCAAGGCGAAAGGCCACATACCCGTGGGCGAATTCGTGAACCGTGAGTGCCAGGAGGATCGGTGGGGCCATGATAATGAGTTGGAGGATAAAATCGTTCATATTGTATAAAAGAGGTTTTGAGAGTTCTTAGTATTGCATGATTGCTTCATTCAAATCGGACAAGGTATTTGAAAACTGATTCAAAAATAAGCACTGACGAGTGAAGCGCAAGGGGGTAAGAGATCATCAGTACACCCCTGTCTTCGCCCGTTTGGGCTTTGTCGCAGAGGTGGGCTATAGCATCAGAGCTCGGACGAATGAATCCAATCCACCGGCAACTTTTTACAGGACTGTGGCTTGACTCTGTTTGTTTCGCCCATAAGAAAATGTCATTACGTATGAAACTCAACCTGGAAAACAACTTGTCAAATAACAAATTGAAATTACCGTAATTTGTAGGAGCCCGCCCCTGCGGGCGATTAATTTCGCCAATGGTGTTACCTTCAGTATCGCCCGCAGGGGCGGGCTCCTACACGTAATCTAATCGTTTTGCTGAGTTTCGTATGTAATCAGATAAGAGAATGTCATCCTGGGGTGGTGGGGGATGAAATGTTAAGCGAATCCCAACGATCAAGGATTGCATTCCACTGGAAGCGATGCTATCTGTTACAGTAACGGACATTAAATATTATCCTCTTCGCCAGTGATTATGTCAATAACACGTAACGCTTATATCTTTCTCCTGCTCCTGATTGTTGTTGCGGTTGGTCTGCTCCATACCTTTACCCCCACTGATCAGCTTGTTCTCCATGATTTTTATCGCAGGGTCAGTTATTTCCCTATTGTTGTTGCTGCCATACTATACGGTATTCGGGGCGGAGTCTTCCTGGCAGCCTGCACCTCCCTGGCCTTTATTCCCCACTTACATCATTTTTACCATCTGGGGCCAAGCGCGTACCTTTCCGAACTCCCTGAGATCCTGCTCTATTTCGGTGCCGGGATTGTTACCGGGGCCATTGCCAGTCGTGAAAAAAAACTGCGGATTAAATATCAAGAGCTTTCCCGGCAACTGGAACGGTCCTACAAAAAGCTCCATAAGCAGGCCATTACTCTGGTTGACGCCGAAGAACAGCTGCATGCCAGTCAAAAACTCTCTGCCTTGGGCCAGCTTTCCGCATCTCTTGCCCATGAGGTGAAGAATCCTCTTGCCGCAATACGAGGTGCCGTTGAGATCCTGGCCGATGATTTTCCTCCGGATCATCCCAAGCATGAGTTTAGTGAAATTCTGCTCAAGGAAACAAGCCGTCTGTCAACAACAGTGGAAGAGGTTCTGCGTTTTTCAAGAAAGCAGCAGCCAGGCTTGGAGAGCCCACGACTCGAAGCGCTGCCCCAGGTGCTTGAGCGGGTAGTCACCCTCCTGGACAATAATTTTCGGAAAAAAAATATCACGTTGAAGATGGAAATTCCAAGCCGGATGGAGCATGTTCTTATCGACGGAGATAAGATGGCTCAAGTGTTTATCAACCTTTTGCTCAACAGCTGTGAATCCCTGGAACGTAATGGCACTATTGAGATAAAGGGGAAGGGGCAGGATGAAGAGATAGAGATTGTTTTCCTGGATAACGGGCCAGGTATCGCAAAAGCGGATCGGAAAAAAATCTTTACTCCTTTTTATTCTACCCGTAAAGAGGGAACCGGTCTGGGGCTGGCCATCAGCAGTCGTATCGTTGAGAGCTATGGCGGCACCCTTACAGTGCATAGCCCGGACCATGGCAGCGGAGCAGTTTTTGTTGTTTCCTTGCCCATCCTTCATCAAGATGCAGGTGCTTAAGTGAAGACTCTTTTGTTGATTGACGATGATATCAGCCTGCTGCGGGTGACGGAATATAACCTGAGCCGGGGGGGCTTTAAGGTGCTTGCTGCCTCCTCCGGTGAGGAGGGTTTGCGGCTCTTCCGCAAGGCTCAGCCCGATATTGTGGTCACTGATGTGCAGTTGGGCGATGTGGATGGTCTGGATGTCCTGCAGCAGATGAAGGAGGAGCAGCCTGAAATACCGGTAATCATCATCACCGCGTTTGGTTCCATTGAACTGGCGGTCCGGGCCATGCATCTGGGTGCATTTACTTTTATAGCCAAGCCCTTTGACAGAGATGCGTTGAGGCTTTCCTGTACCAAGGCCCTGGAGATGCACAACCTGCATCGCCGCACCCGCAACCTGACTGCGGAGGTCAACCGGCTCACGGGTGCCAGTGGTATGGAGACGGTGAACTCGGCCATGGCTGAACTGCTGCACACCGCACTGAAGGTGGCTGAGTCAACGGCCACAGTCCTGATTACCGGCGAGTCAGGGACGGGAAAGGAGGTGCTGGCCAGGCTTATTCACCACCATAGTCCCCGCCGAAAAGAGGCCTTTATTGGCGTGAATTGTGCTGCCATTGCCAACAATCTGATCGAGTCCGAGCTCTTTGGTCATGTGAAGGGGGCATTCACCGGTGCCGTGAAAGATCATCGGGGTCGATTCCAGCGGGCCGATGGAGGGACGCTCTTTCTTGATGAAATCGGTGAACTGCTGCCGGAGATGCAGGTTAAATTCCTGCGGGTCCTGCAGGAGAAAAAAGTGGAGGCAGTGGGGGGACAGCAGGAAGAAGAGGTGGATGTTCGTATTATTGCCGCCACCAACCGGAACCTGCAGGAGGCCATCACCCAGGGAGATTTTCGCGAAGATCTCTATTACCGTTTGTCAGTCATCCCCCTGCACTTGCCGCCACTGAGAGAGCGCAAGGATGATATTCCCGCTCTGGTGCGCCATTTTTTAAAGAAACATGACGCACCACCCGAAGTTATGTTCAGCGCTGCAGGCCTGGAGAGACTCCAGGAGTATGACTGGCCGGGTAATATCAGGGAACTGCAGAATGTGGTGGAGCGCAGTGTTATTCTCCGTTCTGCTCCGGAAATCACCGCCCAGGACATCCTGCTTCCCGGCAACGGAACACAACACTCAAGGGGGACTTTTCAGCTGCCCCCCGATGGTATTTCTCTGGAAGAGGTGGAAAAATCCCTGATCGAACAGGCCCTGACCTTGGCAGAAGGGAACCGCTCCCAGGCCGCAAGGCTCCTGCAGATTCCCCGCCACGTCCTGATCTATCGCTTGGAAAAATTTAACATAGGTCAGTTGTAGTCGCTCAAACCG
>DAOVAI010000002.1 GCA_030671085.1 Pseudomonadota bacterium | reverse complement strand
ATAAGAGACGATTTTGAAATACGAAGAAAGGCCTCAACAGAATCAGTGGCCTGGGCCTTTGTCAAAGAACCATGGGATTTGTATACCTGTTGTACCAAGTCAGCTTTTGTAAGGGTCATGATTGAATCCTCCTCTGTAAATAGTCAATTGTTTTTTAAACTCCGTACTTAATGATATGCGTCAGGAGAATAAAGTCAACCGTCAGAGTGTTTTTTTTATCCGCCAACAGCACTCGCCATTGAAAAAATCGGAAGATACATGGCAATGACGAGACCACCAATCATTCCTCCAAGAAAAACCATCATAAAAGGCTCGATCATTGCCGTCAGGTTTTCCACGGCCTGATCAACTTCTTCATCATAAAAATCAGCAATCTTGGCAAGCATGGTGTCCAGGGCACCAACCGATTCACCAACGTTGATCATCTGCACAACCATGTTGGGAAATACGCCACTTTCTTCAAGGGGTTCGGCTATGGGGCGGCCTTCAGCAATACTGTCGGCAACATTAAATACTGCAGCCTCAATAACCTTATTACCGGCGGTCTTGGCAACGACCTGTAATGCATCAAGGATGGGTACACCACTCTGGAGCATGGTGCTGAGGGTCCTGGTGAATTTGGCAACAGCAACTTTTCTTACCAGGGGGCCGGCAACAGGGGCCCAGAGAATCATGGCATCCATCTTTTTTCGCCCTGTTTCCGAATTGTATATCTTTTTGATAGTATAAAAAACAGCAACTACTCCCATGCCTATCCAGAGAAAATTGGATTTGAAAGTGTTGGACATATTTACCACGATCTGGGTGGGCATGGGGAGTGCTGAGCCAAAGCTGGCAAACATCTCTTCAAATACAGGAATGACGAATACCAAAATGACCACAAGGATGAGAGCGGCAATGGCAAGACAGATCGCTGGATAGGTCATGGCTCCCTTGATCTTTTTCTTCAAGGCCATGGATTTTTCCATGAAGAGAGCAAGGCGACCAAGGATGGTGTCTAGGATACCTCCGGTTTCTCCGGCTTCGATCATGTTGGCAAAGAGGTTGTCAAACACCTTGGGATGTTTCCGCATGGCATCGGCAAAGGTGGTTCCAGTTTCGACATCCATCCTGATGTCAGTAAGGACTTTTTTGAAGGTGGAGTTTTCCTGCTGTTTGCCTAGGATCTCCAGACCCTGAACCAACGGCAGGCCGGCATCAATCATGGTGGAGAGCTGCCTGACAAAGATGACTAAATCCTTGCCGGTTACCTTTGGTTTAAAAAAGGAGATATTCGCCAGGATGTCTTTGGGCTTTTCCTTAATAATCGGGTCTTGAATGCGAAGGCGCTTGACATGGGCAAGAGCTGCAGCCTGATTAGGGGACTCGATTTCCCCCTTACGTTTGACACCTTGTGAATTGATACCTTTCCATGTGTAGATAGGCATTATGTTCTCTCCTGCTAAATCCGAATTCGTCTGGGTTGGATGTAACTATAATGAATGCATGGATTAATTGTTTCAATGGAACAAATGTCATTCTATATCATGAAGTTGGAGATTACAAGGAAGTCTACTGATATCTTTATTTTTTTTGAAGAAAGACAAAGAATGATGTCTCTCGAGATGGGGAGACACTCAATGGGAGGATGTCATTTTCCCCAAGAGGGTCATCTTTTGTGATCAAGTGATGTTTTTTTAAGGCGGTATCTTCTCCTTTTGTTTTTTTGTTCTTGTTTTAAATGGGCTGTCCTGGTAAAATATAAAGTTCTGTGGATTTCCGATAGCAAGCTGTGAGCGGAGCTCTCAGATATTCAATAAAATAATAGCATTGGTTTTTATACCTTGAGGAGAACAATATGCAGAGTCAAGCTGCCATGAGTTATAGCGAAAGGAATTTTCAACCTGTTGTTGAAAAGTGTGAAGGGTGTGGGAGGATTGTGGAAGAGGCCGGTGCACAATTCTGCCAGTCCTATCTCAAACCAGAAGCAAAATGGCGCCTTGGGATTTGTAATTTTGCTACCCATGCCAAGCCTGAGATTAAGGTGGTCACCGTACGTATTAATCCTTTGAAAGCAGCCAAGCGTGCTTCTGCCAAAAAAGTCTGATTGTCGCTTTAAGGATTATTTTCCCAAAAAAAAAGGCGTCGTTCCAATACAATGGAACGACGCCTTTTTTGTTTCCTGGTTTTGCAGAGACAGGAGTTTCACCCCTCGGTGTCAGGTGGTAAAAGAGCTTAAGACCTGCCAACTCCCACGTACTGAAAGCCTGCAGCCTTAACCGTTTCAGGGGCATAGACATTGCGAAGGTCGATAAAAATCTGATGGCGCATGAGCCCGGCAAGTTTGTTGAGATCCAGGGCTCGATACTGATTCCATTCAGTCATCAGGATGACCGCATCGGCATCTGTGCATGCATCGTAGGCATTTTCGGTGTAATCGATACCAGGGGGCATGATTTTTTCAGCCTCTTCCATGCCAAAGGGGTCATGTGCCCTGATTGTTGCACCTTTTTCCAAAAGGGCCGGGAGGATAGTGACAGAAGGGGATTCCCGCATGTCGTCGGTTTCAGGTTTGAAAGTAAGACCTAGGACCGCGATGGTCTTTCCTGCTTCACTCCCACCCACAGCATCGCGTATTTTTTTGACCATTTTTGCCTTCTGGGCTGCATTCACTTCCACCGTTGCTTCAACAATTCGCAGGTTTTGACCATGCTCCTGGGCAATCCGCATGAGTGCCAGGGTGTCCTTGGGAAAGCAGGAACCACCGTATCCGGGGCCGGGGTGAAGGAATTTCGAACCAATTCGACCATCCATGCCGATACCCTTGGCCAAAGATATTACGTCTGCACCAATGGTGTCACAGAGGAGAGCAATTTCATTAATAAAGCTGATTTTGGCGGCGAGAAAGGCGTTGGCTGCATATTTTGTCAATTCGGCTGTTTGAATATCGGTTTTGACAATGGGTGTTTCCTGGAGGAAGAGAGGTTGGTAGATTTCCCGCAGTGTTTTTTCTGCTCTCTCGGTTTCAACACCGATAACAACCCTGTCTGGACGCATGAAGTCAGTTATTGCTGCTCCCTCTCGTAAAAATTCGGGATTTGAGGCCACGTCAAAATCAGCATCGGGATTGGTCTCTCTGATTATCCTTGCCACCTCATTAGCAGTCCCGGTGGGGACAGTGCTTTTGTCGATGATCACGGTATAGCCCTGGAGGTGGACTGCCAGTTCTTTACTGGCCTGGTAAATGTAAGTGAGATCGGCATAGCCGTCTCCGCGCCTGCTGGTCGGTGTGCCAACGGCAAGAAAAATCGCCTCTGCACCTGCAACGGCCTCTTTCAGGTCCGAGGTGAATTGCAAGCGGCCTTCCCTGACAGTCTTGTCTACCAAGGCGTCAAGACCTGGTTCGTAGATGGGGATAGAGCCATGCAGAAGTTTGTCAATTTTTGCTGTATCTTTGTCTACGCAGGTGACATGGTGGCCGAATTCAGCAAAACAGGTACCGGTGACCAGTCCCACATACCCAGTGCCTATCATTGTGATTTTCATAGTTTTGTTTCTCTTAGATTAATGTAAGGTCAATGGTGAATGAACTTACTTGGTTGCAGGTTGAGCGCCCTCCGGGTGCCACTCTCCTTTGATCACTTACTGCTGAAGAGGTCTTTCGCCAAAAATCGCTGTTCCGATACGGATAATTGTCGCGCCCTCTTCAATGGCCACAGGAAAGTCGTGAGACATCCCCATGGAAAGTTCTATGGATTCATTGTCGAAAAAAAGGCTTTTTTCTCCCAGCTCAAGGCCCAGGAGACGAAGCGCCTTGAAATAACTCCTGCTCTCATTATGATCCATGGTAAAAGGCGGCATGGTCATTAAGCCCCTAATGCGTAACCTGGAAAAAGGAGCAATTTTTTTCAAGAGAACTTCTGTTTCTTCGGGCAGGACACCAGACTTTTTGGGATCCCTGCCGATGTTCACCTGGACGAGAACGTCTAAGCTCTTGCCCAGTTTCTCAAGGTGGCCATGGAGAGTTTTCGCCAGCTTATATCGATCTATTGTTTCAATCATGGTAAACAGTTCAGCGGCAAGCTTCGCCTTATTGGACTGCAGGTGGCCGATAAAATGAAATGAAGCCCCAGTACCGATGGTACGATATTTTTCTGCTGCTTCCTGAATGTAATTTTCTCCAAACAGATCCTGGCCTGCTGCCATGGCCTCCCTGATACTTGCTGAGGGGTGACGTTTAGAGACAGCAACAAGTTTAATGGTGGAGGGATCTCGGCCGCAGTTCAAGGCGGTATCTGTTATTGTCTTGCGGATTGTTTGCAGGTTGTCAGCAATCATGGAAATTAATGGGATACACTGTATCGAAAGAGAGTCTGGGCATTTATGCTGGTTTGGTCTGCCACCTCTTCAAGAGTGATTCCTCGGAGTTCTGCTACTTTTGCGGCTGTGTAGGGCAGGTAGGAGGGTTCATTGCGTTTGCCTCTCCAGGGAACAGGGGCAAGAAATGGACCATCGGTTTCCAGGAGCAGAGATTCAAGGGGAACTGCAGCTGCAACTTTCTGCAGTTCAATACCGTTTTTAAAGGTGACAACACCCGGGATGGAGAGATAGAAACCCATCTCCACTACCTGCTCTGCCAGTTGAATGTCACCGGAAAAGCAGTGCATAACGCCGCCCTGGGGGAATGGTCCTGACTGGTGAAGGAGGGACAGTGTGTCGCTGTGGGCATCTCGATCATGGATAATAACCGGCAGCTCAAGTTCTTTGGCCAGCTCCAGCTGTTCGCAAAAGGCCTTTTTTTGAGCAAAGGGTTCTGCGTAACGTTTTGCATAGTCGAGGCCGATTTCTCCATAGCCAACGATGTGCTCCTTGTTTTCTGCGACTAGGGTTTGTAAACGTTGATAGGTGCCAGGCCTTATCTGGTCAACATCGTGGGGATGGATACCAACGGTGGCCTTGATTATGGCATGTTTTTTTGCTAGATCAACCGCACCAATTGAGCTTTTTTCATCGATACCAATGGTGATGATGGAGTGCACCCCATGCTCTTTAGCCCGTGCCAGGGTTTTATCCAGGTCACCCGTATAGCTCTCCATGTCGAGATGGCAATGGGTATCTACGAAAAAGCTTTTGCTGTCAACAGACGGTATGGAAGGTTTTTCTTTTTTCATATGAATCACCAGGTGTTTCATAGCAGATTCAACCAGCTACTGCAATGGCGAAATATCTGAAAAAAGAGTTTTGTGGCGTAAAGAAACACATTTATATTTGGATCTGTTCTTCTCTGTGACAGGTGGTTGATGTTTTTTGTGAAAAGACAGGATGTTGTACAAATGATGAGAGGTAGATGATGGAGACAGGAACAACAATGCGAACAAGGATTCAGCAGGCAAGAGGTGTGGAGCCGGCAGATTGTGTGCTGAAAAATTGCCGTATTATAGATGTGTTCTGTGGAGAAATTGTGCAGGCTGATGTGGCGATCTGTGGGGAACGAATTGCAGGAATAGGTGATTATTCCGGGGTAAAGGAAATTGACTGCAACGGTTCCTATGTCTGTCCGGGATTTATGGAAGGGCATATTCATGTTGAAAGTTCCATGCTCTCGCCAAAGCAGTTTGCCAGGACTGTTTTACCCCATGGGACAACAACGGTTGTTTGTGATCCCCATGAAATTGCCAATGTTGCAGGGACTGCAGGAATAGACTTTATGCTGGAAGAAAGTGCAGATCTGTTGTGCAGTTTTTATATCATGGCCCCTTCCTGTGTCCCGGCGACGCACCTAGAGACTTCGGGAGCTTCTTTGGATTCCATAGATATGGAAAAAATACTTCATTCTTCACGGGTGGTAGGTGTTGCAGAGATGATGAATTTCCCGGGAGTCCTGTGCGGGGATGAGGAGGTGCTCAAGAAACTTCTACTGGGTAAAAACAAGAATGTTCCTGTGGACGGGCATGCCCCCGGTTTGTCAGGTAAAGATCTTCAGGCCTATGTCACTGCCGGGATCATGTCGGATCATGAATGTACCACGGCAGAAGAGGGTAAGGAAAAGCTTTGTGCAGGAATGTTTCTTTTTATACGTGAGGGATCCACTGCTAAAAATCTTGCAGCACTGCTTCCTGCAGTTACAGAGAAAAACAGTCATCGATGCCTTCTGGTCACGGATGACTGTCACCCCCATGATCTTTTGGTTGATGGACATCTCGATCGCATTTTACGCAAAGCAATCAAGTTAGGACTTGATCCTGTTACAGCTATTCAGATGGTGACAATTAATGTGGCCAACTATTTTCATCTGGTTGACCGAGGTGCTGTTGCCCCAGGATATCGAGCAGATCTTGTTCTTTTTGATGATCTCTCTGATATCAGGCCCAGGATGATCTTTGCAGGAGGGAAACAGGTGGTGGAAAAAAACAACACCGGAAAAACCAATACGGCGGTGCTGGCCAACAGATTTCCTGAGGTGTTTGCCTCGGTGCACGTGGATATAAAAGAAATTTCCTTCACCATCCCTGCAAAGGCTAAGTTGGCAAGGGTAATCAGGATTGTAAAAGATCAGCTCATCACCGAAGCAGTAGAACTTCCCGTTAAAATCATCAACGGTATGGCTGTCGCCGATCCAGAGAATGATGTTGCAAAACTCGCTGTTATTGAACGGCACAAGTTTACAGGAAATAAGGGCTTGGGATTTGTACAGGGGATAGGACTGCAAAGAGGGGCACTCGCCTCTACTGTCGGTCATGATTCTCACAATATCACGGTGGTGGGGGTTGATGATCAAGATATGACATTGGCGGTTGAAACCATTGTTCGTCAAGGTGGTGGGCTTGCCGTGGTTGAAGGTGGAAGAGTTCTTGCCTCCCTCTCCTTAAATGTGGCGGGATTGATGTCTACCGCTGAAGCTCAGGAAGTTGCTGATGACTTCTCATCTTTACTCGCGTCTGCTGCAGAGCTTGGGGTTCTGGTAAAGGATCCTTTTATGCTCATGAGTTTTCTTGCCCTTCCTGTTATTCCTCATCTCAAGATGACGGACCTTGGTCTCGTTGATGTAGATACATTTCAGCATGTAGGCCTATGGGTATGAAACGGTGTGGACCAGTTGTGCTTGTTATAAGGTTAGTGAAATCACTGTGTTAGGTTACGCCTTGTCAATGGGGAAACCTGTCTTGCTATATCGCTATGATTTTTTTAGAAAAAATGAAAAAAACAACTTCATATCGATATAAATCTGTCGTATACTGACAATCGTATTGTTTGTGGATTCTCTCAATTTTTAATGAAAAGGACAGTGCAGTTTTGGAAAATTTAGCCCAATGGTGAGGCAGAAAAAAGAGCAGATGACTTAACAGCCTGATAAGTAAGATGTTTTTCTCGAATGATGGGCAGAGCAACAGAGCAAATAGAATCAAGAGGAACCAAAAGTAGTGGTTCGTAATTAAGGAAAGAGGTACTTGGCATGAATTATGGAATCGTCAGTCAGGAGCAGCTTGAGCAAATCGATACGATTTTGTCTGACAAACTAATAAAACTTGGTGTCAATTGTGTCATCATTATTGACATGGCTGGGAATATTATTACCGCCAAAGATAACGGTGAAAGCAAGTATGATGTGTATTCTTTTGCTGCCCTGGCCGCAGGCAATTTTGCCACAGTAGATGCAATGGCCAAACTTGTAGGAGAGGCAGAGTTCTCACTTCTCTTTCATAAAGGCCAGGAGTCTAATATTCATTTCAGTAAGATCGATGACGAGCTTCTCCTCATTTCCATGTTCGGTAAGGAAATCTCACTTGGGTTTCTTAGGTTGAATGTAGTTGAGGCCATTGAACAGATTCGAAAGGTCTGGGAAGGCAGTAATGGTTGATTGTTTATTCGGCATCAATTCCCTGTAGGATATAGATAAATTTATGTAGAGGGTGAAGCGTGAGTTTTATCAATTTAAAGGATAAGGTCGTACAGGTTAAAATTGTTTATTACGGACCTGGCCGCTGTGGGAAAACGACAAATCTTGAATATATTAACCGTAAATTTCGAGACCAGATTCAATCGGAAATGGTCAGCCTGAAAACACACGGCGATCGTACATTGTTCTTTGATTTTCTCCCTTTTGATATGGGGCAGATTAAAGGCTACGATATTAAAATTCAGCTCTACACAGTTCCCGGGCAGGTAAAATATAATGCAACACGTAAACTTGTGTTAAAAGGTGTAGATGGGGTTGTATTCGTTGCCGATGCCATGGAGAAACAACGGGAGAAAAATATCCGTTCTCTGAACCAGCTTCATGAGAATCTTCAGGACTATAAAGAGTCTATCTTTAAAATTCCACTGGTTATCCAGTACAATAAAGTTGATCTGAAAGATCATGGTGTGCCTATTTTACCCACGGCTGTTTTGCGAAATGACCTGAACAGCCGATTAAAGGTGCCTGATTGCGAGGCAAGTGCCATAACCGGGTACAATGTTGCAGCAACGTTGAAGAAAATTATTTCTTCAACAGTTGTCTCTATACAGAAAAAATTACTCTAGGGAAATGAACGGTGACACAGCATAGTGAAAATCAATATGATGATCTGACCGTTGGCATGGATGAAAATGAGTCCTTTTCTACGGATTCTATTAATCTGTTCGAATTTAGCGGCGATGAGGAATCTCCCATTGCCCGTTTGAAAGCAATCATCCTCTCCATTGATTGGGAAATAACTGATAAAATCCTTCAAGAGCTGGAGGAGGAGCTTCTCGATCTGAATGACGTCTGGGCCGGTGATAAAATAAAACAGGTTTATATTCAGGGGTTGGACAAGATAGGGAAGTATATCTACAAAGAAAAAGCCAATGCCCATCCCAATGCCATCAAACTGCTCCTCACATTTTACTATAACCTGGAAAAAATTGTTTCTTCTGAAGAGATAATAAGTGAGGAAGAGAAAAAAAAGATTCTCCTGGAAGATGTTAAAAAATTTGATCAGCTAAAGGGGCAGATTACTGAATCAGGTCCCCAGTCGACTGCACAAGAAACGGTCGAAAAGCAACCAGCTGCATCAGAAGCGAGAAGTGAGCAGGAAAATGAAAGTGAACTCAAGGCTCTCAAAGGACTGGTGTTGGGGATTGATTGGGAGATTAATGATCAGGATCTAGGAAAACTCAGTGAAGAAGTGGGGAGACTGGAGGGAGTATTCAGCCAAAGTAAGGCCAAGCTTATCCTGCTCCAGGGTATTGGTGTACTCGGCTCTTATATCGGTAAAAAGGGGAGCCAGTCCAACTCCAATGCCTTTACCCTTCTTCACTCGTTTTATAGTACTCTGGAAAAGATAAGTCTTACTGAAATTTCAGGAGAAGAGGAAAAAGAGATCCTTCTTGCTGAAGTTGAGAAGTTTAATGCTTTTAAGGCAGAGATCTCTGGAGAAAAATCTGCCACTCCTGCAGGTATAAGTGATGCAAAGGCTGATAGTGAGCGGGGTGAGCTATCACCTGCTGCAGAAAGCCCTGTTCCCGCTTTTTCTGGTGATGAGAGTGGTGAGACAACAGTTCAAGATGATAACAGCTTAAAAGTAGCCTCTGATGTGGAAGCTCGCCTGTCTTCTGTTTTTGGTGATGAGTTTGAGGAACAGCAAGAGTCTGCTGCCTCAGAGGAGAGTGCTCTTGCAGGGATAGATGTCGAAACTGAGGCCGACGATGATTCTGATGAAGAGGCCTTGCCCTACACAGATGGCACTATTGCCCCGGCTTTGGCTGATGTGAAACAGGAAAGCAGTTTCAGCGTAGACAGCTTAGCCGATGAGTTAGCTGGATCAAAGGAGGATGCAGGTCTGGAACCTGAAGAACCAGCAGAGGATGTTCTTCAGGGGGTTGAGGTTGAAACTGAGGCGGATGACGATTCAGAAGAGGAAGCTCTTCCATTGCAAGAAGGGGCGCTGGCACCTGCTTTGTTGGGCAGTGATGAAGAACTCGGTTTGGATGAAGAGCATACTGCTGCAGAATTTGGAGAGACCGATTCTGGCGATTTGGAGGATAGGCTCGAATCCTTTTTTAGTGATGAAATTGAATCTTCCTCTGAAGAGTGGAGCTCGAAAGAAGAGAAGGAGAGTACAGAAGAATCTGTTGATGACGAGAGTGTTGTTGCCGCGGTAAGTGATGTTTATGAGGATGAGGGGCAGACTCTCTTTGTGGCAGAAGACGTCTCTGAAGAACTCTCCTTTCTTGATGAGGAAGTACCGGCGCCAGCTCTTGAAGAGAGCGATGAGCATCCTTTAGCCGAGGATGTTGTGACGGCAGAAGACGTCTCTGAAGAGCTGTCTTTCCTGGATGAAGAACCAGCGCCAGCCCTTGAAGAGACCGATGAATATCCTGCAGCTGCGGATGTAGAGACAGAAGAGGAAGTATCTGAAGGGTTGTCCTTTCTGGATGAAGAACCAGCACTAGCTCTTGAAGAGACCGATGAATATCCTGCAGCTGAGGATGTTGTGACGGCAGAAGAGGTCTCTGAAGAGCTGTCCTTTCTTGATGAGGAAGTACCTGCTCCAGCCCATGAAGAGATTGATGAGCATCCTGCAGCTGCGGATGTTGTGACGGAAGAAGAGGTCTCTGAGGGGTTGTCCTTTCTGGATGAAGAACCAGCACTAGCTCTTGAAGAGACCGATGAATATCCTGCAGCTGAGGATGTTGTGACGGAAGAAGACGTCTCTGAAGAGCTGTCATTCCTTGATGAGGAAGTACCTGCGCCAGCCCATGAAGAGATTGGTGAGCATCCTGCAGCCGAGGATGAGGAGATAGCAGAAGAAGTCTCCCAAAGCTTGTCCTTCCTGGATGAGGATGAAGTTACTGCTCCGATTGCAGATGAGACTGATGAGCAAGCGGCTGAGGAAGGTTTGATTGACGAAACAGAACCTCGCCCTGTTGATTTTGCAGAGGAGGTGTCAACGGGAGAGGAGATTCAATTTACTGTTCCAGGGGAAGAAGTTTCTGACGAAGCAATTGAGTCTGTGAGTGAAGAGGAAAGCGGGGACGATGATATCATAGAATTCATTGTCCCAGGAGAAGAGTTTGTAACAGACCAGGCCCCTGTCTCTTCAGACCTGCAGGAAAGTGAGGAAGTGGTGTTTGAGGCCGTGGATGATGATGTTGAAGTCGATCCTCTCCCCGGTGAAGACTCTGATGTTCTGAGCTCTAGCAACATAACTGCGGAAGAAGAGACTGTCGAATTTGTTGAGGTCGTTGAGGAAGAACCGGTTTCTGCCCTAGATGATGAAGAGGACGAACAACTCTTTGAAGACTATGCCCCAGAATTACCTGGATCGTCACAAGTTGTTGCTGCTGTGATTTCTCAAGAAACAGATGAGGAAGAACAGGATCTTTTTTCAGAAGAAAGTGCGGAATCAACTGATAAGACGGAAGCATTATCAGAGGAGACCTTATTGCAAGAGGAAGGTGAGTATGACGAATACTCACCCGATCTGCCTGGTTCTCAGCCAGATGAGGATCTGCTTGAGCAGGATGGAACAGATCTGTTCTCTGAAGCAGAACAGGAAGATCAGGCTGAAGAGGTTGTCGCAATTGCTGCAGAAACTGCAGAGGAAGAACCAGTTTCTCCTGATTTTGAACCAGATACCGACACAACAGAGGCGGTTACCGGCTCTGACAGCGATGAATTCGCATTGCTGCAATCCTGTGTCCATAGTCTGCAAGGGGAAATAAATGGGGCGGGGATTCAAGCTCTGTTCAATGCAATTAATGTGTTGAGAAATCAACGGAATTTTACCTATACTGAAAAAATATTCCTGCAGCTTCTTTCCAGTATCGGTCAACATTTGGAAACTTGGGAGACTGCTTCTCGGCCTGCTTCCTTTCAGTTGTTGGAGAAAGTCTTTTCCGCTCTTGAACTTAGTGCTTCAGCTCCACCTTCGACAGACCAGATACAACAGCAACTGCTCGAGTGTACCAGTCAGGTATTGCTCTTACAGCAGAGAAATATCAGCAGCAGAGAGTCGGCAGGGAATGGAGACGAAACAAAGGACGCCTCTGCTGAAATGACAGCTGACCCCATAACCATGGAGGAAGTTGAGACTCAAGAAGTTGAAAGTTCTGCCACATCTGAAAAAGAAAATGCTCTCATGACTTTTGTTCAGCAGGAAATGACGCAGATGCGGCAAATATTTCATGATGAGATCAGCATGTTGCGTAAAGAATTAGCAGATCGCAGGTAAAGAAGTTAATTGTTACTTGGTAAAAAGGCCTGCTCTTTAAGAGCAGGCCTTTTTGCGTTATTGTTTTTGTAACACCCTGGGAAAAGTTTCTTTTGCTAAGTCCTGTTACGGCAAAAGAGATTCGTTGAGCTTTTTAAACTATGGTCCGGCATGAGCGAATTTCAGTCCATGTCACCTCTATTTTGTGGATGGAAGAATATGAAAAAAATAGGAGTAGGACTGTTTTTTGTCTGCTGCTGTCTTGGTCTTGTCGTGTTATTGGTATCTCGGCAGGAGGAAGAGGTGGTGGCTGCAGAATTCCTTCCCGAGAATGTGCTGTTTTATGCAGAGCAGCAGGATTTCTCTTTCATGTATCAGGAGTTTCAGCGCTCTCGTCTGGGGAGGACCCTTGCCCGCCTGGATTACTCCGGAACTGCTGCTGAACTTGGTTTATCTGCAGAAAAAAATCACGAGTTTGAGACGCATCGCCAAAAGGTCAGTGATTTCCTGGCAAGCCCAGCCTTCCAGGAATTGTTTGGCAAGGAGTTCTCCGTAGCCCTGTTTCCAGCAAACTCATTTTCTGCGGCAAATCCTGCCCGCGCCTTGGAAGAAAGGCTGCTGCTGATTGCCCGTCCTCGCCATAATGGTCAGGTTTTGCAGTTTCTTACCCCTCTCTTTACCGGAGACATCCAACAGACAACTGTCCGCTATGGAAGTCACACCATCACTCGGTACCAAACGGACGAACAAAGAACTCTTTCCACGGTCACGGTAAAAGGAATGGTGCTGGCTGGTTTTGATGAGCGATTAGTGCGAAAGAGTCTTGACTGTTATGATGAGAAGCAGAATACTCTCCAGCAGAATAAGGAATTTCAGAGATTGCGACAGAGCCTGAAGCAGGCAAAATTGTTCACCTACCTCTCCCTGCCTGCACTCTGTGAACAGGGGCGCAAAATTTCAGAGAAACTTCCCAAAGAGGATCAGGAAATGCTCCTCACTCTCCTTAATCAGTGGCAGGGTTGGGGGGAAGCAGCTTACGGGGCTTGGCAGGAAGAGGGTTTGATTCATGATAAGGCTGTGATTATTTTTGATGCCCAGGAACTCGATTCGAAGGTGGCAGAATTCTGTGCGGTAAAACCTACGCCCAATAATACTCTGACAATGGTCCCGGCAGATGTGCTTTTTTACTATTGGACCAACACCTTCAACCTGCCCCTTATCTGGGATATCTATTCACCCCGATTACTGGATCAGTCAGGTGATCTCAATGTGCTGCGTCAGGAGGTGAGAGAGGCCACTGGAGCTGAACTCGAAGCTCTCCTGGCCATGGTTGGAAAAGAGTTTGCCTTTCTGATTAGAGATATCGACGCCAATGGCATCCCTTTGCCCAAGGCAGCCCTTGTGGTCCAGCTCAAAGAACCTGAATCATTCATTCCCATTTTTGAAAATCTCCTTGACGCAGCGGAGATCCCCATCAGCAAGAAAAAATATGGTGATGAGACCATTACCTACTGGGGGCTTGCTCCACAGGGTGGGTTACAGCCGGCATTCACTGTTCAGGGGGAATATCTTCTTCTCTCCAACTCTATCGACGTCATCAAACAGATTGTTGACTTGAAAAATGACCCCAAAAAAAGTTTTCTTGAAAATCATGACATACAGCGAATTGGGAGTGGCCTCCTTTCAGAGAATAATTCGGCAGCCTATATCGATATTGCCGGTCTGGCAGATGTCTTGAAAGATCTGGCTTCCTGGGCTAGTTCGATGGCAATACTTCAAGGCCCTGAAGCCGCACGCACATCACATGTTCTGCTTGAGCAGATTATCCTGCCCCTGCTCGATGGCTTTGCCATGTACTCAAAGCTGGGGTCACGGAGTATCATTGGAAACGACACGATTATGCTGGAATCGACAACCAGTGTAATTCAGTAAGTTTTTTTACCGGAGCCATGCATGGAAAAACTCGTATCCGAATTGCGACAGATTGTACCTTTCAAGGACACTACCGACATCGGAGATATCGTTTTGATAGCCTCCAAAGAGCCTCAGATGCTAATTTATGCCCTGGTAACCGATATCAGCCGTGATACCACACGCAAGGCCGAATGGTGGAATATCGCTCTCACCTTTCTTTCGGTACCTCCTCAGAAAATCACCTGGACTTTGCGAACTGCGCAGATGACTGGTATGGAGGTTTTTACCATGGGCGGAGAAGAGCGTTTTGTAAAGGCTGTGGACTTTGCCCCCAGTGCCAGTAAACCACCCCAAGATAGGCAGGCAATCCAGGAGAAGTCCAAAAAAAAGGATTCCTTTCTCAAGCGGGTGAAGTAATGACTTGCTGGTCTGAACGGGAACTTATTCATAAAATTCGTCAGGCATGCAATGGTTCTGCTGATGGCCTGGTCAAGGGCATTGGTGATGACTGCTGTGAGGTGACTGCTTCGGGTTCCTGGTTGATCAGTACAGATACCCTGGTCGATTCCATCCATTTTGACCGGAGTTGGCACCTGCCAGAGCTGCTCGGCCGGAAATCCCTGGCTGTGAATCTCAGCGATATCGCAGCCATGGGTGGAAGGCCGCGATTTGTCCTCTTGTCGCTCTGTCTGCCCGAGGACCTTGACGTGGAATGGATCAGTAGGTGGCTGGACGGAGTCCTGGAGATGCTTCAACAATTTGACTGTCGGCTGATTGGCGGTGATACTGTGCAGGGCAAAGGACTGGTCTTGACGGTCACGGTCCTTGGTGAACCTGTGGGCAACGGTGCCATCTATCGTTCCGGTGCCTCAGTGGGTGACACTGTTTGGGTTTCAGGAGCTCTCGGTTCTGCCGGTGGCGGCCTAGAACTCCTTGCTGTCGAGAAAAGGAATCCCGGATCGCTTGATCTGTCCAGGTGGCAGCCCCTACTGGATGCCCATCTGGATCCGCTTCCCTGCATAGACCTTGGAATGGAGCTTGCAGAGAGTGGCTTGGTGACAGCCATGCAGGACATTTCCGACGGCATTGCCACAGATCTTGCCCATATCTGCCAGGCCTCTGGAACCGGGGCCCTGATCCAGGTTGATCAACTGCCTTTTCTCCCTGAGCTCTCCTCGGCTGCGGAGGTGTTAGGGTTGAATGTAGAAGATCTTATTCTGCGCAGCGGAGAAGATTACCAGTTGGTTTTCACCGTACGCATGGGATGTGAAAGAGAGCTGCTCCGGCTCATGGAGGAAAAGGGAAGGCACGTTTTTCAGATAGGGGCAGTCCGGCACGGTCAGGGAGTCTTTCTGCAGAAAGACTCAAGAGAAGAAGAGATATCCTTCCAGGGATACGAGCACTGAATCTTCAGCTCCTTTTCCCGAGAGTTTCCTGCTCCAGCATTACTCCTCGGGAAAGAGTTTCAGGGTCACTTCCTTGGCCCTCACTTGAAACTGCCGATAGCTGGTCTTTGCTAGATCCAGCATACGCTTGGATGCCTTTACCGAATTACTCTCCGCATACTTATCCGACATATAAATAATTTCTCTAATCCCTGACTGGATGATCACTTTGGTGCACTCATTACAGGGAAAAAGCCCCACGTAGATTCTGCATCCCTTCAGGTTATAGGAGATGGAGTTGAGTACCGCATTGAGTTCCGCATGACAGACATACGGGTACTTGATGTCAAGGAGATCGCCTTCACGGGCCCAGGGGAGTTCGTCATCGGAGCATCCCCAGGGAAAACCGTTATATCCCACTCCCACGATTTTATTGTCACTATTGGCAACACAGGCTCCCACCTGGGTGTTGGGGTCTTTGCTGCGCTCGGCAGAGAGCAGGGCGACAGCCATGAAATATTCGTCCCAGCTGAGATAGTCCTGTCGTTTTTGTGATGCTGCAGTCATTTGTCTAGCCCCTTACATATAAGGAATCCAGGTGCGGATTTTTCGTTGTAATTCCTGCCTGTTTTTCAGCTCTTGGAGGAACTCATTTGCCTGTGTCTGGAGTTGCCTGTCTTCCTTACGGATTCCCCAAGCCAGATATTCCTCTGTAGCCAGGGTGAGAATAGGTGCCAGTTTTGCATTTTCATTAATTGCTGCATAGTGGCAGACCATGGGCGCATCGTAAACAAAAGCATCAATCTTCTTATTGATGAGTGCCTGGACCGCATCAGAAGACTTGGTGAAGGACTTTATTTTTGCCCCGTTAATGGTTTGGGTAATAAAGAGGTCGCCGGTGGTGTTCTTGACTGTTCCGATGATGTAATTGGAGTTCATCAGGCTGTAGATACCAGTGGAAAAAAGGGCCTTGTCCCTGAGTCGGACCAGCATAATCTGGCCGGCACGAAGATAGGGGTCGCTGAAGGCGATACGGTATTGTCTGGCAGTGGTGATAGACATCCCGGACATGATGATATCGATTTCATTGTTTTCCAGGGCATCAATCTGATTTTCCCATTTGAGTTCGACAAATTTTATCTTTTTTCCCATAAACCTTCCCAGATTACGTGCCAGCTGCGCCTCCAAGCCAGTGATCTTTCCATTTTTCTTGTAGATAAGAGGAGGGGCGTTGGCAGAGACACCTACCCGCAGGAGAGAGGGATCAGGACCGATTTTTGCGGTACGGGAGAACTCATCGGAAGCTGTACAGGCTGACAGCAACAGGGGAAGTGAGAGTGCAAGCAGGAGTATGAAATGACGAAAGAGGGGACTGATTTTCTGCATGATTTATTCTCCTGTCCGCAGGGAAGTTTTTTTACGGCGTCTTCGCCAGTTGGTGACACCGGTAACCTTGTCGATGAACTGTTTTATGGTCTGGAAATAGAGTTTGCCGCCAATGGTTATCATGGTGTTATGTTCAGCACCGGGAATCACCACAAACTCCTTGGACTTTGCTCCGCTGTATGACTGCAGCTTTTCCGCCTGGTCAGCAGGAATCAATTCATCCCGTGCACCATGAAGGATAAAGGTAGCCGTTTTGATCGACTCGATCTTTTTCAGGTTGTTGAATCCATCCTCTTCCGTGATTCTCATTCTCTCTGGATCTATACCCAGGGTACGAGCCAGGGGCAGGGTGTCGGCAATAGCACTTTCCAGGATCAATCCCTTGATCGCATCTGCATGCCGGGTTGCAAGGTCTATGGCAGGGGCCGATCCCAGAGAACGGCCCATGAAAAAGAGGGGACCCGTGTGATTGGAATAGCTGAGCCAGTTTTTGATTTCCTGGAACAGGACCTCGGCATCAGTGAACATGTTGGTAACCGTTGGCCTGCCGCTGCTCCAGCCATATCCTCGATAATCGGTCATGAGCAGGTTCATACCAGCTTCATTGTAGAGCGGACCGATCTCGTCGTAGTCGGTTGCGATTTCACCGTTACCATGGAAAAAGAGGATGTTTGGCGCTTTGGGGTCACGGATATAAAATCTGCAGCCGATGGTGATTCCCGGTTCCGTTTCAATCTCAACATCTGCTGCCCCGGGGGGGAGAGGGGTGCGTTCACTGCTGCGCGGATAAAAGATGGAAGAGAGAACAGCTGGCTGATCGAGTTTGGAATATTCCTGCATGAAAAAAACTCCTGCGGAAAAATGTTGCTTCTGAAAGTATTTAATGTATTCTTTAAATGCTTGGCCTTGTAGAGCCTCTGGTGAACCATCTATTCAAAAATGTTAATGATTTGCGAATAGTTTGTTCAACCCAGCTATGTTTTGGGAGTGTAGAGGATCTTACCAAGCTCTGCCGGGTTAGGAGGCTAACACCTATTAGCTCAACAACTATAGGGAAATTTAAAAAAAAAATCCAGTCTGGAGGTGTGTATGACAACTTTTACTCTCCACCCCATGGTAATGGGGACCAAGGTCTTCGATAAGGGCATGATGACCTATCAGCATGATTACGGTAAGTCTTATACCATTCCTATTTATTGTTGGTATATCGAAGGCGGAGATAAAAAGATACTTGTTGATACTGGAGAGATGCATCCAATTCAATCAGAGGATCGGGAACAGGCCATCGGCGGCAAGGTGGTAACCTTTGAAGAGGGATTGGCTCAGTGGGGGCTCAAGCCAGATGATATTGATATCGTGATCCACACCCATCTGCATAACGATCATTGTGAGAATGACTACAAGTGCACCAACGCTGTTTTTTATGTCCATGAAAAGGAACTGGCCCATATTCGTGATCCTCACCCCCTGGACTTTCGTTATCTGGAAGATTTTATCTACGAGATCAGCGAAAATAACCAGATTCGGACAGTGACCGGTGACGCCGAGATTGTTCCCGGTATTCGTGTTCTCCACACCCCTGCCCACACGGCAGGAGGGCTTTCCGTGGCAGTGGAGACCAGGAAAGGCACGGCCATTATCACCGGTTTCTGCTGCCTGCTGGAAAATTTCTTTCCCCCCAAGCAGGTCACAGCCATGGAGATGGAGGTAATTCCGCCGGGGACCCATGTCAATGTCAATGAGGCCTATGATATCATGCTGCGGATCAAGAAGGAGGCGGATATCCTCCTGCCCCTTCATGAGCCGAAATTTGCCTCTATGGTGTCTATTCCGGAATAGATGGCATAGAGCAGAGAGGCTGAAGGGGAAGTTTTCTGCTCTTTGCTTACACCCTTCAGCCTGCAGTCTTGGGTCTCCCTAAACAACATCTCTTGTACTTTCTTCCCGAGCCGCAGGGGCAGGGCTCGTTTCTCCCGACTTTTGCAGTTGTGGCTTCAGTCTCTCCATCCAGGTAGTACCAGAGATTGTCGTGCCTGACAAACCTGCTTTTCTCATGCAGCTTGCAGAGGTGGTCGGAGCTGAGAAAGCTGGCAGTGAAGGTCACTGTTCCTTCCTTGTCTTCTCTCCCTCCTTTTGCGCATTCTTCCACCTCAAGCCCCAGCCACTGGATGCTATCGTCTTCCACGTCCAGTTCCGCAGGTCGTGTCTCTTGCGCCCAGCTCTCCATGAGATATTCATTCCTCGCCAGGGTATATCCGCAGTAGCGGGAACGCATAAGCTGTTCGGCTGTTTCTGCCTTGCTCTGATCGTCTAAAATCGGGGCGCAACAGGCAGCAAAGGGTTTGTTACTGCCGCAGGGACAGTTGTTCTCGATATTCATTGGGGTGATCCTGCGCTTTTTAGACGAATCAGTTTGATGATGAGCAGGATAAAGGGGGCTGCGTGGTAAAAGAGATCAAAGATGTCAATGGGTTTACGCAGAGTTCCCTGGCTCAGCATGCGGAGTTTTTCCACGATATGCGGTTCAGGTACAAATGGGGCGAGACCTAGAAGAATGGTCAATATGATCAGAATAGAGAGAGGGATATTGTCAATCAATTGCATGAACTTTCCTTTGTCGTGAATTACAGGCGCGGCAGCCGTTTCAGCGACATTTGCTGGGCCACCTGGGTTGCGGTTTCTTCAATGGAGCTACCGTCTGAGGCTATGATTGGTATATTGTGGTTGAGGAAGATCTGATTGGCCTGTCTGAGTTCGTTGGTACAGGTGCTCAACTGGGCATAACTACTTCCCTTGTATCGTTTTTCCCGGATAAAGTGGAGATTTTCCGGAGAGGTGGACAGGCCGATGGCCCGGGCCTTATTGCGAATGATGGCCGGCGGTAGGCGATAGGCGTCGAGATCGTCGGCAACAAGGGGGTAGTTTGCGGCCTTGATGCCCATCTGGGTGGCCAGGTAAACTGAAATAGGTGTCTTGCCGGAACGAGAGACTCCCAGGAGAATAACTTCGGCCTCGTCATAGTCCTTGAGTCGGGTGCCGTCATCATGGGAAATACAGTACTGGATGGCACTGACCCGTTTGGCCATGGTGGTGTCGTCCAGATGCCGTGAAAATCCTGATTCCCTCAAGGGTTCGGCTTCAAGGATGGTTTGCAGTCGCTCCAGGTAACTGTCGCAGATGTTGAAAAATTCCACCTCTGGAGAATCAAGGATCTCGATGAGGTATTTGTTCATGATGGTGGAAAACACAAGGGGGTAGCGGGCCGCTGATCTGGAAAGGATATACTTTAAGGCCTTGCACGCATCTTCCTCGGTGCGAATGAAGGGAATCTTTTCCTCATTGAAACTGATTTCCGGAAACTGACAAAGCAATGCCTTGCCAAGGTCTTCAGCCAGTATACCTGTACTTCCTGACAGGTAATAAACATCCTTCGAATGCCACATCTGCTTGTCTCCACCGTTGCTTTCGTTTATCGTAGGGGGTGATGTCTCTTCTTTGTAGCAGAAAATGGAACCTCCTGAAAGTCTTCTCTTTCACAATGCAGGAAGACAGAGTAACCATGTCCCGGATTATGCAGCTTTTCCCCTCTAGTTCCCTCAAAGGACTGATTCACTCTTTTCGCATGCGATTCATTGGAAAAAGGAAAAATGTTCGCGGATGGTTGCGTTGGAAAGGGGATTGTAGAGAGGTGACGGGTGATGATCCGGAATATAAATGTTTCCAGAGCATCCACAAGGCTCAGCAGGGCTGTCTTCAATTTTCCGGACAAGACCCTGCACTTTTGCGGAGGAACCCTGCCTCCAGGCTGTGGGGATCACCATCATGGAACCAGTCCCTTCAGTCATTACCTTGCAGATAACGTAAAGAAAGAGAAAGAAAAATGAAGCGTGTTTTGATCCTTGAGCCCTATTACGGGGGCTCTCATAAGGTTTTTCTCCAGGGACTGCAGCGGACTGTGCAAGCCGACTACACCTTGTTAACCCTTCCAGCCCGCAAGTGGAAGATGCGCATGCAGCTCTCAGCACTCTGGTTCGTCGAGCAGATCAAACTGATTCCTGTGGAGCAGCGATTTTTTGATACAGTGCTCTGTTCCACCTTTGTTGATGTTGCTGTCCTGCGTTCCCTTCTGACCACCATACCAGGGTGGAATCATGGAGCACGCTTTTGCACCTATTTTCATGAAAACCAGTTTGCCTATCCAACCCAAATTGCAGATGCAACCATTCAGCGCTTCACTTCCATTAATTTTACCACAGCCCTGGCATCAGATAGTTGCGCCTTTAACTCCAGTTTTAATTTGGAGACCTTTCTCGCTGGAATTCGGTCATATCTGAAAAAAGCAACAGATATGAAGTTGAAGGGCTGTGTTCCTGCGATCAGGGAAAAGAGTCTTGTCCTCTACCCGGGAATGGACTACTCCTTTGTGGACCGGATTCAGTCCCAGGAAAGAGAAGAGGGCCCACCTGTTGTCGTCTGGAATCATCGCTGGGAGCATGATAAGGGGCCGGAACTCTTCTTTGATGCGCTCTATCTGCTGCAGAAAAAAGGGGTGGCTTTTCGTCTCATTGTACTGGGTCAATCTTTTGCAAATAGTCCGGAATGTTTTGAGGAAGCACGCAGACGACTGACAAAGGAAACGATCCACTTTGGCTATGCCCAGTCCTCGGAACAGTATGGAGAGTTACTCGGCCGGGGAGATGTGGTAGTCTCCACAGCAAGACACGAGTTTTTCGGTATTGCTGTTCTGGAGGCCATTCGGGCAGGGTGCTATCCGCTGCTTCCGGCAGCTCTTTCCTATCCGGAACTCTATGATGATATATTTCTCTATCCACCTGGAAAGCTTGCCCATCGCCTGGAAGAGCTTCTTGCTTATCCCATCCATCTGGGGCATGATGCGATTTCCACTCTGACCCAGCGTTTTGATTGGGATGAGTGCAAAGATCAATACAAGCAATGGCTCTTTTGAGGTCTTGGCTAAAGTGAGGAAGAAAATATGACCGGCAACATCGTTCTCATCGGATTTATGGGTGTGGGCAAGGGGAGAACAGCCAGGATGCTGGCGGAAAAAAGCGGTAAATTTGCAGTGGATTGTGATGATCTGATTGAGAGCTTTACCAATTTGAAGGTGAAAAAGATCTTCGCTCGTCACGGAGAGCTTCGTTTCCGGGAATTGGAGCAACAGGCGGCAATCTGGCTGGAAGAACAGGTGCGCAACACCATCATCTCTACCGGCGGTGGGTTTTTTAAGGTACCCAACATACGCAGAATCGGAACAGTGGTGTATCTGCACGCAGAGTTTGATCAGATTCTCCAGGCCATCCATGGTCACTCCAAAGCCAAAAAGAAGATCAAAAAACGTCCGTTGCTGCAGAACCTGGGTAAAGCTGAAGCGCTTTTTAATGAGCGTTTGCCCCTGTACAGAGATATTGCCGATTATGAAATCGAAGTTGGCGGTAGGAGTATTGATGAGGTGGTAGACGATATTCTTCAACATCTTTCAGGGATTACTTCCTGAAAAGAGAGGCTTTTTCCGCTGTTTCCTGCTTGTCACTCCGCGATTCACTTGCTGTTGCCTGTCTCCCAGGCGGTCATCCTTTGTCAGTTGCCGGAAAGTATTCCACCCTGAAAAAGACACAGGTTGGTTCAGGGGGATGGATGCAAGTTTCCAGTGTAAAAGCAGAAAAAAATGCTTACAGTATTCCTGCTTTGAAAAATAGTTGTCTGTAAATATTTCCCATTGAGAGGATTCCTTATGTCTGATTTGTCACTTCCTTCACTTCCCGGCTACAAAACTTTTCCAGGGCCAGTTGTCACCGTTGTTATGGATGGTGTGGGAATCGGTCCCTGCGATGAAAGTGATGGCGTGCATATGGCCTACACCCCAACCTTTGATTCGCTTTTGCAGGGAAATCTTGCCACAAGGATAAAGGCGCATGGGAAGGCAGTAGGCTTACCTTCTGATAGCGATATGGGAAATTCTGAGGTTGGCCACAATGCACTAGGGGCAGGAAGGATCTTTGCGCAAGGGGCAAAGCTGGTCAATGAGGCCTTGCACTCCGGCGCGATTTTTCAGGGAGATGCCTGGCAGAAGGCCAGGCAGAAGACTGATAATGGAGGAACCCTTCACTTTATTGGGTTGGTTTCTGACGGAAATGTACACAGTCATATAGCCCATTTGGAGAGGATGTTGAACCAGTGCCAGGAGGAGGGGATAGAGCGAGTACGGGTTCATGGCCTGTTGGATGGCCGGGATGTGGGGCCAAAGACTGCTCTTGACTATTTCGCCCCCTTGGAAAAAAAGCTGGCCTCCATGTCAGAGGATGGCAGGGATTACTGTATAGGGTCAGGTGGCGGGCGTATGGTCGTCACCATGGATCGCTATGAGGCTGATTGGAGGATTGTGGAAAGGGGCTGGCAGGCTCATGTTCTTGGCAAAGGCCGTGGCTTTTTTTCAGCCTGTGAGGCGATCAGAACCTATTACGATGAAGATCCAGATCTTAGCGATCAATACATGGACAGTTTTGTCATAGAACGTGATGGAAAAGCAGTGGGGACGATAGAGGATGGTGATGCGGTTATCCTTTTTAATTTCCGTGGAGATCGTAGCATAGAGCTCTCCAGGGCCTTTGATGAGCCGGAATTTGATGAGTTTGATCGAGAGCGTAATCCCGATGTCTTTTTTTGCGGTATGATGCAGTATGACGGTGATGCCAAAATTCCCAAGCATTATCTTGTAGAACCACCGTCCATCAATCGAACCCTTGGGGAATATCTCTGTGCAGCAGGAGTCAGCTCTTATGCCATCTCAGAGACCCAGAAGTTCGGCCACGTAACCTATTTCTGGAATGGCAACAAATCCGGCTATATTAATAAAGAGTTGGAAACCTATGTGGAAATAGAGTCCGACCGAATCACCTTTGATCTCCGTCCCTGGATGAAGGCATCAGAGATTGCAGACAGGGTGATAGCAGCCATTGAAGGCAGTCAATATAAGTTTATCCGCTTAAATTTTGCCAACGGCGATATGGTTGGTCATACAGGGGTTCCGATTTCTGTGCGAATTGCTGTGGAAACCGTGGATCTCATGTTGAAACGACTCCTCCCGGTATTGAAAAAGGCCGGCGGGGTTGCTGTAATCACCGCCGATCATGGAAACGCAGATTGTATGTGGACCGAGAAAGACGGGGTGCGAACTCCAATGGTGGCCCATACTAAAAATCCTGTCCCGTTTATCGTGAAGGATTTCAGTGGAGTTAATTCCTTTTCCCTTTGCGAGGTGCAGAATCCCGGACTTGCCAATGTGGCAGCAACTGTTTTGAACCTCTTGGGATTTCAGGCTCCGAAAGACTACGAACCCTCGCTTTTACAATTAAAAGAAAAAAAGGGATAGGTGGCGGCAGCCCCTTGAATTTCCCAGGGGTATTGATATGAAAAGATTTGTATCCTTTTGTTTTCTTGTAAGAAATAGAAAAAAATAAGTTTTTGAATGTTTTTTCTGGTTTTTTTTTATTTCCTCCAGTAATATACGAATACGTATAAATTGTGCGGTACGAATGGTGGCGGTTTGCAACGTAGTGAATAGTCATCCTTTTCTACTATTCCAGTGGAAAAATTTGTTGCTGTACAAAAGAAAAAGCATGATCACGAAGTTGATCAGTACTGAGGGGTTCAAGGTTTATTATGTTAGAAGGCACAGTTAAATGGTTTAATGAGGCAAAAGGATTTGGTTTTCTGGAGCAGGATGGTGGAAAAGATGTTTTTGTTCACTACTCAGCTATTGTTTCAGAAGGTTTTAAAACTTTGAATGAAGGTGACAGAGTACAGTTTGAAATCACCGAAGGTCCTAAAGGTCCTGCAGCAGCTAACGTGTCAAAAATATGATGTAAGACATATTTACTGTCTGTTAAAAAAAGGGGTAAGCCGTTTCTACGGCTTACCCCTTTTTTGTTTCCTTTCCCTCCCCTTTGACATTTCTTGTTTTTTTTTAACGTAGAGCTTTTTCACTTCATGAACGAGAAAAGATTCATGGAAGCCTCCATCGTAATACGGTAAAATAATGGTAAATAAGATCGTTCGGCAATTCCTGAAGAGAGTATAGACTATTTTTTACTGGAGTTTGGTATGGAAGAGCTTTCAAAGTCACAACGGGCACGTCTGGCAATACGCACCTTTAAAACCATAGCTGACGCCTTGATTTTACGTGGATACTATAAGCCTTCAGGGAGATCAGGAGAGAAACTGGCCGAGTCTCTGAAGCTCTTTAATCCTGAAATATACGGTACCATGAGCGATCCTCGAATCGTGGAACTAAAAGGGCTCGAATATGTCATGGATCGGATGCCCAGGGGCATAGAAAAGTGCAACCGTATCATTTTAACGGCTGATGAGGATTTTCAAGATACCACGTTTGAGAAGGTGACACCCCTGAAGAGAAGGAGGCATTCCTATATCGTCTCAGAGAAAGAAATCTGTTTTGTCATCAGTCGGGGATTAACTGAAATATACGATATTCTCACCCACATTACCTTTTTGAACATCGAGTCACAAAAGATTCACAGCCAGATTTGTAATAAGGAAGGCGGAACCTGTTCTGAATGGCATGACCTTGAGCATGCTGCCACCCAGCAGCATCTGCTGGAAGGTGCCGATCTGGATCAGGCTATCTGGAATCTTTCCATCATAGTAGGCAGAACCTATCGTGAGACCAGGAGCAGTTTTGAATCCCTGGAACGCCATCATAATAAAAAAGAAAACAGTAACAATGGACTTTTTTCTATAATTTATTCCATGGGACAAAAAATAATCGAGGAGACCAAATCCAGGGATGACCTCCTCACTATTTACTTTACACCTTCGCTGCAGGATATGATCGGGCATCACAAGTACGCCTCGCTCTGGGCAAAAAATGTCAAACATCATCTCTATAACCTTGGCCTGCACGATAGATCAATTCATGTTGTCAGTGCCAATATGCATTCCATGAAAAATATTTTTTATGGGGCAGGATATCTTAAGGCAATCGGCAAGAGTGTCCCGGAGGATCTCTATGACATGATTTCAGAGGTCCGTGATTTTGACAAGGAGGTGAACGCTTATGCCGCAGATTTCGGTTTCAGCTTTCTTGTTGACACCTCAGAGTCCAGCATTGATGTTATGGTTATCGATACCGCAGCAAACAAACCCTTTAACCTGCATGAAAGTATCCGCTGCGACTTTGACTACCTGGAAAAGGAGCGCCCTGTTATACTCGTAATCGATTATGCATTTGGAACCCAGGCCTTTGATATCTTCGATGAACTGCTCTGTCCCTGCCACCTGGACGAGAAAACAGTGGTTTTTCACATTGAGTCTATCAATGTTATGGGTAAGGCTGGGACACTTCCTGGGAAAAAAGGGGACATTATGCTTGCCACCGCTTACGTCATGGAAGGTACTACCAATAACTATATTGTTGACAACGATCTCGATATCAAAGACTTTGATGAGGGCTATCCCATCCATGTCGGTCCAATGGTTACGGTCCTCGGAACATCTCTACAGAATCGAGATATCCTGTCAAGATTTCATACCTCTAACTGGAAGGCCGTTGGCCTGGAAATGGAAGGAGGGCATTTCCAACGTGCCATCAGCGCCGCAATCATCCAGGGACATATTTCAAAAAATGTCAAAACCAGATATGCATACTATGCCTCGGACAATCCACTACTTAGCGGACACACACTGGCATCCGGATCCATGGGGGTTGACGGAATTGCACCCACTTATATGATCACCAGGGTATTTCTTGAGAAAATAATCAATCCGCCTCTCCCGGTCCTATGAGAATCGTAAAAAAACAGCGCCTTGCCCATGTCTCTCCCTGGGTATTGGCTGCAGCCTGTGGCCTGCTCACCGTGATCATTGCAGTCTTTGCCGTAAATAACTACCGGCGTGATAAGGCCTTGATGACTGATATCCTGTTGGAGAAAGGTACTACTCTTATCCGTTTCGTCGGATCGAGTGCAAGAAGTTCTCTCTTTAACGGACTGCGAACCGGCGAGGATATTCTCAATCTCTGGCCTGAGCATGTGCAGCCGGTTTTGGAACATGCTTCAGAACATCCCGGAGTTCGGTTTCTTGCTCTCGTCGACGCAGAAGGTATTATCCAGGCCTGCTCTGCCCCTGATGAGTGTAAGCGTCAGGTCTCCGAGCAGACACGGTATTTTCTTTCCACTCTGAAAAAGGACATTCCCGATAACGGAAAGTTTCGCTATCACCTAAACCATGATGAGAAACCGGCCGTTTTCCAGGTTGCTGCACTGTTCTCACCTTTTGGAAAACGTTTTTCGAACAACTTTGCTCCACGTATGGCTGGCCGGCACAATGATGGAAAGATGTTTGCAAGGATGAAACGACAGCATGGCATGAATCCGGGATGGGTTGCCCAGTTGGAAGAGTTGAGCAAGAAAAAAATTTTTATCCTGGTTGAATTGGATCTGGAGCAGTTCAATAAATCTCTGGGACGACAGAAACTTGAAATTGTCATCCTCTCCATTGTTCTGCTCCTTGTTGGCGTTGGAGGATGGCTTTCAATTTTGACCCTTGAAGGCTTGAAGGGATCCCAGTCCAGGTTGAGGCGGGTGGAGGCCTTTCGCGATATACTCATATCCTCCCTGCCTGTCGGGCTCATTGCCACCAACAATGCAGGCCGGATTATTCTGTACAACCAATTTTCTCAGGAGTTGACTGGGGTTTCCGAAAAAAATGCCCTAGGTGGAGATCCTGGTGTTGTACTTACTCCGGAATTGGGGGAACCCTTTGAGGCTGCAGGAGAACAGCCTGGAGTCCCTTTTCAGAAAGAGATTCAGATCGTCCTGGATAAAGGGATTTCCCGTACCCTGCAGCTTAATTGTCTGTCTATTATTGATAGGGATGAACGATTTGTCGGTACCCTGCTCATGATCCAGGATCTCAGTCAGGTAAAAAAGCTTGAGGAGGAGCTGAGAAGAAGTGAGCGCCTTGCCGCCCTTGGTAAAATGGCTGCAGGGGTTGCTCATGAATTGCGGAACCCGCTCAGTTCGATCAAGGGGCTTGCCCTTCTTCTGCAATCTCGATTTACCGGGAAAAACAGTGATACGGAGACTGCCGATATTCTGGTTCAGGAGGTGGAGCGACTCAATAGAAGTATTAGCGAACTGCTGGACTACGCGCGACCGCAGAAGCTGCAGAAGGAGACGGTTGATCTCCAGCAGCTGTTACAAAAGGCAGTTTCTTTGATTCGTATTGATGCCGAGGCAGCAGGGGTAGAGGTGACATCAGTATTTCAAGAGCCATTGCCGAAGATCCTTGCCGACGCGGATAGATTGAATCAGGTTTTTCTCAATCTTTTTTTAAATGCTATCCAGGCAATGGAGCAGGGGGGGAAGCTTGCCGTATCTGCAGACGCGCGAGACGGCACCATGGTTATTACAGTCAGTGATACCGGATGCGGAATAGAGCCTGAAAGTCTCGACAGGGTATTTGATCCTTATTTCACCACAAAGCCTGAAGGCACTGGCTTGGGACTGGCTATGTCAGCAAAGATTGTGGAAGAGCACGGAGGCAGTATCAAGATAGCCTCAGAACAGGGGCGGGGAACTTCAGTGACTGTGAAGATCCCATGCTGATCCAGCTGTTGTTGTCACAATTGACAATCTCGTAAAAACTAAAAATAATCGATGGCTAAGTAAAAAACTTCATTTGCGAGGCGCGTGAATTTTCTATCATTACGGCGTACTTTAGTACGCCGTAATGATAGAAAATTTGCAGCAACGAAGCAGATGAAGAGTTTTTACGACGCCATCACAATTGAACAACAGAATGTCCAACAGGGAATGACGAACTTTGATGTTGTTTCTTCTGTGGTTCGATATTCGACATTTTTTGTTGTCAAGATAGCGGTAATTCCTTTGTTCTTGGCTGGTCATTACCAAGGGTAGGTGGCGGCGTCTTGCGTGAAAAAAAGCTTAGCAGAGTCTGGAAAACGGTTTTGACCCCTGCCCAGATTTTTGGCAAGATCCATATGGCAGTCAGGAGAAAGGCGACAAAGAAGATAAGGAAAGCGAGGGGGTAATGCAGTGCTACCCATAATCCTCCTATCACTGTGACATCCTCGAGGACAGAGGCCGTCCAGTTGCTGAAAGGTTCTGGTGATGTGTTGATTAGGACCCTGGTACCTGCCTTGATTGTATGGGTAGTGGCGGCAACGCCTCCTCCAAGGATGCCGGCAACAATAACCATGCTCGGATTAACCTCTCCTACAGCTCCTGCGGCAAGAAGTACGCCTGCCGGGATACGGATGAAAGAATGAATGGCATCCCAGCCAGTATCCACCCCAGGTGTTTTATCAACAAAAAATTCAATCAGATACATGAAGGCTGCAGCACCTATCACCATCGGATCCTGAAGTATCAGTAACTGTTCAGGCAGAACAACGTTTCCAGTCAGACCAAGAAACCCTAAGACAGCAATGGTTGCATAGAGATTGATCCCCGCTGCCCAGGCCGTTCCCATAGTCAGGGAAATGGTCGTGATAAGTTGCTGATATGCATCCATGTTGTCCCCTCTGTGTTGTGAAAATAATTTGCCTCATGGAGAGTTTAAGTACCTCCACCTCCGGCAACGACGCTATCCTGCAAAAAATAATCAGTCTTGCCTCTGCTGGCAAGGGGTTGATCAGTGCTCTTGAAAGTTCTTGTCAAGAAACTCGCACTCTTTTGGAGTCAGATCGAATTGTATTTCCACCTGCTGGAGGAGGGCTTTTCTGCTTTTCTCAGGGTATTTTTTGACAAGTGCCGAGAGTTCGGCCAGGGCCTGTTTTTTTTTGTCTCCCGGGCGTTGGGTCGGGTGTTGTGATGACATGGTTTTTTCCTGTTATTGCAAAATATTCTTCAGTAAATCAGCAGGGTTTTAAGATGATTCCCGCAAGAGGGGGAACCACTACATTGGCATGGTATGGGGCCTGACCATAGGGTTCGGCTATGGATTTGTAAATGGTCTTATTGCTGGCATTACTTCCGCCGAACCGACTGTGATCGGAACAGAAAATTTGTTCATAGTTTGAGCCGGTGGGTAACCCCATTTTGTAATTGAAGAAGGTTTGCGGGGTGAAATTGAGCAGGCAGACCACGTGGTCATTTCGATCTTTGGCGTAGCGGGCATAGGAGATGATCGAGTTTTCACGATCCTCCAGATCCATCCACTGAAAACCATGGTGGGTGAAGTCCTGCTCCCAGAGACTGGCATTGTCTTTATAAATTTTGTTGAGAGCCTCAACAAATTTTAACATTTCCCCATGCATATCGTTTTCCTGGAGGAGATGGAAATCCATGCTCTGCTTACAGTTCCATTCATGCCGTTGGCCAAACTCTCCTCCCATAAAAAGCAGTTTCTTGCCTGGATGCATCCACATGGTCAGGAGCAGGAGGCGGAGATTGGCAAATTTCTGCCAGAGATCTCCGGGCATCTTGTCAATAAGCGAGCGTTTACCATGGACAACTTCATCGTGCGACAGGGGCAGGATGAAGTTTTCGGAAAAGGCATATACGAGGGAGAATGTCAGATTGTTATGGTGATATTTTCGGTAGATGGGATCATTCTCGAAATAACTCAGGGTGTCGTTCATCCAACCCATATTCCATTTGAAACCGAATCCGAGGCCTCCGGCATCAGCCGGTTTTGAGACACCGTAAAAACTGGTGGACTCCTCTGCAATCATCAGCGTTCCAGGATAGCGGTCATAGATAATCGAGTTGAGATGACGTATGAATTCGATTGCCTCGAGATTTTCCCTTCCTCCGTAGACATTGGGCAGCCATTCACCTTCTTGGCGTGAGTAGTCGAGATAGAGCATGGAGGCCACGGCATCCACTCGCAGACCGTCAATATGGTATATGTCCAGCCAGAAGAGGGCATTGGCAATGAGAAAGTTGCTCACCTCTTTACGGCCGTAATTGTAGATAAAGGTTCCCCACTCCGGATGAGCTCCTTGTCTGGGATCTTCGTGTTCAAAAAGAGCGGTTCCGTCAAAGCGTGCCAGGCTGTGCTTATCTTTGGGAAAATGGGCTGGAACCCAGTCGAGGATGACCCCGATACCTTCCTGATGACAGGCATCAACAAAATACATAAAGTCTTCGGGGACTCCGTATCTGCTGCTCATACTGAATGGCCCGGTAATCTGGTATCCCCAGGATTCATCCAAAGGGTGTTCCATTACCGGGAGCAGTTCGATATGGGTGAAGCCCAGTTTTTTGACATAGGGAATCAGTTTGTCGGCAAGTTCTGTAAAGGTGAGAAAGCGGTCGGGCTGGGCAGGGTCACGCTGCCAGGACCCTGGGTGCACCTCGTAGATGGACATTGGGCTGTCATAGGGATTCTTCTTTCCTTTGGATTCCTGCCACTGCTCATCGTTCCACTGATAGTGGTCCAGGTAGCGCACTGCAGAAGCAGTCTTGGGGCGGAGTTCACCCCAGAACTGAAAGGGGTCTGATTTGACGAGAATTTCACCCCGTTGTGTTCGGATCTCAAACTTATAGAGTTCGTCCTCTTTGATACCGGGAAGAAAAAGTTCCCAGATTCCGGAGCTTCCCAGGCTGCGCATGGGGTGAATTCGACCGTCCCAGCTGTTGAAGTTGCCCAGGATAGAGACCCGGGTGGCAGACGGTGCCCAAACGCGGAAGATGGTTCCTTTAATTTGCGAATACATGCCCGGCTGGGCGCCTATGTGTTTGTAGAGCTCGTAGTTGGTGCCAAAATTAAAGAGATATTGGTCCTCTTCTCCAAGGAGCGGCAGGAAACGATAGGGGTCGTTGATTGTCTGGACAACACCATCGTGGTAGGTGATTTTGTACTGGTAGTTGTAGGGATCAAGATCACTGTCTGCAACCTCCTTCCTGTCAATGGAGCTCTCAAACAGTCCTTCATCCCGCACCTTGTCCATGGGGATAACGTGTTCATCAATCAGCAGGTCAACACTGCGGGCATGGGGTTGGAAGCAGCGAATAATGGCTGTATGGGGATCTTTTTCGGAAAAATGGACGCCCAGGACCTGGAAAGGATCATAATGTTCTGCGTGAAGCAGGCGATCTATTTGTTCATTCATATCCATGTGTAAGGTTGAGGCTTTTGATCATGATGCGAAGATAATATTCCTTATAATCAGATTAGCAAATAGTCACAGGAAAACATAGGACAAAGTAGGAATAGGGAGGGATTTCCGTTTCAAAAAAAAGAGGAACACATTCCTTGTGACTCTGCTTGACGCTTCTTGGAGAAATCTGCTATTGTGATTTCTTAAAACTCGATGATCGATTTCTCGAAGTGGAAGAGGATATGAAAGACACGCAACATACAGTAATTGATTCCTTAACTGGTTCCTTTCTTCTTTCTACGCCACAGATGCCGGATTCCCGCTTTGCTGAACAGGTGATCTATATCTGTGCCCATAACCATGAAGGGGCCATGGGAGTCGCTATAAATAAACCAAATCCTCAGTTGACTCTTGCGGAAGTGCTTCTCTCCAATAATTTTCCGGTTCCACCAGAAACAACTGCTCCCGTCTATATGGGTGGGCCGGTGGAGATGAATGCCGGATTTGTTCTGTACCAGTCCGACTATTCAACAGAACAGCAGATAGCAGTCAGTTCCACTGTCTACCTGTCCCGGGAAAATAAGGTGTTGGAGGATATTGCCTACCAGCGCGGCCCTGAAAAATTTCTCTTTATCGTCGGCTATGCCGGATGGGGACCGGGGCAGCTGGAAGAGGAACTTGTGTCCCAGGGCTGGCTCACCATTCCTGCCCAGGATTCCATCATCTTTGATGTACCGGATGATATGAAATGGCGGCAAGCTGCTGCCCTCTATGGCATTGACATCTCCACCTTCCGCGACTTTGTCGGGAACGCCTGAGTTGTTCAACTTTACACTTATTGACAATCTCGTAAAAAATAAAATTTCAAGATGGCTAAGTAAAAAACTTCATATGCGAGGCGCGTTTATGCCAGTTTTTTGGTGTAAATTTTATATTGTTTCGGCGTACTATTAGTAGGTCGTAATGATATAAAATTTGCACCCCAAGGGCACTTCCTGTGGGGCGCATCAACGAAGCAGATGAAGAGTTTTCACCTGAAAAAGGTATAAATACGACACCATCACTTATTAAAAAGAGACCATGGCTGATTTAAAAGATATCTTTGAGTGCACCCAATGCGGCTACTGTTGCCAGGGGGAGACTACTGTGTCCCTGGATGAAAATGATCAAAAACGAATGGTGGAAGCCTTGGCCATCTCAGAGGCTGAGGTCAGGGAAAAGTACTGGCGAGTCACCGGGAGTGTGGTGCAGATGAAGATTGTAGATGGGCACTGCATCTTTTATGATGAAGGTTGTACGGTTCACCAAGGTCGTCCCTGGCGCTGCGCACAATGGCCGCTGCACCCCTCCATACTCTCTGACCGCGATAACTTCGAGACCATCCGTGCATCATGTCCCGGGATCAAGCGCGAGGTGTCCTATGAGGACTTTTGCCGCATCTTAAAAGAGATCATGGCGGCACAGGGAACTGTTCACTGCTAAGCTTATGAAGCTTGAACTTCTTTTACTCGGCAAGACCAAGGACTCCTTCATAGAGCAAGGAATTAACGAGTATGCCGGGAGGCTCAAACATTACACCGCTCTGAAGCTGACCACTCTGAAAGCGAAAAAGAAAAAGGGGTGGACAGAAGAGCAGGAACGCCACGAGGAGGGACGACTTCTTCTTGGAGCTCTCACTCCTGCAACCGTCACGGTGGTCCTTGACAGCCGCGGCAGGCAGATTACCTCCGAGGGTCTGGCCGATCTCCTTTCCCGCTGGGAAATGGAGGGACGAAAGCAGGCTGCCTTTCTCATCGGCGGTCCCACCGGTCATGCTCCTGAAGTACTTGACCGCGCTGATTACAGCCTCTCACTCTCCAAAATGACCTTTACCCACGACATGGTGCGTCTGTTCCTCCTGGAGCAGTTATACCGGGCCTACACCATCAAGGCCGGGGAAAAGTATCATAAATAAAAAACGAACTGCAGAATGTCGAACAGGGAGTACTGAATTTCGAAGTTTTCAGCTTCTTGTAATGATGATTGCAAGATCGAAATGTTTCACTCTCAACTATCCATCACACCATATACACATCATAACGGCTGTTTTTCATGCTGATGACGTGGCTGGGGATTTGCTTGTCGATTTGGGGGGCACCCTTGGGGCGTTTGACCACCACTCGTTTGTTTGCCTGAAGAAGGGCTGCACGCAAAAGCTGGTCGGCGTCTTTGTCATCGCCGACCAGGGAGCGGATGATCCGCATTTCCTGCCTGTTCAGTGCTGATTTGTTTCGATGCGGATACATGGGGTCCATGTAGATGGTATCCGGCTTCTCTTGCAAATCTGCTAAGATAGTGCGGCCATCACCTTCAAGCAGAGCGACCCTGTTTTCTATGATTTCCCTCAGTTCCGGGTCAGAGGCAGCCCGTTCCAGACCATCCCGGAGTAGAGCAGCCAGCACAGGAGAACGTTCCACCATACTTACTCTGCATCCAAGTGTTGCAAGGAGAAAGGCATCATTGCCAAGGCCGGCTGTAACATCAAGGATGAACGGTCGTATTCCGGATTTTATGCCTACGGCCCTGGCCAGAGGCTGTTTGATTCCGCCTCCATGGAGGCGGCGATAGGTCTGCGCCCCTGAGAGAAAATCTACGTAAAGTGTTCCCTTGCCTTTTCCATTCTTCCTCAGTTGCAGTTGTAACCCTCTTTCCGTATAAACAAGGAGCAGGTTATTCTCCTGAACCAGTGCAGGGTCAACCACTTGCAGGTGCAATGATTTTGCCAGGATTAAGGCCTTGTCCTGGAGCATCGTATTTCCCGCAACATAGGTGACAGCAAGAGAAAGCGGCGAGGAGTCTGGTGGCTGGGGATCATGGTTCATCGGGTGTGTTATTGTAAAATGTATCTGCCATGAATCCTAGCAGGCCATTTCTCGGAAAACAATGGAAAAGGTCGGATTTTGACAAATATCAGAAAAAGGGATACAGGCGTACGGAGAATTTGTACCTTGACAACTAAACAGACTTCAGGTCAACTGTCTTTGGTTGAAGAACAAGAAAAATTGAGAGATTACAGACCCGAGAGGTTCTTTGTTCAATGGCTGTTTGTAAGCCTTCTTTTTTAAAACCTCATACAAGACCACAACAGATGGAAACAGGAAAACAGCAAAAAATTAAAGTGGTGGCCATCATTCCGGCCCGATACCATTCCAATCGTTTTGAAGGAAAGCCGCTGGCCTTAATTAATGGCAAGCCGATGATTCAGCATGTTGTGGAGCGTGCGCGTGCCGTGGAACTGCTGAGCCGGGTGGTGGTGGCAACAGATGACATGCGTATTGCAGACTGTGTGGCATCTTTTGGTGGAGAATATGTTCTTACCCGCGATGACCATGTCTCAGGTTCCGACCGTCTTGCCGAAGCTGCTGAACTTCTTGATATATCCGAACATGATGTGGTGGTCAATATCCAGGGCGATCAGCCTCTTTTTGCTCCAGAGGTTGTTGAACAGGTGGCAAGGCCCCTGCTGGACGATCCGGCACTTCCCATGTCCACCCTCATCTACAAGATCATCAGGCCAGAGGAAATCAACGATCCGAATCATGTGAAAACTGTTTTTGACCATGAAATGAATGCCCTCTATTTTTCCAGGTCACCGGTTCCCTTTCAGCGTAATCCTGAAGAAAAAATCGCGCCTACCTATTATAAACATTTGGGGTTTTATGCCTACCGGAAAGGATTCCTGCTGACCTTTGTTGCCTTGCCGGAAGGAGAGTGGGAGCGTTTTGAAAAGCTCGAACAGTTACGGGCCCTTGAATACGGCTACAGGGTCAAGGTTGTCTTGACAACCCATGATTCCATTGAGGTGGATACAGCTGAAGATTTGAAAAGGGTGGAAGAATTTATTATAGAGAACCAAGCTTAATAAGATGAGACCGATGGTTACGCACTGCGTCCCGGTCTGTGATAACTATTTTGTCAAAAAGGAAAGACTATGAGGAAAAAAATTACCGTCATCGGTGCCGGAAACGTTGGCGCCACCGCTGCGCATTGGGCCGCAGCCAAAAACCTGGGTGATATTGTTCTCCTTGATGTAGCTGAAGGGATTCCTCAGGGAAAGGCCCTGGATCTTTCCCAGGCCGGCCCGGTGGAAGGGTTTCATTACTCAGTCATGGGCAGTAATGATTACGCTGATACGGCAAACTCCGATGTAGTAATCATTTCGGCAGGACTGGCACGCAAACCCGGTATGTCGCGAGACGATCTTCTGGCAATTAATGTGGCTATTGTCAAGTCCTGTGCTGAAGAGGCGGTCAAGCATTCACCGGACTGTGTCCTCATTGTGGTGACTAACCCCATTGATGCCATGGTCCACACCGCCTTCAAGGTGACAGGGCATCCCAAAAAGAAGGTGATCGGCATGGCCGGTGTCCTTGATTCTGCCCGCTATCGGACCTTTCTAGCCGGCGCCCTTGGCGTGGCTCCTAAAGATGTCAATGCCCTGGTCATGGGAATTCACGGGGATAATATGATGCCCCTGGTACGGCTGGCAAACGTCGCCGGTGTGCCCATCACCGACCTCCTTTCCAGTGATGAAATTGATGCCATCGTCGAACGGACTCAGAAGGGTGGTCTTGAGATCGTTAATCATCTGAAGACCGGTTCTGCCTTTTACACTCCAGGACTAGCTGCCGTGGAGATGGCAGAGGCCGTGCTCACCGACTCCAAACGAGTCCTTCCCTGTGCCGCCTATCTTGAAGGAGAGTTTGGTGTCTCCGGGTATTTCTTAGGTGTCCCTGTGGTGATTGGTGAGCAGGGCGTCGAGAAGATCCTGGAGTTTGAGCTGACAGCTGAAGAGAAAGAAGCCCTGCAGCTTTCTGTCCAGGCCGTTGAAAAACAGATGGCGGCAACAGGACTGTAAAAAAGAGAGTTGAAAGTGGTTAGCTGAACGATTTGTCCCTGGACAATTGTTTTTGTTAACCACTTTCCTTGAACCGAAAGCTGTGCACCGGAAATATATTGCAGAACCACAGAGAAGAACAAGAGGCTGGTCTCGCTGAGAGTCTGAAACAGATTGGTGGGAAACAGCTGTCGCCGCTGGACCTCCTTCCCCACGAAGACCTGCGGGAAAAACTGGTTGAATTAGCCCTGTCCGGGGTGCCTCCAGGACTGCCCGCAGAAACCGCTTACGGTCTGCAGCAGTTGCGGGATGCCCTGGCCAGTGAGCCGGTGGAAGATCTCAATGTCGTGGTTTTTGGCGGCGGCACCGGTCTGTCCACCATTATCGGAGGAGACAGCCGCAGTAGTTCCTGGCCCAGGAATCCATTTTACGGCCTGAAGAGCCTGTTTCCTCATACGCGGTCCATAGTCTGTGTCACTGACGACGGAGGATCCACCGGCGAACTGCTCACAGATCTTCCCCTGATAGCACTAGGCGACATCCGTCATGTACTCCTTTCCTCCATACAGCTTTCCCTTCTTCAGCAGCTGTACGGCCTGACAGAGACGCAGGCGGCACAGACTGTAGAGCTCCTTGCAACTGTTTTTAACTATCGCTTTTCTACATGCCCTGAGAACTCCCAGCAACTTTTGCAGGACTGCGGCCTTGGGGGACGCAATATCCTCCCCAAAGCGATCCAGGAAGGGCTTGAAAAAAATATTCATCACCTCTTTGATGATGCCCGGCTGCACAATACGCACGCCATACCGCATTGCCTTGGCAATTTGATTCTTGCTGCATCTGTTTATAAACGTATTCCAGATCGTTATGAGAATATTCGGTTAGCTTTAGAGCCTCTTCTGGTCCGGAAACATCTCTATCGCGGAATTACATCACTCTGTGCACTGCTTGGCGCAGATGAACTGGCCGTCCTGCCTTGCACCTCTGTTTCTGCTCAGTTGAGTCTGCGCTATACCAATGGGACTCAGATTAATGGAGAATATAAATCAGGAAACGCCAAGCGTGGCTATCCCATAGATCGCGCCTTTGTTAATTTCTGCGGTGAGCCTGATGTATCCTCTGCTGTTTTCGATCTTATCGAAAACGCAGATATCATGATTATGGCACCAGGGAGTCTGTACAGCTCCCTTATCCCGATTTTCCAGGTTCCAGGCATTCCCGAAGCCGTTAAAAAGAATGATAAGGCGTTGAAGATACTTGTCTCCAATCTTTGGGTACAGACCGGTGAAACTGATCTCAGTATGGTTGATCCGGAACGAAAATTTCACCTTTCCGACCTGTTAAAGGCCTATGAACGCAATATTCCAGGGGGGACCAGCGGGCTTTTTGATCAGGTGTTGTGTCTGTCGCTCAAAAACGTTCCGGCAACAGTCTTGCAGAACTATGCCGTGGAAGGCAAAATCCCTATTTACCTTGACCGGGAAAAGGTACGTTCACAGGGGATTGTTCCCCTTGAATGCGGCATGTATTCGCCTTCCGTTCTACTAGAGCATGGTGTTATCCGACACGATCCGCAACAGTTTTCCCTGGTTGTTCGCACGTTGTGGGCCGCCTTTCGTCATGTACCGGAGAAGAACCTGACTATCACAGAATCAGCTCCTGAAAAAGAAAGGCATCTTCTGACAAGCTCTGAGATTCCTTCCATACGTTACAGCAAGATCCGGGACTATCTGGCAACCATCTCCATCGAACTGCAAGGTAAGACAGAAAAAGATGTTGAGTCTATACGCAAACTCCTGCAGAAGATTTTATGGAATCATAAGGATATCCCCCTTGCCCACCTGCAGTTTGTCAAGGGAATACAGTGTATAGAGACAGAGGAGTGGAAACGGAATCAGAAGTGGGATCGGGTCTATTCATTTTTTGACCCCTATGATGGTCTGATAAAAATACGTCAGGATCAGTTTTTTCAGGAAGCTGCTCTGGAGGTTGCATTCCTCGTTGCCCTTGGCCAGTCGTTACTTGGTAATTACGCCCAGACCAAGGAGATGCTTCCGGTGAAGGAGGGGGGGACCCACATGGGCAAAGCCTATCATCTCTACCTCAAACCCTTTGCTGAAAGGGGCTGTTATTTATCCGATGAGGATCTTTCTGATTATTTGGCCCTTGCCAGGATGGTGCAGGATCCCGCCGATCAGAACCATTTCACCCGACTCATCAATGGTACAGAGGGCTTTACCCCGCCCGGGCTCCTGTTTGGGCTTACCTATGCCTGGTACCTGGACAATCGTTTTGCCTCCCACATAGAATACAAGATGGCGCTTATCAAGGTTGACCACTCTGATCTTATTCCGGAACAGGTGAAAATGAGGAGCCGCAGGGAAAACCTAATCGTTTTTTTCAGAGAGGTCGTTTTCAGCCACTGATTCCAAGGTGAAAAGCAGCTGTCCAGAACCTAGTTAGTGCCTGTCCATAAATGGCCTTTTTCTCCTAACTCTTCGTTGCTCTAAAAATTTAATCCTTGGAATATCAGATATATGCACCCCAAGGGTATTTCCTGCGGGGCATCTTCGGTTAAATTCATCGAGCGCCTCGATTTAGAAGAAAAAATCTCATTTATGGACAGACACTGGTTAAAGGCCGGGGCAGGAGGAGCTGATGAGTTGCCACTGCTGTTTTAACTTTTTCTCAGAGACCTGCATCCCTCTTTTTATTTCCGGGGCAAAGAGAGCAATTCGAAATTCGCTGACCATTCTCTGAAAAAGAGACAGGGCCTCTCTACATTCTCCGGGAAGGTCGGCACAATCAGCCGGTATCTTCTTGATTCTCTGCAGATACGGCTCAAGCTGCATAGCCTTTGTCCGGTCTTTGCCTGGGTTGGCATGGGCTCGCTCGATACGAATCATGAGACCCTGAAAAAAGCGCTCACAGCCTTCGAGTTCATCGAAAGTTCTGCTCTCTAGAAAATCTACAGGGAGGATCTCTTCCAGCAGATTTGTATACTCCTGGTAGCGAGTTGCAGCAAAAGAACGACTCTGCTGCGCCAGCCTGGAAAAGCGGTTGATATGGTCGGAGGCTTCTTTTCGTTTGCGCAGGAGGAGGAGAACCGAGTCACAAATTTCCTGACCTTTTCGGTAGAGTCCCCATTGCTGCACTTTCTTGATCTCCTGATCAAAGACCTCTTTTTCAGGTATTTTGTCCAGATCTCTGGCAAAGAGTGTTTTCATGATAAATCCGAGCAGTCTGTCTGCTGCCTCTTTTCGGTTGCCGATCATACTGCTGAGCCAGAGTGATGAGGGACCTGAGAGGCTGGTATGGCAATATTTCTTTAGGTTTTTGAACTGTTCTCCAAAATGCAGCTGGTAGAGAAAGAGCATCCCCTGACGGTTGAGATCCATGGCCTTCTTTTTGTCTTGCTCAAAGGAGAGAGTGACTCCACCGCGATCTCTTGCCACATGCAGGGCCGGGTAGAGTGAGCCCCCCATCTCCTTTCCTGAATGAAAGAGCGGGATTCGCCTCTCCAATCCTTCAAAGTCCCAGGTTGTAAACAGTTTGTCCTGCCAAAGGGAGAGACGTTGCAGGGTTGCCTGGTTCGGGGCGATTTTTTTGGCAGGAGGTCTGTCGGCATCGTGGACCAGTTTGTGCAGTTCTCTCCCTGCAGCAATGGTTCTGCCGTGCTGGTCATAGAGGAGAAAGCGCATGCACAGATGGGGTGGCAGCTGCCTGGGCCAGTCTGCACGTCCAACCTGGATACGGAACATCTTGAAGATGCCGAGTTCCAGGGCATCGTAAAGAGATCCCTGGTAGTGTGTACAGTCATCCAGGAGGATGTCAACCGTGTTGTTCAACGGGATCAGGTGCTTGCGCAGCCGTTTGGGCAGACCTTTGAGTAAGAAGGTGACTTTTTCCCGTATGAGCCCGGGGACCAGCCATTCAAAGCTGCTTTCCGCAACAGAGTCGGCAGCATCTAAGGGGATACGCACCGTAACCCCGTCATCTTTGTCACCCGGGGAAAAATGATATTGGAGGCGGAACCTGCGGGAGCCCACAGTGAGCTGCCTGGGGAAATCCTGCAGTTCCTGCTCTTCGGGTTTGCGGGAAAGGATGTCTTCTTCCTGCATCTCCAGAAAGGAATGGTCCTTTTTTTTGCGAAGAAAACGGTCCAGGGTGAAACGATCATAGACCCCGGAAGGAAGCCGCTGGTCGTAAAACTGGTGGAGACTGCTGTCGTCCACCAGCAGGTCTCGTTTTCTGAGACGCTCCTCTGTCTGCTGCCAACTTCTCAGGATATCACGATTTTTGCCTAAGAATGGATAGTTGCCATTCAACTCATTTTCCAGCAGCCCGTGCTGAATAAAGATCTGCCTGGCTTCTTCCCTGTTTTTCTCTGATGTCCTACCAAAGTTGACACGCCTGTCAGCGCTGAGGATCAGACCAAAGAGAGTGATTTTCTCATCAGCCACCACCTGGCCGCTTTTTTTCTGCCAGCGGGGGTTGGACCAAGACCGGCGGCAGAGATGATCAGCAGTCTCGATCAGCCATTCAGGGTCAATGTTGGCTACTGTGAGCGCGTAGAGGCGATTGGTCTCCAGGAAAGAGGCTGCAATGATCCATTTTCCCGAACTGTGAAACTGGTGGGAACCGGGAAAGATCATCAGCTCTTTGTTGCCTGCTCCCTGGTAGATTTTTTTCTCTTTTTTCAGGCCAATGGTACGTAAGAAACCGGTGCACAGACTTTTATGAATGGCCTGGTAAGAGGCAGGTTCCCGGTTTTCGCTGAAGCCTTTTTCCCTTTTGAGAAGAGTGGCCAGTTGGTCATGGAGGTCTATCCACTCACGCATTCGCTGAAAAGAGAGGTAGTTGCTTTTACAGAATTTTTTTAATCGGTTCCAGGAAAGCCCTTTTTCTTTGACAGAATGAAAGAGATTCCAGATGTTCAGAAGGGTAAGAAAGTCTGACTGTTCGTGAGCAAATTTTTTGTGTGCATTATCGGCTTCAGTTTCATGGTCAGCAGGACGCACTCGGGGGTCCTGGATGGCCAGGGCAGGGGCAATGATTTTGATTTCTCTCACACAGTTGTTTTCCCTGGCGGCTATGAGGATGCGGGAGATGGGAGGATCAATGGGGAGCCTGGCCATGAGCTGACCTGTCTTGCTCAGCTTGCTGCGACTTTCAAGTGCCCCCAACTCTTCGAGCAGGGAGTAGCCGTCGCGGATGGCTCCCTGATGGGGCGGTTCAATAAAAGGAAAGTCGAGGGGGGAGCCCAGATTCATGGCAATCATCTGCAGGATGACCTCAGCCAGATTGGAACGTTTGATCTCCGGCAGGGTGTACTGGTCCCGTTCCAGGTAATCTTCTTCCTCGTAGAGCCTGATGCAGATTCCAGGGCCCACCCGACCACATCGGCCTTTGCGCTGGTCTGCACTGGCTCGGGATATTCTGGTGATGGGCAGGCTGGTAGTCCTGGCCCGGATGTTGTAATGGGAAATCCTGGCCAGACCAGTGTCTATGACGTATCGGATACCAGGTACGGTAATAGAGGTCTCTGCCACGTTGGTGGCCACCACGATCTTGGTCAATGGAGACGTTTTAAAGATCTTCTGTTGATCAGCAGCCTGCAGCCTGCCGAACATGGGGAGAATGAGGCTTGAGGAAAGTTTGTTTTCCAGGAGTGAGCAGCATTCCCTGATATCTTTTTCCGTGGGAAGAAAGACCAGAGTATCGCGAGGTGGTTCCCTGTGATGCAACTCCATGATGGTTTGCACGCAATGTTCCACATAGGAAAGATCGTCTTTTTCCTCCTTTTTTGTGAGTGGCTGATAGCGTATGTCCACTGGATAGCTGCGGCCTTCCACATTGAGAATTGGGGCCTTGTTAAAATGACGGGAAAAGATTTCCGTATCAATGGTGGCAGAGGTGATAATCAGTTTCAGGTCTGGACGCCTGGGCAGGAGTTTTTTGAGATAGCCAAGGAGGAAATCGATGTTCAGGCTGCGTTCATGGGCCTCGTCTATAATAATCACCCCATAGCGTTTGAGGAGTGGATCCTGCCTGGTTTCAGCAAGAAGCACACCGTCGGTCATGAATTTTATCCTGGTGGCCTTGCTGGTCTTGTCGTGAAAACGGATTTTATACCCGACAAGCTCGGAGTGCGTCTTCAGCTCTTCAGAGACGCGGGAAGCAACTGAAGTTGCTGCCACCCGTCGTGGCTGGGTGCAGCCAATGAGAAAAGGCTTGTCTGGAAAGGATTCGAGACAGAATTTCGGCAATTGAGTGGTCTTCCCGGAGCCGGTCTCCCCTGAAACAATAATCACCTGATGCTCCCGCAGGAGTTCAAGAAAGGATTCTCGATATGAGACTATGGGAAGTTCTGCAGGATAGTTGAGTTGCATGGAAGAGGGTGATGTTGAACGATAAGTATGGTATGTTTGACCCTGTTTTTTTAAATACAGGAAGATATCTCTTGTAACTGCTCAGATATTCAGGAGTCAGCAGCCACCAGTCAGACTCCATTCAGGCGCTTTTAGTGCATGATGAAAGAATGACAATCTCGTAAAAACTAAAAATTATCGATGGCTAAGTAAAAAACTTCATCTGCTTCGTTGCAAAGAAGCCGGGTGATAGTATGCTGATCCCTGAATTCCATATCCTGAATACTTGAATAGTTACTATCTGTCATTGAAAAAGAGGAAACAATTTATGAAGGTTCGTAAAGCGGTCATTCCCGTGGCAGGGCTTGGTACCAGGTTCTTGCCAGCGACCAAGGCTATCCCTAAAGAGATGCTGACCATCGTGGATCGGCCCACCATCCAGTATATTGTCGAAGAAGTAGTCTCCTCCGGGATCGACCAGATTATTTTTGTTACCAGTGAAGGCAAGTCTGCCATAGAGAATCATTTTGATTATGATTTTCACCTTGACTGCGTACTCAAGGAAAAAAACAAAAGAAATCTCTGTGAAGAACTGGATTCAATTTCCAACCTCATTGATATTGTTTCGGTGCGTCAGAAAAAACCATTAGGGCTCGGGCATGCCATCTGGACGGCCCGCCATGTGGTTGGCAATGAACCGTTCATGGTCCTGCTTGGTGACGACCTGGTCCTTGCTGAGACTCCCTGTGCCAAACAGATGCTCGATCTGTTTGATGAACTGCAGGAGCCTATTGTGGCCGTGCAGCGAGTCTCGAAAGAGCAGACCCATCAGTACGGTATTGTCGAGGGAGAAGAAATTGATCGAGAGCGCACCCATATGGTAAAGCGGATGGTGGAAAAACCTGCTCCTGGGACCACTGATTCGGATATGGCCATCATCGGCCGCTATATTCTCACCCCTGAAATCTTTGATCTCCTGGGACGAACCACCCCCGGGCACGGTGGCGAGATCCAGCTCACCGATGCCCTCCTTGCCCTGAAGAATCTCCGTTCCATGTACGCCTACGAGTTTGAGGGGACCCGTTATGATGCAGGGGATAAACTTGGCTACCTGAAGGCTATTCTGGCCTACGGTATGCGCCATGAAAAATTGGGATCGGATCTGAAGGAGCATATTAAGGAACTGGCCGCCGGACTATGATCCGAATCGAGGTGGCTGTTGCCGCCCCCCTGGTTCAGACTCTGTCCTACTCCTTTGATCCTGAAAAAAGTGGTGACCCTGTTGGGAGAAGGGTTCTTGTCCCCATGGGGAGACAGAGGGTTACAGGATATGTGCTGGGCCTGCTTCCTGAAGAAGATGTCAGTTATAAGATCCTCCCCGTTATTCGATTCCTGGACAGGAAGGCCCTGTTTCCTGAAAATCTTGTCTCTTTTTTTCGCTGGATTGCAGACTATTATCATTATCCCATAGGTGAGGTCATCCGGACCGCACTTCCGGGTGGTTTGACCTCACGCAATCGGAAAATTATCCAATTAACCCCGTCCGGGAGAAAGGAACTCGTTTGCTGGCCACTCTCTAACCAGGCCGAACCGGATTGGTTTGCACTCCTTCTGGAAAAAGGGGAGCTCGGTTCTCCACTCTCCAAAAAGCTTGAGGCAGACAAACAGTGGCGAAAACTTCTTGCAAATTTTCTTAAACAGGGCTTGATCTGTTATAAAGACACTCTTGATGAAGCAAAAATTGGTGAGAAGCATGAACGCTGTTTTGTCTTAGAGACAGCAATGGAACTTCCTGAATCCATAGAGGGAAAGGAGGGGCGAAAGGCACTGGCTGCTGTGGCCAAACAAGAGGGGAGAGAGGTGCTGACCATTCCTCTGGTGCGTACTCTTTTTCATCTCTCTGCCCTTTCCCGTGAGCAGGGGCAGGAGGCTGTGGCTGCAAAAGACCTGCGACGTGTCTACAGTGGGGCATCCAAGGCTTTGCTTGAGCTTGAGCAGCGGGGTTTGGTTCGTTCAGTGAAGCGCCGTATTTATCGGAATCCCTTTGGGGAAGCCCTGCCGTTTTTTGAAAAGCCGGAAATGCTCAGCTCCGAGCAGGAACAGGTCCTTGACCAGATTCTACCCGCCATAAAAGAACACTCCTTCGCTCCTTTTCTTCTCCATGGGGTCACTGGCTGCGGCAAGACAGAGGTCTATCTGCGCGCTGCAGAACTTACCCTGGAATTGGGACGCGATGTTCTGATTCTGGTTCCTGAAATTGCCCTTGCCACCCAGCTTGAAGCCCATTTCGTCTCCAGGTTTGGTGAGAAGGTGGTCCTCCTCCATTCCGGACTGACCCCAGGCCAACGGTTTGACCAGTGGAGTCTGGCAGCTACAGGTGAGGGCAGAGTTGTGATCGGGGCTCGGTCTGCAGTATTTGCGCCCCTGGCTGATCCTGGGCTGATTGTAGTGGATGAGGAGCATGACTCGGGTTTCAAACAGGAGGATGGTCTGCGATACCACGGTCGAGACTTGGCCATCCTTCGCGCCAGCTATAATAAGGCTGTGGTCCTTCTTGGGTCAGGTACTCCAACCATTACCAGCTACGCCAAGGCAATGAAAGGAAAATTCACCCTGCTCAGCATGAAAAAGAGGGTGGGTGATCGTCCTCTGCCTCAGGTCTCCATTGTTGATCTCAGAAAAAAAGAAGAAAAGGAAAGAGGGCAGGCCATTGGCCGGAAACTGCAACGGGAATTGGCCCTGAATCTTGAAGAAGGCCAACAATCCATTCTTCTTCTGAACCGTCGCGGCTTTTCTTCCATCTACCTCTGTCGTGACTGTGGCGAACCGGTGCGTTGTGTTCATTGCCATGTCTCCTTGACCTATCATAAAAGAGCGGCAAAACTGGTCTGCCATTACTGTGGCTATGTGCTTAAACAGAATACTGTCTGTGGATCCTGTCGATCTGACCAGCTCATTCCAGTGGGATTTGGCACGGAGCGGATCGAACAGGAAATAGCAGGTCTCTTTCCAGAGGCCCGTGTGGCCCGCATTGATTCAGATACGGCAACGGATAGACGAAAATTTCTTTCCCTGCTCAGGAAAATGCATCAGCGTGAGATCGATATTCTCATCGGCACCCAGATGATAGCCAAGGGGCTCGATTTCCCCCACGTCACCCTGGTCGGTGTCGTCTGGGCCGATGGCGGATTGAGTATGCCTGACTTTCGCGCTGCTGAACGCACCTATCAACTCCTGTCCCAGGTAACGGGCAGGGCAGGGCGAGGGGATCACCCAGGCAGGGTGATCATCCAGACCCTGCGTCCGGAACATTATGCAATCCAGCTGGCCCAGGCCCATGACTATGAGCAGCTCTATGAAAAGGAGATGGGGATACGAAACAATCCACTCTTTCCACCCTATCTGCGTCTGGTGAATGTGAAGATTTCCGGCACCAGTGAGGCCGAGGTGCAGAGAGCAGCAGGACTTGCAGCAGAGCTTTGCCGCTCATCTCAGAAAAAGAAAATAGAAGTACTGGGCCCGGCACCGGCACCCATCGATCGGATCCGTGACCGCTTTCGCTGGCAGGTTTTACTGAAAGGGGGACACCCATCAGCGCTCCATGCTGCCTGTAACAATATTCTGGAGAATCAGTCAATCCTTGCCAGGGGAGATGTCAGGATTGCTGTGGATGTGGATCCGGAGAGTATGATGTGACTTCCAGAGAAGTGCACGTGATGTGTTGTTTCTTTTGAGAAACGTTGGGCATTGGGTTATCGGTTTTTAGAGAAACAACTGCTTAAAGGAGTCCAGGTCTTCGTCAACCTCCTTCACCAGGATCTGGGCCAGAGAGTTGAGAGTGATGATGGCGTTTTTGTCTGCATCCATTTCCGAGGTCATACTAATCCGTTTCAGGATCCCTTCATTCACCTGCTGAACCTCAGCATAATAGTCCTTGATGCGATGCATGATAAAATCGCTGTTTTCGCCTTTTTTGTGGGAGAAATATTGGCGAAGGAGATAGGCGGACACTGAACGGAACAGGGACTCTTCAACGGTTGCAAAGGGCAGGTGAAAGCAGGCCATGGGTTTGAGGATGGACATGCTGGGACAACCGGAGGTGGCCATGAGGATTCCCATGATTGAGGCCAGTCCATCCTGGACCGTGCTATCCTTACTGCAGGTCCTGGCCGCTGAGATGCAGGAGACAAGGCAGGATTTCTGGGAGGGTATGTCTTTAAAGGCTATGACCAGCTCAGCAATGTTGGCTGCTATGGGGCAGTAGTCATGCTTGGAGAGTTCAAGTTGGCAGCACTGGCAGCGGGCGACATCGAGAAGGGCCCAGTCCGGTGGGGTATTGCTGGAGGATTTGTACTCAAACGTCACAGGATCTAACTGAATCAGAAATCGTTTCTTTCTGTTGTCAGGAAAATCAAAGCAGTAGTTGAAGGTGATCTCTGTCATAGACTCTTTGTTTGTTACGCAGTTACGCAGAAACGATCAAGTCCGTAGAATAAGGTCACAATACAGTGTGACCGGATGTGAGAAGTGATCATTCATATTCTTTTAATATTAAATTATAACAGAATTTGACCAATATCTCAGCCGGAAAATACAAATGTATTAACAGTGGTGTCAGAAATCAGACCATTTTTTCTTCGCAGCATGGATGACCACCCTATTCCTTCCAGCCTTTTTGGCTTCATAAAGGGCAGCATCGGCTTGGCTTATAAAAATGGACTTTTCGAACTTGTCAATGGCCCCTGGCCGTACAGAGGCGACACCAAAACTGGCAGTGATATGGTACTCTTCTCTGTTCTCTTCAAACCTTGCCTCGTCCACTGTCTCCCTGAGTTTCTCTGCAATGGCTAATGCTTCCTCAGCGTTGGTGTCAGGCAGAATGACAGTGAATTTCCCTCCACCATACCTGGCAAGGGTGTCATATCTGCGAATATTTTCTTTGAGTATCCGGCTGAATTCTATAAGGATGAAATCTCCAGCCTGATGGCCGTATGTGTCGTTGAACTTCTTGAAATGATCGATGTCTATCAAGAGGAGAGAGAGTTGTCTTTCGTTACGGATGGCACGGCTTGTTTCGTTCTCGAGAGCGTTTTGGAAATAGTGATGATTGTAAATCCCGGTGAGCTCATCCATGTTTGGCAGGCTGGCAAGCCTCTTATTTTTTGCATCAAGCTCTTTGCTGAGACTCGCCTGCTCGACTTTTGTTCGGATAAGTTCTTTGTTCATTTGCTCAAAGTCGAGGCTTGTCAGACTGAGACGGATGTTGCTCTCCTGAAGGATTTCCTGGATGGAGTTGGTGTTTTTTATGCGCATCCCAAAGTATTCACCTGCCTGGTCTATCTGGATATGGATTTCGTTGAGGATATGTTCTACGTCTTTATTCTTTAACCCCAGGAGGGTTTTGGCCTCCCCGGTAAAACGTTTGTAAAATTCTTCAGGTTTGTCGGAGTAGAGGATACTGATGAGCAGATCTGAAAGATAGAGGGCCTTTGTGTTGGTCTCTATCTCTGTGTCTCTTCCCTTATAGAGAGAAGGATCGTGGTGATAGAGGATAGGGAGGAGGAGAACTTCAGGAAATCCCCAGCTTTTAGCGACCTCATAGCCGATAGTAGGGTGGAAGGTGCCGAATGCGTCTTCTTCGACATTAAGGGCATCATACTGTCCCTTCTTAAGCTTTTTTAACACCTCTTCGTATTCTTCGGCAAAGGTTCTGGCAAGGATCAGCTCGCCGAGATTCTGCAACAGTCCACAGATAAATATTTCTTCACTGTTTGCCCCTTTCACCCGTTCGAGGATGAGTTTTGAGGCCACTGCTCCTGCCAGGGATTTATTCCAGAAATTTTCAAAATTAAAATGGCCCTTTTTTTTTCCGGCCTTCATGGTGAGAAAGGAGAAAGAGAGGACCAGGCTCCTGACCGCTTTGATACCAAGGATGGAAAGTGCCTGCTTTATGGAACGGATCTGCTGGGGAAAACTGTAAAAAGCCGAGTTGGAGACCTTGAGAATTTTTACAGAGAGGTCCGTATTCTTTGATACCAGATTGTCAATGTCTGAAAGACAGGTGTCTTCACCAGCCGTCAAGGTGATGATGTCGGAGGCAATCACAGGCAGGGTGGGCAGTTCATCGGATTCGAGTATTGCGGCAAGGGTTTGTTCCTGGTTCATAAGATCACTCTTTGGGCCTGAATTGATGGGCGAATGAAAGATGGATCATGAATAGAGTATATTTTGTCCGGGCAGTGAATATCAAGAAAATGGAAGGGATAATAAAGAAAAAAATTAGAGAGGATCGCCATTTTCAGGATAGGTACAAAGTTTTCCAAGATAATTGTGAAACCTTAAATCGTCTCCTTTGTCCACGATATAGTCTGGTGTAAGGGGAATCTTCCCTCCGCCATCCGGGGCATCCAGGGCGTAGGTGGGAATGGCCATGCCTGAAATATTGCCGATGAGTTGACCCATGATTGCTATGCCTGATTCCGTATGGGTCCGAAAATGATTGGTGCCCTTGGTCAGGTCTGCCTGAAAGAGGTAATAGGGCTTTACCCTGAGGCGCAGGAGTCCCAGAAAAAGGCTGCGAAGGGTTTCGGAATCATCGTTTACTCCTTTGAGGAGGACGGTCTGACAGCCCAGTGGAATTCCGGCGTCGGCAAGAAGATTGCAGGCCCTGGCCGCCTCCTGGGTGAGCTCGTCGGGATGGTTGAAATGGGTGTTGATATAGAGAGGGTGGTGTTTTTTGAGTACGGCCGTAAGCTCTTTGGTCACTCGCATGGGCAGGGTGCAGGGAACCCGGGTGCCGATCCGGATCACCTCCAGCGTAGGAATGGAACGAAGACGGGTGAGGATGGAATCCAGTTTTTCGTCGGTAAGCAGTAAGGGGTCACCACCTGAGATCAAGACCTCCCGGATCTGCTTGTTGTCTCGAATATAGTCAATACCGGCCTGAATGGTGTCTTGAGTGATCTGCATTCTGGCTGTGCCGACTTTTCTTTTTCTAGTGCAGAAGCGACAGTACATGGCGCATTCATTGGTAACAAGAAAGAGAACTCGATCTGGATATTTGTGCACCAGATTGGGGATGGGACTGAGGTCTTCTTCTGCCAAAGGATCTGGCATGCATACGGAATCACGAATTTCTTTTGGGTCGGGAACAGCCTGTTTCCAGATTGGATCCCCAACCGTTTTGATAAGGCCCAAATAATACGAATTAATCCGCATGGGAAAGGTTGCTAAAACCGTATCCAATACGTTACAATCAATCTCGAACCGATGAGCGATCTCTTCGGGACTGGTCACGGATTTCTGCAATATTTTTTTCCATTGTGTCATGGGGCGCATTATGGAAGATTGCAGGGCAAAAGTCAATTTCCCAATGCAGGCGCAAAGGGTGAGGGCAAAGGTATGTCAGAGAATCAATACGGTTTCAAATACGATGAATACGGAAACACCAGAGAGATTCTGGTTTACGCCAGTGGTACCACAGTAAATAGTATCAGTTTTGTGAATAAGGGAACCTCTTTTACTCGGTCAGAAAGAAAACGGATGGGCCTTGAAGCAGCACTGCCGCCAGCTGTCCGCAGCCTGGAGCATCAAGTTGAAAATTCACAAATTAAGGTGAATTCCAAAGAAAAGCCCATAGAAAAATTTATCTATCTGCGTTCTCTTTTTGATCGGAACGTGACCCTTGCCCATGCGCTTATCAAGAGTGACATTGAGAAGTTGATGGGTATTATCTATACCCCCACTGTAGGTCTTGCGGTTCAGCAGTATTCATCCATGTTCCGTCAGGCCAACGGGCTCCATTTTTATCCTGGCAATATCGATCAGGCCGAGGATATCCTTCGTCGCTATATTCACAGGGATATTAGAGTGGCTGTAGTTACTGATAATCAGGGAATCCTGGGGATCGGGGATCAGGGAGCAGGGGGGATTGCCATCTGTCTCGGCAAGCTCATGCTTTATACCCAAGGGGCAGGAGTTGCTCCCTGGCATTGTCTGCCCATTTCTCTGGATGTGGGAACCAACAATGAAGCACTGCTGGCAGATAACGATTACCTGGGCTGGCGCCACCATCGTCTGACAGGCGATGAGTACCTTGAATTTCTTCGACGCTTTGCCTGTGCATTCAGAAATGTCTTTCCCAATGCCCTCTGCCAGTGGGAGGATTTTTCCAAGCAGAATGCCTTTGCCATTCGTGATACCTACCTCCACGATCTGATCTCCTTTAACGACGATATTCAGGGGACCGGTGCTGTCACCCTGGCTGGAATTCTTACAGCTATGAAGATCAAACTGGAAAAGCTGGAAGACCAGGTTTTTCTTGTCCACGGCGCAGGTGCCGGCGGTGTCGGTGTTGCCGAGCAGATCGGTGTGGCCCTGGTGGAGAAGGGACTCACTGAGAAAGAGGCCCGGGATCGTATCTTCACCCTGGATTCCCGTGGGGTAGTGACAACTGACCGTGAAATGGAAGAGTACAAGATGAAGTTTGCCAAGGACAAGGAGGCCTTTCCCTGGCTTCAGGATCCTGTCAACCTCTCCCTGCTTGGTGCGGTGAAACAGGCCGGTGTGACGGTTCTGATCGGCACATCAGGGCAAGGCGGCTGCTTCACCCGGGAAGTGGTGGAGGGTGTTGCTGCCAATACCGAGCGTCCGGTAATCATGCCCCTGTCCAATCCTACGGATATGACCGAGGCCCTGCCTGAAGATATTTATCGTTGGACAGATGGCAAGGCCCTGGTGGCTACCGGGAGTCCCTTTGACCCGGTGACCCATAATGGAGTCACCCATCGGGTTGGTCAGTGCAATAACGTCTTTGTCTTCCCTGGTGTTGGGCTTGGAGTACTGGGTTCCGGTGCCCGTGAGGTACTGCCGCAGTTTTTTACCGCAGCTGCCCATGCCGTGTCTGCCTGCGTGTCCAAGGCGGAAATGAATGAAGGCTGTCTCGTACCGCCTGTGCACTCCCTGAATGAGGTGAGCAGTAAGGTGGCCTTGGCCGTGGCCATGTCTGCTGTAGAAAACGAAGTCAGTCGTCCCTGTGTTTTTTCCTCGTTTCAGCATGACGGAGATGAGGCACGAATGAGTGAGCTCCTACGCAAGATGCGCTGGGAACCCGAGTATCTTCCCATTGTCGCCATGTAGAAAAAGGGATGTTCGGCTGTTCCCAGTAATATTGCGGGTGCAGCCGAGCTCTGTTTGGATTTGTTGCCTTTAGCTTGTGTCCCGTCAACTCTGAAATGACGCATCTTACTTACCTTTTTTCGCGCTTGCTTCGTTACGGCTTGACTCACATAGCACAACTATGCTTATCAATCCGTGCCTCGCAAGCACTAAAAATGGTGGCGCAATATACGACATTTCATCCTTGACGTAACACTAGTTAGTGGTGCAGGCTGTTTCTTCAATTGCAGATCCTCTCTCCTGTTCACCCGCCCCGTGTTCCCCTCATTATACTTGCGAACCTGTGGCCTGCAGTCCATATGCTCAAGGGAGTAGCTTTCCGGGAAGGCTATTCCTGTTTTTAACATCATCACCCCTTTTGTCCGTAAGGGTAAAAACGTTTTTCAGAAACTTTCATTTCTCTCTTTACGTCCCATTCACCGTTTGCCCGGATATTTTTTTTTGCTGTGTCACGCTGTTTTATTGTTCTTGGGAGGGCTAGTGAAGGGACTGTCTGCCTCTATATCGATTTTTTTTAACAATAAATCAAAAAATATTGATCTGTTACTTGAAAAAAATTGAAAAACCTATTAATTTGGCCACTCCTATTCCCCTGTTAGTCTCCTAATCTAGGGTGGTTGGAGGAGATTCTTTCTGAATTGTTCTGGTAACATCTTGTAGCTATAGAGATTCTCGAGAGCGGCTCGCCCCACAGTTAACCAAAGGATGATTCGACGTTGTTCCATAATAGTGTCGGTCATCATAATTATTTGAGGAATGAATAAATGACGGCAAAGCTTATAAGCGGAACAGAGATTGCGAAGACAATTCGTGAGGAGTTGACTACTGAAATTGCTGAATTGAAAGAAAAACATAATATTGTACCCGGTCTTGTGACTATTCTTGTGGGTGAGGATCCAGCATCTCAATCTTATGTTGCCGCCAAAAACAAGACTGCCCACGCCCTGGGCATCCATTCTGAGCAGGTTACCCTTGATCCTGATACCAGCGAGGCGGATCTGCTGGCCCTGGTCGACAAGTACAATAACGATCCAAAAATTAACGGCATTCTCGTTCAGCTGCCTCTGCCTAAGCATATCAACGAGGCAGCAGTGCTTTATGCCATTGATCCTGATAAGGATGTTGACGGCTTTCATCCTGTAAATGTCGGGAAGATGGTCCTAGGCGAGCAGTGCTTCCTGCCCTGTACTCCGCACGGTATCCTTGAACTCCTTACCAGAAGCGGTGTGGAGACCAGCGGTGCAGAGGTCGTGATTATCGGTCGTTCCAACATTGTTGGCAAGCCCATTGCCAACCTGATGCTGCAGAAGCGTGAGGGGGGAAATGCCACTATTACCCTCTGTCACACCCGGACCAAAAATATGGCAGAACACTGCAGACGTGCTGACATCATCATTGCAGCCGTTGGTGTCCCCAAGATGGTCACCGCAGATATGGTAAAAGATGGTGCAGCTATCATCGATGTCGGTGTCAACCGTATCGGTAAGGCTTCCAGCGGTAAGGCGATTCTGGCCGGTGATGTTGACTTTGAAGCTGTGAAAGAAAAGGCTTCCTGTATTACCCCGGTACCTGGCGGTGTCGGCCCCATGACCATTACCATGTTGATGAAAAATACTGTACAGGCCGCCAAGATGGCAGCTAATCTTGTTTAGTGGTTCGTACAATTTACTTGATATCTAGAAACAAGAGTTTATAAGGCGGGTTACTCGTACCGTTTATCATTGTTCCGGAGGATAATTATGAGCAACAGCAAAGGTGGATGTGAATCCTGTAACGAAATCACCGGTGCTTCAACCAAAGACCTGCTCAATCAGGATTTGGCTAAACAGGTAAGGACTGCTTACGACCGTATTGAGGATCGAGGCATGTCAGCCTGTCTTTTTGGTTCAGGGGGAACCTGCTGCCGTATCTGTAACATGGGACCCTGTCAGATCATCGATGGTGTTGAGCAAATGATCGGCGTCTGTGGTGCCACGGCTGCCACCGTTGTCGCCAGGAACTTTGCCCGTCTTGTTGCTGCCGGAACTGCGGCCCATACTGACCATGCCCGTGAGATGGTCATGGGATTTATCGAGACTGCCAAGGGCAACACCCCCCATGAGATCAAAGACGTTGCTAAGCTGCATACTCTGGCAGATATCTACGGTATTGAGACTGAGGGCAGGGATAAAAACGAGATTGCCCTGGAGCTTGGTGAAAAGGCCCTGTCTGAATTTGGCCAGCAGCAGGGAACGCTCACCATGCTCAAGCGTGCTCCTGAAAAACAGCAGAAGATCTGGAAGGAAAAAGGTGTCGAACCGCGTGGAATTGATCGTGAGGTGGTGGAGACCATGCATCGTACCCATATGGGTGTAGATCAGGAATACAAAAATATCATGAAGCAGGCTGCCCGCTGTTCTCTGGCGGACGGCTGGGGGGCTTCCATGCTTTCCACTGAACTCACTGATATCATGTTCGGTACCCCGGTCCCCATAAGATCCCTCATTGATCTTGGTGTCCTTGATGCAGAGCAGGTCAATGTCACTGTGCATGGGCATGAGCCACTGCTTGCAGAGGCCCTCTGTCTGGCAGCTGAAGATGAAGAGATACTGGCTCTGGCCAAGAAAGTTGGTGCCAAGGGCATTAATCTGGCCGGTGTCTGCTGTACTGGAAACGAGATTCTCATGCGCCGTGGAATTCCGGTGGCAGGATCTTTTATCCAGCAGGAAATGGTTTTGGCAACCGGCGCTGTTGAGGCCATGGTAGTCGACGTCCAGTGTGTGATGCAGTCTGTGGCCCAAGTGGTAAAGAACAAGCATACTGATATTATCACCACCAACTACCGCGCCAAGATGCCGGATGCGATTCATATGCAGTTTGAGGAAAAAGATGCATTGGGTTCTGCCAAGAGGATTCTGACCCATGCCATTAACAACTTTAAGAAACGTGGCGAATATTATATTCCCAAAGAGCATAAGTTTGATGTGGTTGTCGGCTTTAGTCATGAGACCATCAACTACATGCTGGGCGGTCATTTCCGTCAGAGTTATCGCCCCTTAAATGATAATATCATCAATGGTCGTATTAAAGGTATTGGAGCACTCGTTGGTTGTGAGCACTATAAATATTCCGATGATGTGCATTTTAAGATTGCCTGCGAACTCTTGAAAAACAACGTTCTTGTCCTGGCAACTGGTTGTGCGGCCCAGGCCTTGGGACGAATGGGATTGATGCGGCCCGAGGCTGCAGCCGAGTACTGCGGTGAAGGGCTTGCAGAGGTCTGCGAGACCGTAGGTATGCCTCCGGTTCTCCATGTGGGCTCCTGCGTTGATAACAGTCGCCTGCTTATTGCCCTTACTGCAATGGTTAAAGAAGGTGGGCTTGGTGATGATATCTCTGAGCTGCCTGCCTGCGGCACCGCACCTCTATGGATGAGTGAGAAGGCCATTGCCATTGGCCAGTATTTTGTCACCTCTGGCGCCCATGTTATCTTCCAGAACCTGCCGGTGACCGGTTCCAAAGAGATGAACGAGTTTGTCCTCAAGGGAATGGCAGAAGAATATGGCGCGAGTTGGGATTATGAGGAAGATCCCATCAAGCTTGCCCAGAAGATGATTAAGGCCATTGACGGAAAACGTGATGCCCTTGGTATTAATAAGAAACAGGATCGTGTCCTCTTTGATATGGAGATGCGTCGTGATCTTGGTGCCGGAGAGGGTATTCCCGGAGTGGGATGTGGACATAAGTAATTCTAACGAGAATATCATTCTTGAACGAGTTTGAATTTGGCAGGAGGGGTCCAACCGATGAAGTCGGGCAGTAATCTAGAGAAAATATTAAAAGAGGGGACATTTGCTGTAACTGGCGAACTTGGCCCCCCTAAAAGCGGAAATCCGGAGACGGTTCGTGAAAAAGCACGGCTGTTGAAAGGAAATGTGGATGCAGTCAATATTACAGACTGTCAGACAGCAATTGTACGCATGTCATCCATTGCAGCCGGATTGATTGCAAAAGAGGAAGGAGTTGAGCCTGTCATCCAGATGACCTGCCGAGACCGTAACCGGATCGGCATGCAGTCGGACATCCTTGGAGCCTCAGCCCTTGGCCTGAAAAATCTGCTCTGCCTCACCGGTGACCACCAGAAGTTTGGTAATCATCCTGGGTCCAAGGGAGTCTTTGATATGGACTCCATCCAGATGCTGGGGATGATGAAGGGAATGCGTGACGAGAAGCGCTTCCAGTGCGGAGAAGAGATCAAGAGCGATGAACCAAAGCTCTTCCTCGGAGCCGCTGCCAACCCCTTTGCCTATCCCTTTGAGTACCGGGCTGTTCGCCTTGGAAAAAAGGTGACCGCAGGTGCTGACTTTATTCAGACTCAGATCATCTACAATGTCGAGAAATTTGCCAAGTTTATGGAAATGGTGAGGGATCTTGGCCTGGATGAAAAATGTTATATCCTTGCCGGTGTGACGCCTCCCAAGTCATTGGGTATGGCTCGTTACATGAAGAATTATGTTCCAGGCATGGATGTGACTGATGATGTGATTCAGCGGATGAAGGATGCCAAGGATAAGCAGGACGAGGGTATCCAGATCTGTGTTGACATCATCAATCAGGTGAAAGAGATAAAGGGAGTTGCCGGAGTCCACTGCATGGCCATTGAGTGGGAAAGCGCAGTTCCTGAGATCCTCAATCGAGCAGGGCTTCTTCCAAGGCCGGGTGTCACAGAAGCTGAGGCGCCTGCTAAAGCTGAAGAACCCAGGGAGGCTATCACTGTTCAGGCAGTTGATACTGACAAGGTGCTCGAAGAAGCCAAGACAGAGGCAGCCAAGATTATAGCCGCAGCACGTACCGAGGCCGATACACTCATCCAACAGGCCAAAAGCGATGCCCTGCAAGCTGTTGCTGCGGCATCCATTGATACGACCATCAGCACAACAACTGCCGTACCCCAGGGTACGGATGATTCAGGAGAGCATGAAATGAATGAGAAAGAACGGATCATGGCCCTTGATTCTGTAAATCTTGGCCTTGCCGCATTGAAGAAGGCATATGGATTAACCGATGACCAGTTTGATGCCTTGACAAGTTTTGCAGGTGCCCATGCCATCTTGAAAAGGGAGCCTGAGGCAATACCTGCTGCAGCAACTCCTGCGGCGCCTGTCACTCCAGCTGCTCCTGCAGACGACTCTGCTGAAAAAGCTGCGGCTGCTGCTAAGGCAAAAGCAGAGGCAGAAGCCAAGGCCGCTGCCGATGCAAAGGCAAAAGCCGAGTCCGATGCAGCTGCCAAAGCAAAGACTGATGAAGAGGCAAAAGCAGCAGCCGAGGCCAAGGCCAAGGCTGACGAAGAAGCAAAGGTGAAAGCTGATGCAGATGCAAAAGCAGCAGCTGAGGTAAAGGCAGCTGATGAGGCGAAAGCCAAGGCAGAGGCAGCAGCCAAGGCCAAAGCAGAGGCCGATGCCAAAGCTACTGAGGCCGCAAAAGCAGCAGCACCTGCCCCTGCAGCTGATACCGGCGTTGCTGAGCTTGCCAAAGAAACAACACCTCTTGCGGATCGAAGCACTAAAGTTGATCCAAAGAGCTACCAGACAAATTACAGCGGAGCCATTCGTTCAGTGAATATGGGCAATGGCGACAATGTGAAGACCGTTGGTGGCAGTACCTCCATGCCCTTCCAGCTCTTTGAGGGAGATCATCCCAACAAGCCTCTTATTGCCATGGAAGTAACAGATGTGAAACCTGATGAATGGCCGGAGACAGTATCCAGCCACTTCAGCGATGTCCTGGACAATCCTGTTGCCTGGGCTCAAAAATGTGTGAAGACCTATGGCGCAGAGGCGATTGCTATCTCCCTTGGTTCTACCGATCCCAATGGCATGAATCGCTCAGCTGCAGATGCCGCAAAAGTAGCAGCCGATGTCATTGCAGCCGTAGATGTCCCCATCATTGTCTGGGGTTGTGGGAATTCTGATAAAGACACTGAGACCTTAAGAGATATCACCTCGGTTATTGGTGACAAAAAGGTCTGTCTTTCACCTCTGGAAGACGCTAATTACCGCACCATCGGTGCCACAGCCATGGCCTTCCAGCATCCGATCGTTGCCGCTTCTCCCATTGATGTCAACCTGGCAAAACAGCTGAACATTCTCCTGGAAAATCTTGGTGTATCCCTTGATACCGTCCTCATGGATCCCTCTGTAGGTGCTCTGGGCTACGGTATTGAATACACCTATTCGGTCATGGAGCGTATTCGCATTGCCGCTCTCACTCAGCAGGATGACAAACTCCAGGTTCCCATCATCTGTAACCTTGGTTGCGAGGTGTGGAAGGCGAAGGAGACCAAACTTCCAAGTGATGACATGATTGGTGACCAGGAGACCCGTGGTATCATGATGGAAGCACTTACTGCCAGCTGTATGTTGATGGCAGGTGGAGAGGTGATGATCATGCGTCATCCCAAGGCCGTTGCCTTGACCAAGTCACTTATTGCAGGTCTCATGGACTGATTATCTGAACTAAGCTGAAACGTAGCACATTAAGGATTAATACAGGGAGCTTAAGATATGTCGAAAATAATTTGTTCTGCAGCCATCCGAGGAGCGCAGAAAATTATAGATATGGCCGAAAACAGCTATGAAGATGCTGTGAAAAAATTTGGTGAGGATAAGGAAGTCTCCTTTCCCAACACCGCCTACTACCTTCCCATTATCTACAGTATGCTGGGAGCCAAGGTGGAAAAACTTGGCGATATGAAAGATATCTTCCAGGA
>DAOVAI010000151.1 GCA_030671085.1 Pseudomonadota bacterium | reverse complement strand
CAAGGGTACCAAAATGGCCAATGTCAAGAAGACCGACAAAGGCATGGTTCTTACCTCAAAGGTTACCGGCAAAGAGCATCTCATTCCGCAGTTGAAAGACATACAGCAGCAGCCAGTTGCCCATGCCGTATCCGGCCATATGGCCAACATGCAATGTTCTGCCTGTCATTCAGGCTGGGCCTCCCTGGATTTCGGAACCCATCTGATGCGGGAAGATTACCCGTCGTACAAGAAGTGGAAACGCTGGCGTGAACCGGATCCACAGACCCTGAAGCTCCTCTACGCCACCCTCGGTTCCAACGTGGGTGACAAGATGGTGACTCCGGATCGTAAGTTCAAAGGCATGAAGAAAGACGCCTGGCCTGCAGCCGAAGAGATGGATCTGCTCAATGGCGATGTAACCACCGGCATCTGGTTTGGTTCCATGACCATGCGTAACTGGGAAGATGTTATCCTGGGTAAAAACGCGGATGGTAAGGTCTCCATGTTCCGTCCCCAGTACCAGTACTTTGTCAGCCACATCGGACCCAATGTTGGCAAACTGCGTATGGCTGAGGCAGATCTGAAGAAGAAACTGCTGATGACCGGAGATCCCGATGCTCGCACCAAGGTAAAACTTGAGCTTCGTGATATGCGCAAGAAAATTAAAGCGCAGATCTTTATGGACTCCGAGCTGGTGAAGACCAAGGACGGGATGCCGGGGCTGGTAATGAATGCCTACTCTCCCCATACCATCCAGACCAGAGGTCGTACCTGTGAACAGTGCCACACCAATGGTGAGGCTGCAGGACTGGGACGCTCTGTCTTCTACAAGGCAGACGACACCTGGGCACCACAGCTTGATTCAGGCCGCGCCGGACTGCCGATCGATTTCCAGATCAAACAGGCCGTGGCTGAAGATGGCACGCCTCTGCAGATTACCACCCAGAAGGGCGCCCGTTTCTTGAACAAAAAAGAAATGGATGCTCTCCTCAAAAAGTCCGATGCCTATCGGGCCATGCGGTATCAGGATCTGCAGATGCAAAACTACGGTGCGCTTCTTGATCGTAAAGAAGCCAATCTGCCTGGCGGGGCCAAACGAATGGTGAAGGAAGGAATCTCCAACGGTGATGTCCGTAAGGTTGGTTCCTACTATGACCATGTTCGTTACGGTTTCTGGCAGACCGACCCCATTGTCTTTACCGAGGAATACTTCAAGAAAGAACAGAAGAAGAAAACCGGTCAGGCAATGTGGACTGAACCCGTAGTTCAGGAAGAAAAGAAGGTGATTGAGGCTGGGTCTCGTACCTACCTTACCCCTGAAAATACTAACTTTAACTGGATACCTGAAGATCAACAGTAGCAGTTGACGGATCTGAATTATCCAAGCCGGGACACTCACTGAGTGTCCCGGCTATTCCTGTTTTTTCAGGTATCTGTTTTCAGGCTAGAACAAGGTAGATACTGTTTGTCTATTCATCAAATTCTATGATATTCTATTCTGACAACTGATAGTTGATTACTTAACCGCAAGAGAGGGAGATTAAGATGAGACAAAAAAAGAACATCTTGAAGATTATTGTACAAACGGCCATGATTTTGGGCCTGGTCGTAAGCTTTGCTTCCACAAGCATTGCTGCCGGCAATGTGAAGAAAGGAAAAAGAAAGTACAATGAGTTTTGCACTCCCTGCCACGGGAAGAATGGTCAAGGAGACGGTACCAGGATGAAGGTGGAAAAGTTTGATCCGGCACCCAGGAATCATACTGATGGCAAGATTATGAATAAGCGAACCGATGTTCAGCTGTTCAAGACCATCAAAGATGGCGGCAAGTCCATGAACTTTTCTCACATCATGCCCCAGTGGAAACATATCCTGAAAGACAAAGACATATGGAATCTGGTGGCATACGTCAGATCCCTTGCCACAAATCCTGCATGGACCGGGACGCCTGATCCTCCGGATGAGGTCAAAAACTAATGGCGTCGTATTTATAACCCCTCAAGGGGGTACTGAAAAGAGTGCCCTGGGGTAAAAACTAAAGAAAAAAACAGTGAACGCTGAGTGAATATTTTGGAGAGATTATGAAAACGATTGTATTATGCAGTACCCTGTTGCTCTTTCTGGCTTCTACGGCCATGGCAGCAGAGCAGACAGAATTTAACTATGCCGGAGTCAAGAGTTGCAAGAAATGTCACCGCAAGGTGTGGAAAACATGGAAAGAAACCCCCATGGCCCTATCCTTTGATATTTTAAAACCTGGCGAACGGGCCGAGATCAAAACAAAGGCAGGGCTCGACCCTAACAAGGACTACACCAGGGACGAGACCTGTTTACCCTGCCATACCACTGGCTACAACAAGTCAGGCGGATTTGTCAGTGCAGAAAAAACTCCCACCATGATTGGAATAAGCTGTGAGGCCTGTCATGGCCCTGGTGAGAAATATAATAAAGTGATGGGCAAGCATTCCCGGACCTACACTGAGGATGAGGTGGCCCATGCCGGTCTGAATATGGATCCCAGAGTGACCTGCCTTACCTGCCACAACGAAAACAGCCCTACCAGGAAATTCCAGGATCCCCTCGATCCTCAGGAACATGACTGGCCCGGACATGATCCGGTGCAGCTCAAGTATCACACTCCAGAGTATCAGGTAAATAAATAGTAAAAAGGGAAAGGATGAATCAATGAAACGGATAACTGCACAACTTTTTATCGGTATCACCCTTCTACTCTGTTTTGGCATGCAAGCCCAAGCTGAGACCATAAATATTGAAATTAAAAACTTTAACTTCTACCCTCCTGATCCGGTGATCGATGTCGGTGATACTGTGGTCTGGACAAACAAGATGAACTATGGCCACTGGGTAATCTCCGGTGTTGACATGCGTCATAACAACAAATTCTTCTCCTACCTGCTGCTCAAGGGAACGAAGTTCAGTTACACCTTCCGCACCCCTGGAGATTACCCCTACTATTGCCCGATTCATTCCATGCAGGCGATGATTTCCGTGGTAGGTGAAGAACCCAGTGAAGGTACGCCACAGGAAGAAGGTGGTGAGAAGAAACGTCGCCGCAGACGTTAGAAGTTCAATGGAAAGGCGTGTTGCCTGGCTTATTGCACTTGCGTTGTCTCTTCTCCTGACAGTCACCACCATCCTCTACCAGGAGAGTGGTGACCGGATCACGAAGATGCAATCTGCCCGGGAAGACTTTCAGAGTTCTCTTGGTGGCATGGGTATGGGCGCAGTTACCGTCCCGGCCTGGAACTTCGGCGACTTTGACCCCCGGCTGCAGCCCAGCGGCTATGATCGTGTCTATCCCATACCTGGAGGCTATTCATACTCTCCTGACAGGCTCAGTATGGTCAGCCAGTTTCAAGACAACTGAGGATACAGTTGTCAGAATAAGGAATTCAGCAAACTTCTCGATGTCTGGTGAACTCCCATTCTGACGCCAGACTCCTGACTCCTGACTTCTAAACACTATTCCATGCAGCGACACCTTAACCTCTTCATTCAGGCCATCCACTCCATTTCCCAGAACAGTGGTCGGAGCCTAGTTGTTGTCGGCTGCCTGCTGGCAGTACTCTTTCCCTTTGTAGCTGCCATGGCTGTCTCTGAAGGAGTAAGAGAACAGACAGCCCTGTCCGTTGACATGGGAGCTGATCTCTATATCACTCGGGCCCAGTATGGCCGCAGCGGCCCTATCGCTATAAGCAAGGTCAAAGAATTCGCCGAACTTCCAGGCGTAGTCAAGGTCGTGCCCAGGATAAGCGGCCGAACCTATCTCGGCGAGGAGTTGGCCATTGTTGTGGGCATTGATTCTCTGGAACTTCTGGACAAAGGCTATAAAACCCCTGGCCCAGGTGAGGTACTGATAGGGCGTAGCCTGGCGGCCCGCCTAGACTTGAATAAGGGCGATGAGCTGCGTTTTTTTCTCTTCCCAGCCATGCCTTTCACCATTGTTGACCTGATTGACGGTGATCTCTCTATATGGGCCTCATCCATGGTGATTCTCTCTTTTCAGGATGCTGCAACGATCTTTAAACTTCCTGAACTTGCTTCAGAAATCCTCATCTATTGCAGACCGGGAACTGCTGACACCATTGCCGAACACCTCAGTTCTCTGGGCAAGCCCTGGGATATGGTCCCACCCCTACGGATTCAGACCAAAACAATTGTCCGGCAATATATCAACCGTGGTTTTGACCTCCAGGCAGGGGTCTTTTTTCTTTTCTACCTGACCGCCTTTGCCCTTTCCATTCCAGCCCTCTTGATCCTTTCCGGTTTTGGCCGGGGAGCACGTACAAAGGAGGTTGGCATCCTGAAGGCTACCGGCTGGCAAACCCTTGAGGTCCTTGAGATGACCTGCTTTGAAAATATTATGCTGGCACTTCTTGGCAGTATGCTGGCCGTTGTCCTGGCCATGGTCTGGTTAAAGCTTGGCAACGGTATCGGCATTGCTCCACTTTTTATCAGCGGAATCAATTGGATTCCTGATTTTCCTGTCCCCTCTCTTTTTACCCCCATGCCAGTACTTTTTTCCTTTTTGTTCGGGATTGTTCTCACCATGCTGGGTACTCTTATCACCACCTGGAAGACGGCTATCACTCCACCGCTGACAACCATGAACTAACACAGGCGTGATTATGAAAACTGTAAAATACATATCACCTGTCCTTCTTATTCTTCTCCTGCTTCATGTACCAACTGCTCTATGGGCAGGAGAGGCTGATGCCAAGCGAGGCAAACGAATTTATCAGCAATACTGTACCCCCTGTCATGGCCAGGAAGGAAATGGACGCGGACCCCGGGCAAGAAATGAGGCCCTGCAACCGCCGCCAAGAAATCACACCGATGGCTTTTATATGAATATGCAGAACGATGTCAGGCTGTTCAAGGTGATTAAGTTTGGCGGCAAGGCCAATAACCTCTCCCATATTATGCCCCAGTGGAAACATATTCTGAAAGATAAGCAGATATTTTCCATCGTCGCCCATATCCGCACCCTGGCAAAAGATCCTCCATATGAAGCCCCAAAGACTGAAAACTGGGGAAAGAATCCCTATGCTGGAGATGAGCGGCAGGATCTCAAAGAGAGAATCAAAAAGAAATGAGTCTGCTGGAAGCCAAAAATCTCAGTAAATGCTACCGCCTTGGGCGCAGCCATAAGGTCTGGGGACTGCGGGAGGCAAACATTACGATTCAAGAAGGCAGCTGGCTGACCATCAGCGGCCCTTCAGGGTCAGGAAAGTCCACCCTTCTTGCCATCCTGGCGGCTTTAGACCGTCCCAGTTCCGGCCAGGTTTTATTAAATGGTGAAGACCTTACCAGCGCCAATGATGTCCGACTGGCCCGATATCGCAAAGAAAAAATCGGTATAGTCTTTCAGGAATATCAGCTCTTTGAGGAATTAACTGCTCTTGAAAATGTGGCCATGCCTCTGGTGGTGACCAACCTGAATAGAAAAAGGCAAAAAGAAAAGGCAATGGCGCTCCTGGAGCAAGTTGGTCTTGCCGAGAGAGCCCTGCACCTGCCGCGCCAGCTCTCTGGTGGCGAGCGTCAACGAGTGGCCCTGGCCAGGGCTCTTATCCATGATCCGGAGATCATCTTTGCCGATGAACCCACCTCTAATATCGA
>DAOVAI010000176.1 GCA_030671085.1 Pseudomonadota bacterium | reverse complement strand
TTCTATTCATGGCTTCCTTTGACTCCAAAAAAATAAGAATCATCCTTCTTAATGCTGCATTCCTGGTTACATCCATAGGGATCCTCACCTTTCTCCTCAACGCCCCGGAAGAAACCACGGCCAAGCTTCCCCTGGATGAGGATCACAGCCGCTTCACTGGGATGAAGAAAAAAGAGGCGGAAAAGTTCTGCACCGAATGTCACAACCCGGAAGGGGTCTATCCCCTGCGCGAAGATCATCCGCCTAAGTACAGGTGCCTGTTTTGTCATAAAAGGGATTGATTAAAAAAAGTTTTCAGTTTTCAGTCTTCAGTTTCCAGCAATAGAGCATCTGCTTATTCCACTGAACACTGAAAACTTACAACTGAAAACTCAGACCGCACCCAGCTTGGTAACAAACCCACAAAACAGCAACACCAACTAAGAAAAAACCCACTCCGTAAACTCTTCCCTCAAGGGCTGCTCAAGCTTCTCCGCACCATCTCAAATACATCCCCAGACAGACCATCCTTGGCACCAATGCGCTGCAGCTGTTCCTTCATCAATTGCTGGCGCTGCTCATCATAGCGTCTCCATGCAGCAAAGGGTGTGGTCAGGCGGGAGGCAATCTGGGGATTACGGGAATCGAGGAACAGGATCTGATCGGCCAGAAAGCGATACCCTTCACCATCTTTGGCATGAAAACGGACATGATTGCTGCCAAAGGCACCGATCAGTGAACGGATCTTGTTGGGATTAGAAATGGAAAATGCCGGATGTTCCATCAAGGCCAGAACCGACTTCAGGGTCGTGGGCAGGCTGGAGGTGGCCTGGAGGATAAGCCACTTGTCCATGACCAGTCCGTCTGCCTTCCACTTCTCATAAAAACTCTCCAGAAGTTCCTGCCGCTCAGGAATATCGCAGTGGCTGAGCGCTGCCAGCACTGCAATGACATCGGTCATATTTCCTCCCTCCAGGTACTGAGCAAGGGCCAGATTCACATCCCTCGGTTCAGGCTGTTCACTGCTCAGGAGATAGGAAAGACAGATATTTTTCAGGCTTCTTCTGCCCATGGCCTCTGGAGAAAGGCTATATTTTCCCTGTTCAGAGTTTGCCTCCCAAACCGTTCTAAACTCCTCCTTGAGAGTCGAAGCTAATTCCTGCCGCACATACTTTCTTGCCTGGTGCAGGTTGTCCGGATCGACGACAAGCATCTGCTGAGCGAGATAGCTTTCTTCCGGCAAATTCAGGGCCATGGCCAACAGAGATTTATCGGTCTCCTTGTCCACCAGGACCTTTTCCACCGCATCGACAAAGAACGGATCAAGGATTAGGGGTACACCACTCTGCAGTTTCTGAACACATTCCAGAATGACTGACTCACTCAAACGAAAAGCGGCATCCCAGCGATTGCAAGGGTCGCTGTCATGGGCCATGAGAAAGGAGAGTTGTTCGCGTCCCTGCCAGGACTCCACCTTGACCGGGGCAGAGAAACCGCGGAGCAGGGAAAGCACCGGCCTCTCAGAAATTCCTGAAAAATGGAACTTCTCTTCCTCCTGGCGTAGGTGCAGGAGATCTTCCCCCAGGGAAATATCTTTCCCTGAGCCGTCAAGGAGGGCAAAAGCCACCGGGATGTGAAAGGCTTCCTTGCTCTCTTGCCCGGGAGTTGAAGGGCAGCTCTGGCGAATCTTCAGGCTATATTCTTTTGCCTCCTGGTCCCACTTTTCTTCCACCTGGAGCAGCGGTGTTCCCGACTGGCTGTACCAGCGTTTGAACTGGTCAAGATTAATGCCGGAGGCATCAGCCATGGCAGCAGCAAAGTCATCGCAGGTCACGGCCTGGCCGTCATGCCTGGCAAAATAGAGGTCAATGCCCTTGCGGAAGTTTTGGGCTCCGAGCAGGGTATGCATCATGCGGATGACCTCTGCCCCCTTGTTATAAACCGTCACCGTATAAAAATTATTGATTTCCACATAGGAATCGGGACGCACCGGGTGGGCCATGGGGCCTGCATCCTCGCGAAACTGAAAGTTGCGCAAAATTCGAACTTCATCAATGCGCTTGATTGGTCTGGAATTCATATCAGAGGAGAACTCCTGATCGCGAAAGACAGTGAGCCCTTCCTTGAGGCTCAGCTGAAACCAGTCGCGGCAGGTGACTCGGTTACCGGTCCAGTTATGAAAGTATTCGTGGGCTATTACTCCCTCGATTCCAAGATAATCCAGATCCGTAGCTGTTTCCTGACTGGCCAGGACATACTTGGAATTGAAGATATTGAGTCCCTTGTTTTCCATGGCCCCCATGTTGAAATCATCCACGGCCACGATCATAAAGTTGTCCAGGTCATATTCCAGACCAAAAACCTCCTCGTCCCATTGCATCGCCTTTTTAAGGGAACGCATGGCATGATCGCATTTTTCCCGGTTTCTTGCCTCCACATAGATACGCAGGTCAATGTTGCGCCCGGACCTGGTGACAAAATTATCCTGCAGGAAGACCAGATCTCCTGCTACCAGGGCAAAGAGATAGCAGGGTTTGGGAAAGGGATCCTGCCACACCGCATAGTGACGTCCTTCCGGAAGTTCCCCCTCTTCCAGGAGGTTGCCATTGGAAAGCAGGACAGGGCAACTCTCTTTGTCCGCCTCAATACGGGTGGTAAAGCGGGCCATGACATCAGGCCGATCCAGATAATAGGTAATCTTGCGAAACCCTTCAGCCTCGCACTGAGTACAGAAGTTGCCGCTGGAACGGTAGAGCCCTTCCAGTGCGGTATTGGCATCAGGATAGATCCTGGTCGTCGTCTCCAACACAAAACTGTCGGGAACGTCATGGATGGTCAGTCCGTCCTTGTCCTTCACATAGGCTTGCGACTCGAGTTCCCTGTTATCTATAGCCAGAGACAGGAGTTCCAATTCCTGCCCATTGAGAAAGAGTGGTGCTGCTCCCTGATACGCTTCATTTTTTTTCAGAGAAGTCTGCGTATAAACCACACACTCTTTGTCGCCAAGAATAAAGGTCAAACTGACTTCGTCAACCAGATAAGGGGGGACTTGATACTCTTTACGATAGATAGTGGGATGGGCTGTTTCAGTCATTCTTTTTTCCTTGGGTAAAAGAGGCTGTCCAGCTTTGCCATTGACAGCCTTGCTCATTTCATTATATTTTCGTAACTATGATGGCGTCGTAAAAACTCTCCATCTGCTTCGTTGCCGCAAAATTTCTATCATTGCGACGTACTCTAGTACGCCGCAATGATAGAAATTTTGCGCGCCTCGCATATGAAGCTTTTTACTTAGCCATCGCTAATTTTGACTTCCAACGAATCCATCAACTATTCCATACGGAAAGATTCCGAACCCTTTCAATATAGCAAACAAGAAGGAATAATCCCATGATCACCATCAATGAACATTATCTGAAACTCCAGGCCTCCTATCTCTTTTCCAATATTGCCAAGCGTGTTAACACCTTTCAGGAGGCCAACCCGGACAAGGAGATCATCCGCCTGGGTATAGGCGATGTCACCCGTGCCCTGCCCCGGGCCTGTACCGACGCCTTTCACAAGGCAATCGATGAGATGGCCACCGACTCAGGTTTTCACGGCTACGGTCCGGAACAGGGCTATGACTTCCTGCGCGAGGCCATTGCCAAAAATGATTTCCAGGCCCGTGGTGCCGATATCACTGCCGACGAGATCTTTGTCAGCGATGGGGCCAAGTGTGATACCGGTAATATCCAGGAACTCTTTACCCAGGACATCAAGGTTGCCATTCCCGATCCGGTCTACCCGGTCTATCTTGACACCAATGTCATGGCAGGACGAACCGGCACCTTTGCAGACGGCAGATACCAGGGACTCATCTATCTCGATTCGACAAAGGAGAACAACTATGTCCCCAGCCTGCCTGCCGAAAAACCAGACCTCATTTACCTCTGTTTCCCCAATAACCCCACTGGTTCTACCATCACCAAAGAAGAACTGAAGACCTGGGTCGATTATGCAAAGGAAAATAAGGCATTGATCCTTTTCGACGCTGCCTACGAGGCCTTTATCCGCGATGAATCGCTGCCCAAATCCATCTATGAGGTGGAAGGGGCGCGAGAGGTGGCCATCGAATTCCGCTCCTTTTCCAAGAACGCCGGTTTCACCGGCACGCGCTGTGCCTACACCGTGGTTCCCAAAGAATGCACTGCATTTGATTCCAAGGGCGGAAAGCAGTTGCTTCACCCCCTGTGGAACCGTCGCCACTGCACCAAATTCAACGGCGTCTCCTACCCTGTTCAACGTGCGGCAGAGGCCGTCTACAGCGATGAGGGCAAGGCCGAGACCAAAGGACTGGTAGCCGGCTACCTGAAAAATGCAGACCTCATTGCCAGCGAGATCAAAGGACTGGGCTATGATTTTGTGGGTGGGGACAACTCTCCCTATATCTGGATCGAGGCCAAGCGGGATTCCTGGGAATTCTTTGACATGCTCCTCAACAAGGCAGGCGTAGTCTGCACCCCTGGCGCCGGATTCGGCAAATGCGGCGAGGGATACATCAGACTCTCTGC
>DAOVAI010000087.1 GCA_030671085.1 Pseudomonadota bacterium | reverse complement strand
AGAGGTTTATTGTCTCGCATCAGTCGATAATTTTGGACAATTTGAGACGCAACTGATTTTGGGTCTGTAATGCTTGAACAATGGGGGGTGATGACTATTTTCTCATGCCCCCAAAAGGGATGTTCTTCAGGTAATGGCTCCTCCTGAACGACATCGAGACATGCTCCCCGCAATTGACCTTCATTCAAAGCCGTGAGCAAATCTTCCTCTATCAGATGCTCACCCCTGGCAACATTAAGCAGACAGGAACCTTTGACCAGTTTAGTGAACAGTTCCAGGTTAAGGATTCCACAGGTCTGATCTGTGAGTGGGAGTAAGCAGATCAATATATCAGCATGTGAAAGGAAATCATCCAGTTGTTTTTCTCCTGCATACGTCTTTACCCCGGTGATCGATTTTTGAGAACGCGACCAGCCAATGACGTTAAATCCCATGGTTGCAAGTCTGTCTGCTGAATATCCCCCAAGCTTTCCCAAACCCATTATTCCGACAGTCGTTCCGGCCATTGTCCTGGGGGACAGTTGACGCCAACACCCATGTCTCTGTTGCATTTGATACACATCAAATTCTCGAAAGTAATACATGACTGCGGTGCAAATGTATTCAAACATGGACTGGGCCAGGAGTGGATCGACCAGCCTTACCACGGGCAAATGCTTGGGAAAGAAAGCATCACCCAGCAAATGATCTATCCCTGCGCCCATGGAAGAGATACATCGCAAATTAGGATAGTCTCGTAAAACGCCTTCAGGATGTTTCCAACACAGGGCAAACTCAACATCAGCCTTGCGACTTTCATTGGGCCATATTTGAACATCTAGAGAAGGATCGCATTCATGCAACGCTGCCACCCAGGGTGCAGGGTCTTTGTCAGTGCAGATTATTGAGAGTGTCATGTGTAGTTCATAGTTGTGATTGTTAAGCGACATACCCAGCCCGCCATGCATATGATCCCTAAATCAAGTTGTATTGTTCTTCCCCAGCTCATTGCAGAGCACTGTTCACCTGCAGGTAGGCGTCAGACTTTTCTCGATTCATAATTGGCAGTAAAAATGCCTGAGACAATGAGCAATACGCAGTAAAAATGGTTCATGCTGATCTCTTCTTTTAAAAAAAAGTATGCCAAAAGCCCGCTGAAAAGTGGCAATGTGTAGTAAATCATTCCTGCCTTTGAGGGGCCAACCATCATGATGGCCTTATTCCATAAAATGAAAGCCGAAAGCGAAGCAAAAATACCGATGTAGAGAATTGACAAAACGGTTTTTGTCTCAAATATCACGGGAGGAACCGTTGCATATTCCCAGACAAAGAATGGAAACAGAAAAATGAGTCCCAAAAGGAATGTGCTTAACTGGAACGCCCAGACACTTAGTTTTTCAGGTTTGCGTTTTACTAACATACTGTAAATGGCGAAAATGAACGCTGCCAGAAGCATCCAGACATCCCCTATGGCAAAAGATAAATTCAAGAGTTGGGAAGGGCTTCCCTTGGTAATCAGCAGGACAACGCCTGTTGCAACAAGTACGATACCGATTCCCTTGTTTACAGTGATGAGTTCACGAAAAAAAATTCGAGAGAGGATGACAATAAAGACGGGAAATGTGATTGAAATTAAGGAAAGATTGATGGCGCTTGTCGTATGACCTGCAAAATAGATGAGGGTGTTGAATAGTGTAACTCCCAGCAATGCAACAAGAGACAGGTAAGGTAGATTTTCTTTGAGGATATCCCATTCACCAATAAGCGGTTTCAAGGCAAAGGGCAAAAATACAATGACGGCAACAACCCATCGCCAAAAGGCAAGACTAATTGGCGGGATGCTTTCATTCAGGCCGCGGGCAATGATAAAATTACCCGACCAGATAGCCGTTGCTCCAAGGGCAAACAAATACCCCAAAAGGATTTGTCGATTTTGTTGTCGATTTATCATTTCAGGAATTTATTTTTTTCATACAAAGTCTCACGCTGCTTATAATGGGCTTTTTGCAGGAAAGGAAAAGCAGCCTTACAATCTCTCTTAATCCTTCTGCTCAAAATTATTTGGATGGCGATATATATGCCAAGTATCACCACGAAATTCCACCTGTTGTTCAAAAACTGCACTGATGGCCAGGGCTAATTGTATTGACGCTCTATTTCCAGAATGAATAAAACTGATGAGCGACTTTTCTGGAAAACACTCCAATGCCGTTTTCTGGACGCCACGCGCCGCTTCGCTGGCAAAACCTTGCCCCCAATATTGGCGTGCCAGTGCCCATTTTATTTCAATCTCCGGCCAATCATTGGGATACCAAAAGCCAACTGTACCAATTACTTTGTTGCTGATTTTTTCTTCTATTGCGTAAGGCCCATATCCTCGAAGTTGCCAATGACCAATAATGGATGCCATTGCACGCCAGCTCTCACCCTCAGTGAGGGAACGGCCTATGGTGAACTTTGTTGCCTCTTCATCAGAATAGTATGCATGCATATCTTTCCAGTCTTCGTCCCTGAATTGACGAAGATATAAACGACTTGTCTCTATTTTTTCTGGAACTAAAAAACTCATCTTGCGTTACTCTTCTCCAGTGTTGGTTCTAAAAATCCAGCGACGGTTCACGCCACAATATCATTTCAGAAGATATAGTCCCCGAAATACTTTTTGTCATGGGTTCTGCTGCTCGCATCTTGAAAAAATTTATCATCTGCCAGATCGGATGATAAATTTTTATGGCCGTTATAATATGGTTTTGATAGTACTCAATCCTATTCACTTCAAATACAAACAAGAGTATATCATATACGATTATTCACTGACCCACCAAAGCCGACCAGGAACTTGAGAGAACTCTAATAGCCAGGGATGAATTAACAGAACAACTGAAGAGCAGACTGAAGACGAACTCACGTTTGACCTGGCTATTTTCGATACAGCGGGCAGACCCTGTGAAACGGTAAAAGGATTATGAATGCGGGATGTCAGCGGGGGCCTGATCACGCCGCCGGAATGGATCAAAAAACAGGATGGTGGTGAAAAAGGTGAGAATCAGAGTGAAAATCTTTTTACTGTTCAGATTTGAGTCCTGTTGAGTTTTTGCTTTTAAGTATCTCTTTATTCCCGGCACACACATCTCTCATCCATACAGCTATGTGGCTCAATGGTGATATGGTCCAGGTGGTGGATTTGGCCTAGACGGCTGCGGTATTCTTCCGGTGAACAAGGGCTGGAAGCAACCAGGGTGAGAAGAACCCCAAGACTGTTTGAGCCGAGCGGCCAGAGGTGGAGATCAACAATTTTGGCATCCTGGTCTGCTTCAATAGCTTCGATGATGGCTTGTTTCGTTTTCTCATCCTTATTTCCATCAAGGAGGATGAGCCCACTGGATTTGAGAAGTCCCCAGGCCCAGCTCCAGATAAGTACTCCTCCAACCAGTCCCATAACTGGATCAAGAAAAACCAGACCAAGGTATTTGCCGGCCAGCAGGGCAATAATGGCCAACATTGAAGTAAGGGCGTCTGCCAAGACATGAAAATAGGCGGCTTTGAGGTTATGGTCATGGTGATGATGGTCGTGATGGTGACCCTCATCACCATGGAGCACCCAGACGCTGAGTATATTGACCAGTAAGCCGATGATGGCAACTATGATTGCCTCGTTAAAACCTATATGCACCGGATGCAGGAAGCGTTGGGTGGATTCAACGATCATGTACACGGCAGTGGCACCAAGAAACAGGGCTGAAGTGTAGCCCGCCAGAATGCCAAATTTGCCGGTACCAAAACTGAACGTGCTGGTATGGGCATAACGCCGGGCCATGATATAGGCACACCAGGTAATACCAAGGGCAAAGGCGTGTGTACCCATGTGCAAGCCATCGGCTAAGAGGGCCATGGAGCCGGTGAGGATACCAGTGGTTATTTCTGCACCCATGGTTATGAAAGTGAGAATGATCACCGCCATTGTTTTCCGTTCATTGGCCCTGGTGCACTGACCAAAAACGTGGCTATGATCCAAATTCTGCCGGGAGAGTGTATGCATGAGAAAATCGTAAATAAAGTGAGAGGGGTTTACCCTTCCAGTAACTGCTCAACAAGGATGCTGCAACCAGTACCAATCAAGAGAGTTCAGAAGATTCCATGGACTATCGAATCTTTCCCAGGTGTTCCATCAGCTCATCGATGAGTTGATCACGGTTGGCCACATCCAGGCTGGCGTTTTGCAGACAACCACGGATATGATCACCAACAATCTGCTGCCACACACCGCGCAGGGCACCGGACACCGAGGTAACCTGGCGAAGGACGTCCATGCAGTCCTTATCCTGTTCAATCATCTTGGATACCCCCCTGATTTGTCCCTCAATTCGCTTGAGTCGTGTCACCAGGCGCTTTTTATCCTGGTCTGTTCCACATAATCCCATGAATCCCATCTCCTCTTTTTTTAGTATATAGGGGTATACCCTATATCAGATTGGCAAAATGTCAACTTTTATCGGACAGGTCTGCTGGAAAAAAGGGGGAACGGACCAGGTCTTAAAATAGTACTTTTATGACACAAGCACTTCGATTAGAGTTCCTGGAAGAAGTATTCTATAATCCTGCAAAAAATGTCCACAGTGGGACTGCAAGCAGAAGTATCGTCCAGCCAAGAGGCCAGAATTCTCTCCCCGCTTGCGGCGCTGAATAGTTGTTCCAAATTCAGACTTGATCTTAGCAAGACCCTATAATATATAAAGAGCTGCGGGTGTCCATATTGGATACAAGTGCAGCTGTGTATGGAGAAAAGAAATAGACTTGAAGAAATCGACATCAATGGCCCTGTGGATTTACCGGCTCCTCTGGAGTTTAGCCCTTCCCTTCTTGCGTCAAAACAAACGGCTCCGCCAAGGATTTACTGAAAGAACAGTGCAGGTAGTTCCACCAAAGGCCGACCTGTGGATCCAGGCAGCCTCTGTTGGTGAAGCGTATCTGGCCGCAGAGCTTATTGCAACACTCCCCCGGCACCGCCAGACCACTGTTCTCCTCACGACAAACACCAGACAAGGGATGGATATCCTCCATAAAATAACAGCAACCGAGGCAGAAAATAAAGATGGGCTGACCATCCACACCGCCTATTGCCCCTTTGACAAGCCCTCAATAATGGCTGAGGCATTTGCGGCTATCCGCCCCAAAGTCATAGTCCTTCTCGAAAGTGAGCTGTGGCCGGCACTTATGCACTGCTGCAAAAAACAGTCTGTCAAGCTGCTTGTTATTAATGGAAGAATGACCCGGAAAAGTCTCTCACATTATTTGGTCTGGCCTTCGTTCTGGCGAGATCTCAGCCCAGACAAAATCCTGGCAATGTCAGCTGAAAATGTCAAGAACTTCGCAACCCTGTTTGGCAGGGAACGCGTTGAACAAATGCACAACATTAAGTTTGACCGCATCCAGGATCACAGCAAAAAAGAGCAGGAACACAATCCCCTTGCCACAATAGTTCCGTCTGCGAAAACATTTATTGTTCTTGGCTCAATAAGGCAGAAAGAGGAAGAAGATGTGGCCAGGCTTGTCAGCGACCTGGTCCAGCAAGGTGAATCGATTCTCATTGGCCTGTTCCCAAGACACATGCATCGCATTGGCTACTGGGAAAAAAAACTTACTGCCCTCTCTCTGCCCTGGAAGTTGCGATCTGAATGCGAGGGTTCTGTTGAAAACACGACTATAATCCTCTGGGATAGCATGGGAGAATTATCCCATGCCTACGATCTTGCCCAGGCAGCTTTTGTCGGCGGCAGCCTGGCCTCCCTTGGCGGACAGAATTTCCTGGAACCCATTGCCTGTGGCATTAAACCAGTGATTGGCCCTTACTGGTCAAATTTCTTTTGGGTGGGACAGGAAATTTTTGACCAGAATCTCGTGCACCAGGCAGATGACTGGCAAGGTGTTTCCAGCTATCTGCAGCACATGATGCGCGAGCAGAAAAACCGCCGGGACGTACGCCAGGCTCTCATGGACTATGTCAAGAGCAGACAGGGCGGAACCCACACGGCATGCGAATCCATTACTCACTATTTAGAGAACTAACTAATCTTTATCCACTTGACCCATATGAATAATCTTCCCAATTGCTATGCAATCATTCCGACACGCTACGCCTCTTCCCGCTTTAATGGGAAACCCCTGGTGAAAATTCTCGGCAAGCCAATGATCTGGCATGTCTATGAACAAACCTGTAAATGCCCTTATCTGACAAAAGTGGTGCTGGCAACAGATGATGCGCGGATATTTTCTGCCGCTGAAGCAATGGACATTCCCGTTCTTATGACCAGCAATGACCACACCTGCGGCACAGAGCGTGTTCTGGAAGCTGCTCGGTTATTACAAGTCCCTGATGACGGAATAGTGCTTAATATCCAGGGAGATGAACCAGCCCTGGATCCAACAATGATTTCAGACCTTCTTACCCCTTTTCAATCACCTGCGGTGCAGGTAACCACCTTGGCCCATGCAATCAGTGAGGAGGAAGCCAAAGACCCGGACCAGGTTAAGGTTGTCCTGGCCAATGACGATACAGCCATTTATTTTTCCCGCTCTCTCATCCCCTATCCCAGAGACGAAAAGCATGACGGCTATTTAGGTCATATCGGCCTCTATGGTTTTCGGATGAAAACCCTGGAAGAGTTTGTTGCGCTTGAAAAAGGGAGCCTTGAAAAAAAAGAGAAACTGGAGCAACTGCGTCTCCTTGAAAACGGTTTTCCCATTCATGTTGTGCAAACAAAGCATAAAAGTCATGGCGTTGACCGACCATCTGATGTGGCAATTGTTGAAAAAGTGATAAGCGACCGTCTTGCAGGTCGGTAGCTTGGGAGAGAAAGGCGTCGTTCAAATCTGTCATTTAAACCAGCAGTCGCCTCCAGAACCGATCTCGACGGGTATCAAGTCACTCTTCCAGCGACGCTCTCTCAAGCCTTTGGGGTCGTACCACCTTCAATAGCTTTTCAAAAAACAAGCTCAGTCTCCTCCATACTCCCGCATCCATGACTCTGTTAATCTTCAAAACATGACCAGAACTACAAAGCATACAATAGGCTGACATTGTTTAACTATCGCCTTCCCACCATTGTTTTCGATATCCAGCCATTGGAAAATCTTATAGGCTCTCCGACAATGACCTTCAAAATCCAAGGATGACCAATACCAGAACTGGAGCGTAAATTGACAGAAATTCTTAAAAAAGCAACTTGGCGAAGAGAAAAATCCATGCTTTAATAGAAGAGGCAACAAAGAAATCATGAAACCGTTGATCTGATTGGGTCAGCGGCCCTTCTTTCAGAGATATTACGCCCTTATCATGAAACTGTTTTTTGTCCAGCTCCTCTTATTTTTCAGAAACAAGGAGGCAAAGAAGAATGTCGCCCTCCTGATTCGATTCTTCCTTTTTCTGACGTTTATCATCGCCCTGTACAGTGTCACCTTTCACCTTCTCATGCTTTACGAAGGAAGAAATTTCAGTATGATAACGGGGTTTTATTGGACCCTCACCGTCATGTCGACCCTGGGTTTCGGCGACATCACATTTTCCACGGATCTAGGGCTGCTCTTCACCCTGCTCGTCCTTATGTCAGGAGTTATCCTCCTCCTGATCTTGCTTCCTTTCACCTTTATCCAGTTCTTTTATGCCCCCTGGCTTGAGGCCCAGGAGCAATCCAGGACCCCACGTTTCCTGCCTGAGACAACCCACGACCATGTCATCCTGACCAACTTTGACTCGCTGACCAGAAATCTTGTCAAAAAACTCATAAAACATGACTATGACTATACCTTTATCACTGGTGATCAGCAGAAGGCCTTGGAAATCTATGATGCCGGCTACAAGATTGTTCTAGGTGCTGTTGACGACCCTGAAACGTATCGCAAAATCCACGTTGAACAGGCTGCCCTGATCGTGACCACGGCAGACGACCTGATGAACACAAACATCTGTTTTACTGTTCGAGAGGTCACTGATGTTGTCCCCATTGCCAGCAGTGCCGACAAGGAACACGCCCTCGACATTCTCAACTTTACCGGCAACATCCATGTCTTCCAATTCATGAGCATGCTGGGCATCTACCTTGCCGCAAGAACCATTGGGGTGGCTGAACCCAACATCATCGGTCGCTTCCAGGAACTGCATATTGCAGAGTTCCCTCTCCATGAAACCATGCTCGTTGGCCAGACCCTGGCCCAAGCCCAGCTTAGACAGAACCTGGGCATTACTGTTATCGGTTTCTTGGAAAGAGGGCAAATCCTTTCGCCCGATCCGCAGAAAGTACTTAAACCGACACACATCCTGATCATGGCAGGGACAGAAGAGGATCTGAAACGGACAGGCAGGCAGCTGGCAGATTCCTGCGTGTATCCTCTTCCTGATCCTGCTGTTGTCATTCTCGGCGGCGGCAGGGTGGGACAGGCTGCTGCTGATTTTCTTCAACAAAGCAGTGTCTCATATAAGATTGTTGAAAAACTGGAAAGAGTAGGAAAAGATCAGGAGCAGATCATCCGTGGTGATGCAGCAGACATCAAAACCCTGAAGGAAGCCGGTATCGACCGGGCCCGTTCAGTCATTATCACCACCCATAATGATGCTATGAATATCTATCTCTCCTTTTACTGCCGTCAGCTTCGTCCCGACATTCAAATCGTTACCCGCTCCACAGAAGAACGCACCATTTCCAAGCTGCACCGGGCCGGCGCCGACCTGGTTGCCTCCTCTGCAGCCAGGGGAGGCAATTCCATCATGCACCTTCTCCAGCCCTCTGACGCTTCAATCTTTTCAGTAGAACTCAATGTCTTTATGGTTCCAATCCCTGATGCGTTTGCAGGAAAAACGCTGATTGAGATTGAGCTGCGTGCAAAAACAGGCTGCAGCGTGCTGGCTATAAAAAGTGAGGGCCATTTCCTCGCCAACCCTGACCCAACAATACCTCTGGCAAAAACAGGTGAGTTGATCATAGCAGGATCACTGGAGGCTGAAAAAATGTTCAGACAGGAATATATGGACTGAAGCGAAGAAAAATAAGCGAGAGCATGGAGCCCCATAGCCTGAGCTGGCAGTCAGCTTTACCTCTATCTCTTGATGACTGACGATAAAAAAGCAGAATACCTTTGGAGCGCAGAGAAAAGGCTTACCCTTTTCTGCCCGAAGAGAATTACCGCCAACTCCTCAGGGAGCCAGGCGCTCAACCTTCCAGGTTCCAGCTGAGGAGGTATAGAGGAAGCGGTCATGCAGACGGTTTTCCCGGCCCTGCCAAAACTCTATGGAGGAAGGATTCACCCGGTAGCCGCCCCAGAAGGAAGGTAAGGGTATATCGCCGTTTGCAAACTTCTGTTTCATCTCCTGAAAGGTCTGCAGCAGGAACTGACGGGATGAAATCCTGCGACTCTGATTGGAGACCCAGGCAGCGATCTGCGAATTACGAGGCCGAGTCATGAAATAACGCGCAGACTCAGCAGGGGTGATGGGAGATGCAATACCTGCGATACTGATCTGTCTTCCCAGTTCAAGCCAGACAAAATGGAGGTTGACCTTGGGATTCTCTTCAATCTCACGGGCCTTGCGACTCTTTTGATTGGTAAAAAAGACAAAGCCGCTTGCATCATAATATTTCAGGAGAACGGTTCGCTGGCTGGGCTGTCCATCACCGCTGACTGTGGCCAGGACCATGGCATTGGGATCCGGGATATCTGTATCCTTGGCCTGATTGAACCAGAGAGAGAACTGCTCCACCGGATCAGCAAGCAGGTCACCTTGCTCCAACCCGCTTTTCAAATATTCACGACGAAAATGACCAATATCCACTTGCTGTTATCCTCTTTCTCCGTAGTGCTCAAAGCTGATGGCATCGGAAAAACTCTTCATCTTAATTTTTAATTTTTACGACTTTGTCAAAGCTGACCCTGTCGAAAAGGAGGGAGGAAGCCGGATGACCGTTTTTTTCCTCAGCAGGATAGCCGACAGCAATCATTGCCTCCACCACCATCCCCTCCTTCAACCCTAGAGTATCAGCGACATAGGCCTCTGCGCTT
>DAOVAI010000050.1 GCA_030671085.1 Pseudomonadota bacterium | reverse complement strand
CAGAGAGGGACAGAGGATTTTTCCCCGAATTAATCGATTCCGACGTCTGGAGGGTGGGCGGCAGATGAATCCCTTTGATGGTGTCGTCATCACAGATCAGTACAGCCCGTTCCATGCAGTTCTGCAGCTCTCTCACGTTGCCTGGCCAGTGGTACTGGATGAGCATGTCGATGGCAGGAGTCGATATCCGTTTTATGGTCTTGTTGTTTTCCCTGGCATACTTTTCCAGAAAATATTCTGCCAGCAGGAGGATATCAGTTCGCCGCTCCCTGAGCGATGGCATATACACCGGAAAGACGTTTAAACGATAGTAGAGGTCTTCCCGAAAAGTTTTATCTTTTACCGCACGTTCAAGATCCCGGTTTGTTGCGGCAACCAGTCGCACGTCACAGGATATGGATGTGCCGGAGCCCAGACGCTGAAAAGTTCGTTCCTGGACTACGTTCAGTAATTTTATCTGCACTGCATGGCTGATTTCCCCGATTTCATCGAGGAACAGGGTGCCCCCTTCCGCCTGCTCAAATCTTCCGATTTTTCGTTCCGTGGCCCCGGTAAAGGCCCCCTTTTCGTGACCAAAGAGTTCACTTTCAAGCAAGGTTTCCGGCAAGGCCGAACAGTTTACGACAATGAATGGTTTTGCCTTTCTCTTTCCATTGTAATGCAGGGCCTTTGCCACCAAGGTCTTTCCTGTACCCGACTCACCACGGAGGAGGACCGTGGCATTGGAATCAACCACCCTGAAAATCATCTCATATACTTCCTGCATTCTGCTGGAGTTGCCTATGATGTCATTGATTTTGTTTTTCTCGGAAAGCTCCCGTTTGAGTTTTAAGTTTTCCATTCGCAGCTCTTCCTGCTCTTTATTGACTGTCTGCATCCTGTGTGTTGTCTGGGCAATCAAGCTGCTCAGGATGGTGAGAAAACGTAAATCCGCTTCTGCCTCTCCGGAAATACCATCTTTATACAAGCGGTCAACAGAAAGGGCTCCAATCATCTGCTTGCCCCCCCGTATCGGCACACAGATAAATGAGCGCATCTGGTTGTTGAGATCTCCCCGGGCCCTGGTCTTGTTTAAAAACATAGGCTCCTCGGCTATATGGGGGACTATTATGGGTTCACCAGAGGCCACGACTCTTCCGGTTATGCCCTCCCCTATCTGATATTTCCCTCGCTTTCTCCCTTCTGCATTGATTCCATGGGCTACTTCAATTTCCAGCTTTCCGGTCAACGGGTTGATGATGGTAACTGTTCCGTTTTCCATCCCTTTCATGGAATCAAGGGTTTCCATGGTCTCTTCAAGACACTCTTTTAGATCCGTGGAAGAGGCAAGGCTTTTGGTAATTTCATAGAGGCAGCTCAGGTCTTCAAGCTGCGAGGTGATATCGTTTTGTTCTTGCATGGTCTCAGGTCATGTATATTGCAGTCAAGGGTTCACATTTCTTGCAGGCCACTATCCAGCCTAAGCTGAAGTGCTCGTTTTACTATTTCTTGTCAAATATCCTGGTTGCGACGTTCTTGAGCTTTCAGCGGCGCCGTCGCTGTTATCCGGAAGATTGTCAGTGGGGAGTGGAGTTCAGGCGTCCGTACACTGGTCCAGGATATGATGGAAACAGCCAGTGGAGTTGCAATCCACTGTTTTTTTTGTAACAGCTTCAGCGGCGCTGACTTGCTGCTGCATTCCTGCTTCTTCACCTTGAACAACTGCAGAGTTGTCTATGCTTTACCATTTTCTCCACTGTTTTTCGAATGTTTCTAACATATTTGTCGCTCTTTTTTGTTTGTCCGTTCTTTTTGTCGATTGTTTAACATGTTTGTACAGAAAAGCTTTTGTCGGGTCTGTTTTTTTCATCCTCTGCAACATATTGACACTTTGTTGCTCAAGTGGTAAAAGGGGGCACAACTGGAGGAATGGCCGAGTGGTTTAAGGCGGCGGTCTTGAAAACCGTTGTACGAAAGTACCGTGGGTTCGAATCCTACTTCCTCCGCCAGCTTGGAGAGGTGACCGAGAGGCCGATGGTGCTCGCCTGCTAAGCGAGTGTGGGGGTTAGACTCCACCGAGGGTTCGAATCCCTCCCTCTCCGCCAAGAAATAAAAAGCCCCATTTGCTCAAAAAGAGCAAATGGGGCTTTTTTGTTTTTGTCAGGTTTGGCTTGTGTTTAAAAACCCCAGAGCAGACTCCGTTTTATCCACCCGGTAAGACCCGATTCATGCCTGATCTTGGCCCAGCCCTTTTTTTGGTCCAGTGTCTCAAACACCACTCCATAGTAGGCTTTTCCCACTACTTTGTAACCGGTACCTGGACCGCTTCTCAAGTTGATTTTCTTTTTTTTGCCCTTGTTGACCTTGACGATCATATGTGGGGTTGAGTTGACATACTTTTTGTAGACCCAACCGGAGTCATTTTCAAAATCCTTTACCTTGATCCAGTTTCCTTTTCTCGAGAGGATCTTGAGTGGAAACCCGTTTCCATACTCCCATTTCACTGAGTACTTGGTACCAGGTCCTGAGCGCAGCTGAACCTTATCTCCATTGATACTCCCCATTTTGGCAAATGCCGGGGTGACGAGAAAAGAGATGACGAGAATGAGTGGCAGGATGAGTTTGAGCTTCAATGCTGATTTGTTCATTGTTGTTACTAACCTTATTCAGTATTTCTTATGAGCACCAGTTATATCAATCACTGTGGCATGCTGTGGACCGCACGTGGTGAATCCTGATGTGGGCCATTCATTAAGTCAAAATAGTCCATATCAATCTTCATTTCCAGAAATTTTTCTCCCTGTCCAACACGTTCCGAACCTTATTCCTCTGTGAGGATCTGCTTCTTCCTTGAGATTCTCTGTGGAGCTGACATGGAATGACCGCCACAGGTGAGCTGAATAGCCCCAAACTCGCATGCCTCTTTCATACAGCGCATACACATGATACACTCCGGGCTCCCAACTACCTCATTAAATTGGATTCCCATTGGACAGACCTTGGCACAGGCACCGCACTCTGTGCATCGATCCTCCACCAGTTCAAGCTTCACAACGGAGATCTTGTTAAAGAGGCCGTAAAACGCACCCATTGGACATGTCGTCTTGCAAAAGGGTCTGGAGGTGACAACACTCCACCCTATGAATACCAGCATCCACAACAGTTTATTATAGAACAGCAGGCCCAGGGTCGCCCTGAGCTCTGGTTGCAGGAGGAGCATGGGGATTCCAGCTTCCAGTGTTCCTGCCGGACACACGTACTTGCAAAACCACGGTTTCCCCATGCCCCACTCATTGGTGAGCAGGAGCGGGAAGAGAAAGACAAAGAGGACGAGCATGAAATATTTTACATATCTCAGTGGATAGACTACTTCCCTTTTTTTACCCAGGGGCAGCTTGTAGAGGAGTTCCTGGATCAGGCCAAAGGGACAGAGCCATCCGCAGGTTATTCTGCCGCTGAATGCCCCGATAAGACCGATGGAGCCAACGACATATGAGCCAAAGTAATAGGCTCCAGTCTCAAGTGAAAATCTGAGCCCCAGGAGAAGCTGCTGTATGGCCCCGATTGGGCAATAGGTGGTAGATGCCGGGCAGGAGTAACAGTTCAGGCCAGGTGAACAGACGATCTTCAGAGGACCTTGATAGATATTTTTGCTTTGGGGAAAGAGGAAATAGCCATTGGTTACCAGGGTGGCTATAACTTGTACGAGTCTGCGCAGGGGTTCCATACTGCTCACCCAATACCTATGCAGTCAAGACAGATGTTCCACGCCTGCTCAAGTACCCGTTGCGGCTCCCCTGCATTGATACCGAAAAGAAATAGTGCCAGAAAGACAAACAGGGGGACAAGGGTGGCAAGACGCACCCTTGTGTTTTTTTTAGATTTTTTCATACTGCTCCGGGTGGTTCTAGTGGGTTGGTTACCATTTTATTTTTCAATGATCACGCTGGGTAACCGACAAAATTTTATCACCAATATGAATTTTCTTGTCCCTTCGATCATCAATGACGATATGGGTAACCACCCGGACCGCCCCCTGTTGAAAGGGAGTTTCGTAAATTTTTGCAAGCAGTTGCAAGAGGTCCTGAACCTCCCCCTCAATGACTGTACCCATGTCATTAAGACGAAAATTCGCCCCCTCTTCTGCAAGTTTTTTTTGAATTTCGACCACATATTTCCCAACACTGACGCCCTCTCCCATTGGAACCATCGTCAGTTGCAGTAAGGCCATTTTATGACTCCTTGTGTAGTGTGAAATTGGCGTAGGGTTTAGCTCTCATCACCTGCAATCAGGTCAATAACCCTCTCCAGATCATCCAGTGAATAATACTCGATTTCTAATTTTCCTCGACTGCCGTTTTGCACCAGGTGAACTTTTGAGTGGAGTCTGTTTGTCATCCTGGTCAGCAATGAATGAGAAAAGGAAGCTGGAATTGCGCTCTTCTCCTTGAGACTGCTGCTCCTGACACTCCCCCTGGTTTGACGAATTCTGGAGGTCAGCTTTTCTGCCTGTCGAACCGAAAGCCCTTTGGCAACGATCTGATCCCTCACCTCTTTCATGGCCGCACTGTCTTCTGAGAGACGCAAGAGAGCCCTTGCATGTCCTTCCGTGAGCCTCTTGTGTGAAATATCTTCCTTAATAAAATCAGGTAGTTGTAGTAGTCTGAGCCGGTTTGTTACAGTGGACCTTTTCTTTCCCACCCTCTCTGCCGCCTCTTCCTGGGTGTAGGAAAAGAGTTTGATCAATTTCTCGTAGGCCTCTGCCTCTTCAATGGGATTGAGATCTTTACGCTGCACATTTTCAATGAGGGCAAGCTCAAGCATTTCACCATCACCGCTCACCTCTCGGATCACTACCGGAACCGTCTCCAGTCCAATTTGTTTTGAGGCACGCAGTCGTCGCTCGCCTGCTATGAGTCCATAGGAACCATCAGGATATGGTACTACCACAAGGGGTTGAATGATTCCCTTTTCTTTTATGGAATCGGCCAGCTCTTTCAGACTCTGCTCATCAAAATGATTTCGAGGTTGAAACTCATTGGGGATAATTTTTTCGGTATCACAGAAAAAATATTTGTCCTCTTCCTGCTCCTGATTGAAAAGGAGATCAACCCCTCTTCCCAGTCCTTTCTTTTTCACCATATTTTACACCCTACTTTTGTCTACGTAGAAATTCGTTTGCCAGTTTGATGTATGCCTGGGCACCTGTCGATTTGACATCATATTCGATTACTGTCTGTCCATGACTGGGACATTCGCTCAACCGAACATTCCTGGGGATGACGGTTTTGAACACCTGGTCTCCGAAATGTTTTTTGATTTCCTCCTCAACCTGGAAGGTGAGTCGGTTCCGCTTGTCAAACATGGTTAACAATAAGCCTTCGATAAAGAGGTCTTTGTTAAGGGATTTTTTCACCGAACGGATGGTGCTGATCAGCTGAGCAAGTCCTTCCATTGCAAAGTATTCGCATTGCATGGGGATAAGCACGGAGTCGGCAGCAGTTAAGCTGTTGACCGTCAGCAGACCCAGTGACGGAGGGCAGTCAATAATGATATAATCAAAGTCAGCCTGAACCGGCTCCAGCATTTTTTTGAGGACGTACTCCCTCTCCTTTCTGGGGAAGAGCTCCATTTCTGCCGCCGCCAGGTCAATAGATGAGGGGACGACTGTCAATTTACCGTTTTTTCCCGGTATGACGACCAGTACCTCAGCCAGTGAAATCTCCTCTGCATAGCAATGGTACAGGTGGCTGCTGATTTCACGATGCCGTACACCGACCCCTGAAGTGGCGTTACCCTGTGGGTCGGAGTCGACCAGAAGGACCTTCTTTTTTCTGCGTGCCAAAGCTGCTGCAAGGCTCACTGAAGAGGTGGTTTTTCCCACGCCACCTTTTTGGTTGGCCACTGCAATAATTTTCCCTTTCCCCATAAGTTCCAAGACCCCGTTTGTAAAAAAAGTTTAAAAAGAGTTTCTTTGTTCTTTTGTATCTCATTTTCAATCGCCCCACAACATCTTTACGACCTATCACCCCTTTTTTTCCCGTAGCCCTTCTTTTGTTTGTCTGCTACGGCCATTTTCTTGCCTTTATTTCTTCTCGGTACTAAGGTAAGACTGGTCGGTTTGGAGTTGATGTCAAGTATGTTTCACGTGAAACATTGGGAGGGGGAGATGGAAAGTGATTTTTTGGTCATCGGCAGCGGCATTGCCGGGTTGTCGTTTGCCTTGAAGTGCGCGGAGTTGGGTTCGGTGGTGGTGGTTACCAAGAAGAAGGACGTTGATACTGCGACCAACCTGGCCCAGGGTGGGATTGCTGCGGTCCTGGAACGAGATGACTCCATGCAGTCACATGTGGAGGACACCGTAGTAGCTGGTGCCGGGCTGTGTGATGCAGAAGTGGTGCGGTTGGTTGTTGAGAGTGGTCCGAAAAGAGTACGGGAGCTTGTGGCGCTTGGCGTCGACTTTGTCAGGGATCAGGAAAGCTCATCCGGGTATTCACTGGGGAGAGAAGGGGGGCACAGTCATCGTCGGGTTGCGCATGCATACGATTTAACCGGGAGGGAAATTGAACGGGCTTTGTTGGAAAAGGTTAGAAATCACAGTCAGATACGCTTGCTCGAGGAGCATATTGTCATTGACTTGTTGATGGTTGAAGGTGAATTGGAGGGATGGCATGGCGGGGAGGGGAAGCGGTGTGTTGGGGCCTATGTGATGGAGGGTGGGGTTGTTGAAACCTATCGGGCAAAGATCACAGCCCTGTGCAGCGGTGGAGCGGGAAAGGTTTATCTGTACACCACTAATCCTGATATCGCCACAGGGGATGGACTGGCCATGGCCTTTCGGGCAGGGGCGGAGATGGCGAACATGGAGTTTGTTCAGTTTCATCCAACATGTCTCTACCATCCCCAAGAAAAGAATTTTCTCATCTCAGAGGCTGTCCGTGGGGAAGGGGCCATACTGGTTGGGGCAGATAATGTCCCCTTTATGGAAAAATATGACCCTCGGAAGGATCTTGCCACTCGAGACACAGTGGCGAGGGCGATAGATAAGGAGCTCAAGGAAACAGGGGAAGATTGTGTCTATCTTGATATTACTCACCGGGACCCGGAATATCTAAAGAAGCGTTTTCCGACTATCTATCAAAGATGCCTTTCACGGGGTATCGACATTACCAGTCAACGGATCCCGGTGGTGCCGGCTGCACACTATATGTGTGGTGGAGTGAAAACTGATCAGCAGGGGAGGACGACTATTCCGGGTCTGATGGCCCTTGGTGAGACCGCATGGACAGGTCTCCATGGAGGGAACAGGCTGGCCTCCAATAGTCTCCTTGAGGCGGTAGTCTTTGCTGATTGTGCTGCCCGGTACTGTCGGAGTGTATGGCCCCAGCTGCAGGAGAAAAAAGTCCCTGATGTTGACGAATGGCAGCGCGGGGAGGCGAGAAAAATGAGTGAAGAGATTCTGATCAATCATAATTGGGATGCCATTCGAAGGCTCATGTGGAATTATGTGGGGATCGTTCGGTCCCTTAAAAGACTTGCCCTTGCCAAAGAAAGAATGGCAGCAATTTATGATGAAATTGATCAACATTATCGAGATTATATTATCACTCCGAATATGGTCGAGTTGCGGAATATCTCATTGATTTCATTGTTGATTATACAATCCGCCATGGAACGTAAAGAGTCGCGGGGCCTTCATTATTTGATTGACTTTCCAGAGAAAAACGCCGATTGCCGCCAAACGCGATTCTGTAAGAAAAAAAATGGAAGAAAATGGGAAATTGAGATGATCGAGGAGATAAACAGATGAAAAAACAGCTGGTCATTTCCGTGATGTCAAAGGATCGGCCTGGTATAGTGGCAGATATAACCGGGGTGATACTGGATCTCGATGGCGATCTTGCTGACCTGAACCAATCGGTGTTGGGTGGGTATTTTACCATGATTTTGATCGCAGAGTTTGATGAACAGGTTACGCCGGAAGATCTGTTTGCCAAGTTGTCACACATCAAATCCGAGAACAAAATCGAGGCCACTATCCAAGAGATGCCCCTTCCTCTGGATATGGAAAAAGACAAACTCCCTGGCGAAACCTTCATCGTAACCGCCCAGGGCGAGAATCGTAAGGGCATGGTAAAAATCATGGGGGATTTCTTTTTTGATAGAAATATCAACATACTGGACCTTGTTACCACCAGAAATCAGCAGATGTATACCATGATCTTTCAGGTAGACCTCAGCAATATTGATTCAATTGGAGTTCTGAGGCAGGAGCTGGAAACCCTGGCTGGGCGGGAAAATCTGGACCTGGTGTTACAGCATAATGATATTTTCAGGGCGACCCATGAAATCGGGACTCCCTTTGGCAGCAGCACAGAATAAGGAAGGGAAGGGAGAAGAAAATGCTTCGTTCAGATCAGATAATGGCAACAGTGGAAATGGTTCAAAAGGAAAATCTTGATGTGCGAACCGTGACCATGGGAATCAACCTCCTGGATTGCCGCAGGGGCTCTGCCAAAGCCACCTGTGACAGGGTCGAGTCCAAGATTGCAGAAAATGCAGATCGATTTGTGGCTACATGTGAAGAAATCGCGCAAAAATATGGCATTCCAGTGGTGAATAAGCGTATATCGGTGACCCCTGCATCGTTTGTTGGGGCAGGGTTTAAGAGGAAGGATTTTGTAAGCCTGGCCAAAAGCCTGGACCGGGCTGCTGAAAAGGCCGGTGTGGATATACTCGGTGGTTTTTCAGCGCAGGTCGAAAAGGGAATAACGAAGAGTGACAAGGAGTATATCGACTCTATTCCCGAGGCACTGGCAGAGACCGAGCGGATTTGTGCATCCATTAATGTCGGTTCCAGCCAGAAAGGGATCAATATGGATGCCGTCGCCATGATGGGGAAGACCATCAAAGAACTGGCTGAGCAGACTGCAGACAATGGGGGATTCGGGGCGGCCAAGTTTGTGGTTTTTTGTAATCAGCCGGGCGACAATCCCTTCATGGCCGGGGCCATCCATGGAGTTGAGGAGGCGGACGTCGTCTTGAATGTCGGTGTCTCCGGTCCAGGGGTTATAGCGAGATCACTTGAAAAAACGATAAAAAGAAGAGGCAGGGAAAATCTGCGCCTCGATGATATTGCAGAAGAGATCAAGCAGATCACCTTTCGGGTAACCAGGTGCGGCGAGCTGATCGGCCGTCAGGTATCAAGAGAATTGGGAGTAGAGTTTGGTGTTGTTGACCTCTCCCTGGCGCCAACGCCCAAAATCGGTGATTCCGTGGGAGAGATCCTGCAGATCCTTGGTGTTGATGCGGTGGGAGCACCTGGCTCTACGGCCATTGTAGCCCTTCTCAATGATGCAGTGAAAAAGGGAGGAGTCTTTGCGAGCAAGGCTGTGGGCGGCTTAAGCGGGGCCTTTATCCCGATAATGGAGGATGCAATCCTTGCTGATGCAGCAGGAAAGGGGACATTAACACTGGAAAAACTCGAGGCCTTGACCTGCGTCTGTTCAGTGGGGCTTGATATGGTGCCCATTCCCGGAGATGTGGATGCGGATACCATATCAGCCATCATCGCCGATGAAATGGCAGTGGGAATGGTCAATAACAAGACCACAGCAGCAAGGCTTATTCCGGTTCCCGGCAAGACTGTCGGGGAGGTGGTGAGCTTTGGCGGCCTGTTTGGGGAAAGCCCAATCATGAAAGTGCTCAATGTGAACAAGTCGGGAAGATTTGTCGCATGGGGAGGAAGAATCCCGGCACCGATCCACAGTTTTAAAAATTGATCCGGGTCAGATCAGATGATTCCCCGCTAAAGAGCTTTTTGTCATGATTGATAATCTCGTAAAAACTAAAAATTATCGATGGCTAAGTAAAAAACTTCATCTGCGAGGCGCGTGAATTTTCTATTATTTCGGCGTACTAGGGTACGTTGAAATGATAGAAAATTCGCAGCAACGAAGCAGATGAAGAGTTTTTACTTAGCCATCATGATTATAAAACGAGGATTGATCGTCCTGCCTGCCCTTATTCTTGTTATGCTTTCTGGGTGTTCAAGTTCTGAAGAGCAGGAAGTGGTGGAAATTATGAACAAACAATAGACAAAATTGCTCAGGAGGCTGTCAACAGGATAAAAACACCGATAGACAAGGCAAACTTGGCAAAAGAGCTTTCGCAAGTCCACAATCGTGAGGTACAGGAATCCATGGAGCAGCAATAGCTGTGTGGATTCTCTTTGTGACAGCGAAAAAAACACTCTATGAAAATATTCTATAAAAAAAAGAGGCACTCAACGATTAATCGCTGAGTGCCTCTTTTTTTTATGGCGTCCCCAACCGGATTTGAACCGGTGTTGCTGGGATGAAAACCCAGTGTCCTGGACCTGACTAGACGATGGGGACAGTATATTTTTTTGGTGGGTCGTGAGCGACTCGAACGCTCGACTCTCTGCTTAAAAGGCAGATACTCTACCGACTGAGTTAACGACCCATGAAGCTAGGCTATATACAAAGCCATTTTTCTCGTGTCAAGAAAAAAGAGTATACAGGAACGCTATCAGGCGGGAGGAATCGAGTCAAGCACGAGTCACAGAGGTAGGGGATGGAAGCAATGGAGATTTGATGTGACCAGTTACAAGGAATAAGGTATGGTGGTCATAATTTTTATGGAATAATCTGTGCTACCACTTAACGGAAAAGAAAATGGGATTTGTAAACGGAACAGCAAGTTTTGTCCGCTTCAGTGTTGAAGGGGATTTGCCGGAAAATATATGGGATTTTATCGCGGATCGAGTGGTCGCCTTTGGTTTTCGGGATATCGACGAGACCTATGAGGAGAGTTCCATTGGCTGGGTCTCGGTTCTTAACATGTTCGATACGGAGTTTGACTATGCTTCGTATGCAGCAGGCAACTATGTGACCCTGTCCATGCGCATTGATGAGCGAAAGGTCTCGTCTGCCATTGTGAAAAAATTTGTGCAGAAGGAAGAAGAGCGGGTCAAAAAGGAGAAACAGATTCCGAAAATACCACGCTCCATGCGGGTAGAGATCAAGGAGCGCATTCACAATGAGTTGATGCGCAAGGCCCTGCCCATGCCTGGTGTGTTTGATCTCTGCTGGAATCTGGAAAATTCGACCCTGCTCTTTTTTTCCACCAATAAAAAGGCACAGGCCCTGCTCGAAGATCTTTTTAAGGAGAGTTTTGGACTCACCTTGATGCAGCAGATTCCCTATCTTTGCGGTGAACATCTCCTGGATGAGGATGATGCGGAAAGGCTGGCGACTATCACCCCAGAAAGTTTTTTGTAAGATCAGAAGGGTCGGGAGAAGAAAATGGATTTAGTTGATCTCATAGCGGAAAAACGCTTTCTCGGGCAGGAGTTTTTGACATGGCTCTGGTGGAAAAGCGAGGAGCGCGGCGGTGTGGTGGCCCTCCCTGCAGAGGGCGATATTGTCGTGGTCTTTGAAAAACACATGCTCCTCGAATACGGGGAGGGGGAGTCCAGCGAAAAGCTCATCTGTCGCGGTCTGCAGACCGAACTGCAGGAGGCGCGCACCGGCCTTGTCATGGGGAAAAAGCTGGAGCAGGCCAGGATACAGCTGGTCTACAATGACTATGAATGGAATTTTACCATGGCAGGGGCACTGATGGAGTTTCGTAATGTGAAACTGCCAAAAACTGCTGGAGAGTCCGGCAGCAGTAATAATCCGGAAGAGCGGGAAGGGATGATACTGGAGCGGATTTTTCTCTTCGAAGAACTGGAGCGCTTGGTGCTGGAGCTGTTTCGACTCTTTTTGCAGGTCAGAGTCGGAGAGGGGTGGCGCCAGGAGTTGCTCAAGGTACGTGAGTGGGTAAACAGGGCGGAAAGGGCCTAACAAGCCTGATTTGAAGAGATCCTACAAAAAATTGATGAAGCAAAGACGAGTCTATCATGGAGTTTGAAACCGTAATCGGGCTGGAGATCCATGCCCAGCTGAAAACCAAATCCAAAATATTTTGCGGCTGTTCCACCGAGTTCGGGGCACCACCCAACAGTCATACCTGTCAGGTCTGTTTGGGGATGCCCGGTGTCCTTCCTGTTCTGAACAAGAAGGTGGTGGAATATTCGATCAAGATGGGGCTGGCAACAGATTCCACCATCAATACCTTTAACCAGTTTGCCCGGAAAAACTATTTCTATCCAGACCTTCCCAAAGGCTACCAAACCTCTCAATTTGATCTTCCCATTGTCGAATTCGGCAAGGTGGAGATTGAGGTGGATGGAAGGCAGAAGGTGATTGGGATCACCCGGATGCACATGGAAGAAGATGCCGGGAAACTGGTCCATGATGATCGTGACCCTGTTTCTTATGTGGATCTGAACCGTACCGGGACCCCGCTCCTGGAGATCGTTTCAGAACCGGATCTTCGTTCTCCTGCAGAAGCCTATGCCTATCTGCGTAAGGTTCATGCCATCCTCCGTTATCTCGATATCTGTGATGGCAATATGCAGGAGGGGAGTTTTCGCTGTGATGCTAATATCTCCCTCAGACCCATTGGTCAGGAAGAACTTGGTACCCGGACGGAGTTAAAGAATATGAACTCCTTTAAAAACGTGCAGGCGGCCCTGGAGTATGAGGTGCGTCGGCAGCGCGATGTCCTTCTTGATGGCGGGGAAGTGGTGCAGGAGACCTTGCTCTGGGATGCTGACCGGAACAGGACCGAGTCCATGCGCAGTAAAGAAGAGGCCCATGATTATCGCTATTTTCCCTGCCCGGATCTTGTCCCCATCGTGATTGAAGAGAGCTGGATTGAAGAGATCAGGGCAAGCCTGCCTGAGCTTCCGGATGCCAGAAAAGATCGTTTTATGAAGCAATACGGGCTTCCGGAACATGATGCCGTTCTTCTCACCTCGTCTCGGGATCTGGCGGATTACTTTGAGGCTGCAGTGAAAGGAGGCGGTCAGGCCAAAAAGGTCTCCAACTGGATCATGACGGAACTAATGCGGGAGCTTAAGGGTGAGGAGGTAACCGCCTGCAGGGTGAAGCCTGAGCAGCTTGGCGGTTTGCTGAAAATGGTGGAGGACGGGACCATTTCTGGAAAGATTGCCAAAACCGTGTTCCTGGAGATGATGGAGTCGGGCAAGGATCCGGAGGTCGTAGTCAAAGAGAAGAATCTGGTGCAGGTCTCGGATCAGGGTGAACTGCTGACCATAGTCCAGGAAATAATAGCCGAAAATCCCGGGCAGGCTGCTGATTTCAAAGGCGGCAAGACCAAGCTCATGGGCTATTTTGTCGGGCAGCTCATGCAGAAGACCAAGGGCAAGGCCAATCCCAAGATTGCCAATGAGTTGTTTGCCAAGGAGCTCTCAAAATAGCCAACTGGTACTATTCAGGTAGGCATCTCATTATTGGCAAAACTACCTCTCTGTAACTGTTTAGCAGTGCTCCAAATTCGTTTATTTGGGACTTCGAAGCATACTCGTGCTATTCGAGAAGGCCAGGTAAGCGAGGCACGAGACTCCGAAATGGACGTAGTTGGGGTGCTGCTGAATAGTTACGCCAACTGAAGGTCCCAAGGCCAAGGCAATGGAAAAAGAAGAGTGGCAGAAAAAAGGGGAAGGGCACAGGCAGCGCCTCCGTGACCGCTTCCTTGAGCGTGGACTGGATACCTTTAGTGATGGTGAGATCCTGGAGCTGCTCCTCTCTTTTGGAACGCCAAGAGGCGACTGCAAGGAGTCGGCAAGGGCAGCCTTGAAACAATTCGGCAGCCTTGCGGCCGTGCTGGAGGCGCCGCTGACCGGTCTGCAGGAAATCAAAGGGATTGGTCCAAAGAACGGTTTTGCTGTCCATTTTATCCAGGCAGTGGCCCGCCGCTACCTGGAAGAGCGTCTCCAGGGAAAGCGCTATCTGCACTCCTCCACCGAGGTCCGAGACTATTTGCTCCATGCCCTGCGCGGGCTCAAAAAGGAAGTCCTCACTGTAATCTACCTGGACTCCTCCCATGCAATCCTGGGCAGCGAGACCGTGGCCGAGGGTACCATCAATGTCAATACCGTTTACCCGCGGGAGCTGGTCAAAAAGGCATTGCAGCAGAATGCTGCAGCCATGATCATTGCCCATAATCATCCCTCCGGCTCCCTGGAACCCTCTTCCCAGGATCTTCAGCTGACCCGAACCCTGTCGCTGTTGGGGAGCCTGATGCAGATCCAGCTCCTGGATCACATCATCATAGGGGACGGCAGCTTTTCTTTTGCCGACCATGGCCTGATGAGTGAGATATCCCAACAGTGCCGGGAGACCATGGAAGGTCTGCATCAGCAGTAAATGACCACTTCTCTCTACATCCATATTCCTTTCTGCGCTGCCAAGTGCAGCTACTGTTCATTTAACTCCTATGCGGGCCTGGAAGGACTGCATGAACGCTATGTTGACTCGCTATATAGAGAGGTGGAGAAGAGATCGTCTGAGGGGCATATGGGGCCTCTCCGGACAATTTTCCTGGGAGGGGGCACTCCAACGCTTCTTTCCAACAATCTGCTGAGAAAGGTTTTCTCTTCCTGTTTTTCGTTTTTTTCCCTGGCACCTGCAGGGGAGGTCTCCATTGAGGCCAACCCCGGAACCGTGGACAGTACCAAGCTTGTTCTGTTGCGAGATCTGGGAGTCAATCGACTGTCCATAGGGGTACAGTCCTTTAATGATCAGGAGCTTGGACGAATCGGGCGTATCCATACAGCAGAAGAGGCGATCAGGGCAGTGGAAGCGGCTAGGCAAGCAGGCTTTGAGAACCTCAGCCTTGACCTCATGTATGGTCTTCCCGGGCAAGATCCCGGGA
>DAOVAI010000107.1 GCA_030671085.1 Pseudomonadota bacterium | reverse complement strand
CCTGACACTATGATATTTTATATCCTGAAACGTGTGGGACTGATGATCCCAACCCTGTTTGGGGTGATGTTGATCACCTTTACAGTGACACAATTCGTCCCCGGCGGTCCGGTGGAGCGAATGGTGGCTGAGATGGAAGGGTTTGGTAAAGGAGGAGAAGTGGGAGGAGGTCCCTCGCTCTATCGTGGGGACTCCGGTCTGGACTCCAGCCGTGTAGAAAAGCTCCGAGAACTCTATGGCTTTGATAAACCGCCGCTCCAGCGTTTTCTCACCATGATGAAAAATTATCTCGTTTTTGATTTCGGTTTCTCCTATTATTATCATCAGTCTGTGGTGGATCTTGTGATTTCACGGATGCCTGTGTCCATGTCGCTTGGTCTGTGGAGTTTTCTTATTGTCTATGGGGTCTGTATCCCTCTAGGGATCTCCAAGGCAGTGCGTGACGGCTCCCGTTTCGATATCCTGACCAGTAGTGCGATTCTGGTGGGATATGCCATTCCCGGTTTTGTCCTTGCCATTGTCCTTATTGTCCTCTTTGGGGGAGGTTCTTTCTGGAATATCTTCCCCCTGCGTGGGCTGGTTTCGGACGGCTGGGCGGAAATGGGCCTGATTCAGAAGGTCCTTGATTATCTCTGGCACATGGTCCTGCCCATCATTTCCGGCGCGGTGGGGAGTCTGGCAGTGATGACCATGCTCACCAAAAATTCCTTCCTGGAAGAGATTCGTAAACAGTATGTACTCACGGCTCGGGCCAAGGGGCTCAGTGAGCAGCAGGTCCTGTACAAGCATGTATTTAGAAATGGTATTATCCCTATTATCACAGGATTCCCCGGATATTTCATTGGCGCCTTTTTCACCGGTAGTCTGCTCATTGAGACGATTTTTTCTCTGGACGGAATGGGGCTGCTTGCCTATCAGTCTGTTCTCAATCGGGATTATCCGGTGGTGTTGGGAACCTTGTACTTTTTCACCATTATCGGCTTGTTTTCCCGCCTGCTCTCTGATTTGAGCTACGTCTTTGTAGATCCGAGGATAAGTTTTGAAAGCGTTGACTGAGAAGCTTGAAAAGGATAAGGTCATGGGGCTGGGGCGCAGGCGGTGGCGACGTTTTCGCCGCAACCGTAGAGGTTTTTACAGCCTTCTTGTTTTTTCCTTTTGTTTTTTCCTCAGTCTCTTTGCCGAGGGGATCAGTAATGATGTCCCTCTTCTGGTCATCTACGAGGGAGAAGCCTATTTTCCTCTGTTTCATACCTATCCTGAAACAACCTTTGGTGGTGATTTTGAGACAGAGACCGACTACCTCGACCCCTATATTGTTGAGCGTCTGACAACAAATGGGAACAGGGCCTATTTTCCATTGAATCGACACAGCTTTCAGTCCATCAACTTTGATATAGACGGACCGGTTCCCTCTCCTCCCACCAGGGAAAATGTTCTTGGAACTGATGACCGGGGAAGAGATGTCTTTGCCCGCCTGCTCTACGGCTTTCGTTTGAGCGTACTTTTTGGTTTTGCCCTCACCGGGGTGGGTACCATTTTCGGAATCATTGCCGGGGCGATTCAGGGATTTTTCGGTGGCCGGATCGATCTTTTCTTTCAGCGCTTTATTGAGATATGGGGTGCCATGCCCGAGCTCTACCTGTTGATCATCTTTGCCTCCATTTTCAAGCCCAGTGTCCTCCTTCTCCTCATACTTCTCTCCCTGTTCAGCTGGATGGGACTTTCTGATTACGTGCGTGCGGAATTTCTCAAAGGCAGAAATATGGAATATGTGAAGGCAGCCAAGGCCCTCGGTGTTTCCAATGTGACCATTATGTATAGGCACCTCCTGCCTAATGGTATGACTCCAGTGATCACCTTTCTTCCCTTCAGGATGTCTGCATCCATCCTGGCCCTCACCAGCCTGGACTTTCTCGGACTGGGCGTACCGCCGTCAACTCCAAGCCTTGGCGAGTTACTGGCCCAGGGCAAGGCAAATATCGATGCCTGGTGGCTGTCCCTTTCCACCTTTGTTGTCCTGGTAGGGACCCTGATCCTTCTCATTTTTATCGGGGAAGCGTTGCGGGAGACCTTTGATCCAAGAAAAAGTTGATAGCATCATAGATAGTGGTTGTCCGTCAATGGCCTTTTTCTTCTAACTCTTCGTTGCTCTCAAAATTTAATCCTTGGAATATCACATACATGCCTGCGGTTAAATTCATCTGGTGCCTCGATTTAGAAGAAAAAATCTCATTTATAGACAGACACTAGATAAGCGTAGACTTTGAAAATTCTTAATCTGCTTCGTTGATGCGCCCCGCAGGAAGTGCCCTTGGGGTGCAAATTCTCAGTCACTGCGGCGCACCCTATCTACGCCTCATTCCATCAAATTTGCACGCTTCGTATATAAAGTTGTTTGTTTAGCCACCTCGGAATTCGGTTTTTTACGAGTTGATCGACATTCATTTGGCCCTCCTGCCTTGAAAAAATATTTTCCCCCAGAGGCATTGACATACCTCTTTTTTAGTGAAAAAACCGCAACCTCTCCACTTCGGAATTGGTCTCAAGCATTGACATTCCATAGTTCAACTTCTATCATAGACAGCTATGAATCCATTTGTCGTTTGACTCCTGCCGGGCAGGGGCATCGAGTGTCGTCTTCTCTAATACATATATCGGTACCAATTCCATGCAGCAGAACTCTATAGCACGATTGGGCAATACAGGTCTGTACGTGATCCATGACCTGGGCCGCATGGGGCTTTATCTGCTGCAGGCAATGCAGGGTTGTTTCAGGCGTCCCTTTCGTTTTGCTGAATTCCTTCGTCAAATGCATTTTATTGGTGTCGGCTCACTGGTGGTCATTTTTTTTACTGCCGCCTCCACAGGGATGGTGCTTGGGTTACAGGGGTACTATACCCTGCATAAGTTTGGTGCCGAAGGCATGCTGGGTTCAGCGGTCTCTCTCACCCTGATCATGGAACTGGGGCCTGTCCTTACTGCCTTGATGGTTGCCGGACGTGCAGGCTCTGCCATGTGCGCGGAAATTGGAATCATGAGAATCTCCGAGCAGATTGATGCCCTGGAGTGTATGGCTGTTAATCCTTTTCGCTATATGATCTCCCCGAAATTCCTTGCAGCTCTTGTCTCGGTTCCCTTGCTCACCGTACTCTTTGACGTGATTGGTATTGCCGGCGGCTATGTGGCCGGGGTCAAGTTGATGGGGGTCAATCCAGGCAGCTATTTTGAAGGGATGCGTACCAGTGTCACCAATCATGATATCTGGCTGGGTGTTGTGAAATCCTTTGTTTTTGGCCTGCTGGTGGTATGGATCTGTACCGGGCGTGGATATTTTGTGCACCAGATCAGGGGGGCCGGTTTTGGGGCACAGAGTGTTTCCAGAGTCACCACCCAGGCTGTTGTTCTGTCATCGATTTCCGTGCTTGTTTTTGATTATCTGCTCACTGCTATCCTCCTATGAACGATATTGCCATAGAATTTAAAGGCGTGGAGAAATCCTTTGTCCGGGAAGATGGGAGCAGGCAGGTCATTCTGGATAAGGTGAATTTTACCATTCCTGCCGGTAAAACCACGGTGATCGCCGGCGGCAGCGGCCAGGGAAAGAGTGTCACCCTCAAGCTGGTGTTGGGGCTCATGCGGGCTGACCGTGGACAGATTTTTGTAGCCGGCAGGGAGAGTACCAGAATTCGAGGACGGGAACTGGAAGAGTTGCGGACTCGTTTCGGCGTCCTTTTTCAAGGGGCAGCGCTTTTTGATTCCTTGACAGTCTTTGAAAACGTGGCTCTGCCGCTCAGAGAGCGTACCCAAAGGACCGAGATTGAGATAAGAGAGCAGGTACTGTCCACCTTGGAGCAGTTGGAACTCCTGGGGCATGAGGAAAAATTCCCGGCTCAACTCAGCGGTGGTATGAAAAAACGGGCAGGTCTGGCCAGAGCACTGCAGCTGAAACCGGAGATCATGCTTTTTGATGAGCCGACTACCGGACTTGATCCGGTAATGACCCAGGAGATCTACCAGCTCTTTGCCCGGACCCAGAAGCAGATGGGCTACACCTCTGTAATTGTCAGTCATGATATTCCCAAAGTATTTAATCTTGCCGATCAGGTTATCGTCCTCAATAACGGGGAGATGGATGTATTTACCTCTCCCGAGGCGATTCAGTGGTCGCAAAAACCCCATATCAAAGAGTTTGTTAAAACCACTATGGGGGAAATTTATCAGAGTCACTTGGTGGAACAATGAAAAACCACGGTATTGAATTCTGGGTTGGTCTCTTTCTCATTGGTGGGTTTCTCGCCTTTGGCTATCTGGCCCTGCAGCTGGGTGAGGTCCCGTTTTTGAGCAGCAGGAAAAGCTACACCATAACTGCCCAGTTTGATAATATATCCGGAACAAAAAAGGGTGCCTCGGTGCAGATCGCCGGAGTGATAGTGGGGCAGGTCTCCGGCATCTGGCTTGATGAAGATGGCGTTGCCAATATTTCTTTGCAAGTTGATAAGGGGGTTCAGGTTTCCATTGATTCAATGGCTTCGGTCAAATCAAAGGGACTGATTGGAGATAAATACATCCAGTTGTCTTTGGGGGGAGATGAAGAGCTTTTTCATGAAGGCGATGTGCTGACGGACACAGAATCAGCGGTGGACCTTGAGTCTCTTATCAGCAAGTTTGCTTTTGGTGATGTAAAATAACCTGGGTAATCCAGGGACTCCTGCTATGATGACACGAACGAGATATAATTTCCTTTGTTACCTCGTGGTACTTTTTCTGCTGACATCGTTGGGTTGTGCCCGGGACAGGTCAGGAGAAAATCTTGGTCCTGAAGCACAGGAATCGGCTCAAGGGATGGAAGATGATTTTGATCTTCTGATTAATGATTTTTATGGTGATGATGATCTCGTTTTCGAACCGGAATATTATGATCCCCTTGAACCCATGAACAGACTCTTTTTTGAGTTTAACGATACACTCTACTTCTGGGTCCTGAAACCGGTGAACAGGGCCTACACTGCAGTCCTGCCCATAGACCTCCGCTACTGTTTCGGGAATTTTTTTACCAATGTTGCTGCCCCTATCCGTTTTTTTAACAATCTGTTGCAGGGAGAAATCAGTGATGCGGGGATTGTACTTTCCCGTTTCCTCATCAATTCCACGTTTGGTGTATTGGGGCTGGGGGACCCGGCCCTTGTTGATTTTGGTCTGGAACCAAAACCTGAAGACTTCGGCCAGACCCTTGGGGCCTGGGGAGTAGGGGAGGGTGTCTATCTTTGCTGGCCCTTTATCGGACCGTCCAATGTGAGGGATAGCTTTGGTTTTGCAGCAGACGCCTACTCGCATCCTGTTGTCTATTTCAATAACGATTTTTTCATCAGCGGAGCCTACTATTCCGGAAGCAGAATTAACCTGCTCTCTCTCAACCCTGAAGTCTATGAAGATTTAAAGAAATATGCAGTGGATCCTTATGTCTCCATGCGTCAGGTCTATCTTGACTACAGGAGAAATAAGATTAAGGGTAAAACAGCTAAGCAACCTGTTGTCCAAGAGTTGTAATTGAACTTCAGTTGCGACAAGTTCATAAAAACTGAAAATTTCAGATGGCTAAGTAAAAAGCTTCATATGCGAGGCGCGTGAATTTTCTATCATTTCGGCGTAATCAAGTAAGTCGTAATGATAGAAAATTCACAGCAACGAAGCAGATGAAGAGTTTTTACGACACCATCAGTTGTAAGGATATCACCATGACCATTAAACGCCTCTTTTTTCTTGTCCTCTGCTTCTGTCTTTTCAGCGGCCTGGCTCATGCTCGTGCTTCGTTGGGACCGACTGAAGAATTGAAACCCACGCTTGATAAAATCAAAGAGATTCTTGCGGATCCAGATCTTGCAGGAAGTGAACGTAAGGCAAAGAGACGGGAGAAGATCATGGCCGTCGCCGTTCAGGGCTTTGATTTTGCAGAGATGTCAAAACGTGTACTGGGTAAGACTTGGAAAACGATTGATGAGCAGCAGCGTGTTCATTTTGAGCAGCTTTTCACCAAACTTCTGGAAAACGTCTATATCGGGAAGCTGGAAAGCTACTCAGGGGGGCAGAATGTGCAGTTTCAGGAAGAACGGATAAAGGGGAAAAGGGCAGTGGTCAACACTGTTGTCGATGATAACGGAGTTGCTATCCCAGTCCGTTATGTCATGCTGCAGAAGGGATCCATCTGGAAGGTCTACGATATCAACATAGAAGGCGTGAGCCTGGTTCGTAATTACAGGGAACAGTTCAAGTCCATACTCAGGAAAGAAAAATATGATGGGCTGGTCAAGATCCTGGAAGAGAAGAATGCAAGCTTTATTGACGAGGAAAGCAACTAGTGGATCTCTCTTTGCCTTTCATGAATGAGGAGGAGCATCGTCTCTTCATTTCCCTGTTGAGTGAGAAAAGGATCTCGGCAGGAGAAACCTTATTTGAATATGATGATTCTGCCGAAGCGCTTTATTTTTTGCGCAAGGGCCGTCTTTCCGTGCATAAATTTACCGGATTTCTGAAAAAAATGCAGGTTGTCGCCTTGCTGGATCCGGGGGCTATCGTTGGTGAGGCCGCTCTCCTGCAGAACTATTCCCGACAGACACGGGTTGTGGCCATCGAAGATTGCATGCTCTATGGTTTTAAAAAAGAAGATTTTGCCACCCTAAAGGAGCATTCTTGCAAACTGGCCTGCCGTTTTCTTGAACATATCCTCTCCATTGTCTCATTACGCCTGGAAAAGACATCAGACCGACTTGCCCGCGTTTTGTAGGGTTCCCTCTCAAGGGTGCCTTGATCTTGAACGAAAAGATAATTTTTCAAGATAGCCTCAAGCAAATCGGGAGGCAGTCTTGTGTCTTTTTTTCTTGTTCACCCTGTTTTTTTACCGTAAACTGGGCGACAAGAATTTTTTTCTAGCCATTCTTAAAAAAATTGGGTATTTCTATCCAATTCGTCCCATCCCCTTGTTGTCAGTTGCGGAGAGATGATGAAAATTTTACTTACTGACATCGGCAGTGAGAGGCGTAGGTACAGGATTGAGGAATCGATTCACTTCTCCGGTACCGATTTGGAACAGAGTGTACCGGTAGAGGCAGAGATTACTGTCAAACGGTTCAATAAGAATCTGTTCGTCGTGACAGGAAGCCTGCAGGCCCGGGTTACTCTTCCTTGCAATAGGTGCAGCACCGGGGTCGACTGCGAAGTGGCGGAAGATTTTGTCTACACCTTTCGGCTAGATGATGAGCCGCAGATATCAAAAGAGTATGGTTGTAGTGATGAAGACTGTGAGACGGTCTATCTTGATGAGCCGTTCATCGAAAGTGACATGATCCTCAAGGAACAGATTTTTCTGGCCTTGCCCACTCATTGCTTGTGTGATGAAATGTGCAGAGGATTGTGTGATGGTTGTGGCGTGAACCTGAACAACAATGCATGTCAATGCATTGAAGACAATTCAGGCTCCCCTTTTGCTGTTTTGAAAAAATAAATATAAAATAAGTTATTTCATGCCGCCTGGCGGCAGTTGATCTATCGGAGGAAAGTATGGCTCTGCCCAAAAGAAGACATTCCCATTCACGTACCCGCAAAAGAAGGTCTCATGATGCCTTGAGCGCACCTGGTGTTTCCACCTGTGCAGAATGCGGCGAACCCAAACAACCCCATCGTCTCTGTCCAAGTTGCGGTATGTACAAGGGGCGTTCTGTTTTTAGTCTGGATGCGGAAATAGAGTAGGATATTTGCCGTGCATATTGCCTTGGATGCCATGGGAGGAGACCATGGGCCTGATGAGCTGATTGCCGGGGCAATACAGGCAGTACAAGAGGCGAACCTGAGGGTGACCTTGGTCGGGGATGAGCCGTCTATCCGTGCCTGTCTTGACCGGTTGTCTCCTGACAGTGATGTAGCGTTCAGGTTGCCTATCGTTCACACATCGGAAATGATTGAAATGGGGGAGTCCCCTGTGGAGGCCATTCGCAAGAAAAAGAACGCCTCTGTGATGGTCGCTTTTGATCTTGTCCGTAACGGACAAGTGGATGCTGCAGTCAGTGCCGGGAATTCCGGGGCAACAATGGCTGCAGCTATTCGTAAGCTTGGACGCTTAAAACTGGTTTCCCGACCTGGTATTGCCAGTATTTTACCCACCCTGAAAAAACCTGTAGTGATGATGGATGTTGGGGCAAACGTAGATTGTCGCCCTCTGCATCTGTTTCAGTTTGCTCTCATGGCCTCTGCCTATTCCCAGATTTTTGAGATCGCTGTTCCCCGTGTGGGAATCTTAAGCATTGGTGAAGAAACCGGGAAGGGAAATCAGTTAGTGAAGGATGCTCATGCCATGCTGGCTGGAAGTTCCTTAAATTTCGTTGGCAATGTTGAGGGAAGGGATATCTTTCAGGGGGATGTGGATGTCATTGTCTGTGATGGCTTTGTCGGTAATATCTGCCTGAAGGTGAGCGAGGGGCTTGCAGAAGCTGCAGGACAGATGATTCGTGAAGGAATCATGAGCTCTTGGTCGGCAAAGCTGGGATACCTCCTGGCCCGTCCGGTATTCCGTCGTTTGAAAAAGCGTGTTGACTATGCTGAATATGGCGGTGCGCCCCTTTTGGGGATCAATGGAACAGGGCTGATCTGTCACGGAAAATCCAGTGCTACAGCAATCAAGAATGCACTCT
>DAOVAI010000205.1 GCA_030671085.1 Pseudomonadota bacterium | reverse complement strand
CGAGATAAAATTCAGTGCCCCAATCCTTGACATCCTGGACAAAGGTTACGCCAAAGGTTTTACCGTCATCGTTGTTAGCGATAAAATCATTGTACTGGCCATAGTCGATGGCAAAGGCACTGATACCGGGTGAAAAGAGGGAGGCCTTGTAGCCGATTTTGCCGTACCAGAACTTGGCGTTGTCACGGTTGTCGTCCACCCTTGTTTCCTGTCCACCGGCCAAGGTGAAGTTCAGTCCCATGTCCAGCAACACGGAAAGTGAACCGTCCCAGGTGTAATCGACCGAGTCTTTCAAATCTTCCGGATCCGACCAGGCGATTGCACCCGCCACCTTCACTCCATCGAACTTACGGGCGTATTTCAGGCCCGCATCAAAGGCTCCGCCCTCAACGGCAGAACCTCCAAGTGTAAATCCGGCAAAGGAGGGGGTGTCGTAGCGAAGCCGGTCTTTTCTGGAAAGTCCGTCCAGATTGTTGAACGACTGCTTTACCTGCAGCTCTGTCAGCTCATTGTTCCTGCTGTCGTACCAGAGCTGGCCGCCGGCAAAGGCATGAACTTTGGAGTAGGTAACGATCTTGGTTCCGGACAGATCCTGTTCAGCTGTACCATCGGAAAAGGTGGAGCCGTGTCCGAGGTAAAGTGTACCGAACGTCTTGCTCTTGAAGTCGACATCGGCCCACCGCAAATTTAGATCGGCTCCGGTGTCGGGCTCCAGCTGATTTACATCGGCTGAGGAATTGGAAACAAGTTCGTATTCGATCCTGCCGCCAATACTCACGTCATCTGTAGCCAGAGCCCTGGCCTTGAGGCCTAAGCGGGTGGAGGAGGCTTCGTTGTCGACAAAGTAGACCTTGCTCGAGTCGCCGTTGTCGGCCCACAGGCCGGCCCGGGTCACCTGGCCGTACAGTTCGACAGCCACATTTTTGTTTTTCGAGGTCACCATCCTGTCAACCCGGCCTTTTTTAAATTCCTCCTTGTCAAGCTTGCCGTCGGTCTTATGGGAAATGGTTGACAGCTGTTCCCTGAGCTCGGCGATCTCACTGGCTTGCCGGTCTAGCTGCTGCTGTTGCTGTTCTACAAGATGTTTCAGCTCCATCATTAGACCTTCTGCACCTGGCCCTGCCGCAGCCATTCCGGCTACGCTCAGGACGAGGGAAGAACCCACTAGGGCAGTAGTCACCTGTCGTCCGATCTTCATCATCTGTCTCCTTGTAAAAAGATTTTCAGCACACTTCTTTATTAATTTAGCATTGATCCAGCTGAATTGTTAAGCAAATAGTAATTTTCAGTTATGAAAATATTTCCGATGACAACTTTGGCGGGCATGGATTGCAATTTTAACGGCTCCTGCGGTGTTCAGGAAAAATCTATGGATCCTGGTTGCCCACCCACTTTTTCCGTTACCGCTGACAATAATGATAAATGAGGTAGAGACTAATTTTGCAAATTAGACAAAACATAACCTGACTAAGTGGAAGAATGGCTTGCTTAAGCCAAGAATGATAATTTTTGTTGACAATAGGATCAGAGCAGCTTCATAATTTCCTGAAGGTGTGCACTGCCGAACTGCAGGATTTTTCCCGTTTGACCGGCAATGACAACGTCCATGGTCTGGCCGTCACTGATCTCTATACAACTAATTCGGAGATATCAAACCATACGCAGATCAAACATGTGTAGTTTTTTAAATACATTTTTTTATTAAAGTAAATAGTTGTTTAGTTTTATGGTGTTGTATGCTTTGTTGTGATTCCGGCCTCACCAAATGATTTTCAATCGGGATCCTGTTAGAAACAAAGGGAACCTGGATTTTTTGTTTTATAGCTATAATGGTTTGTTGGGCTCAAAATCCTAGTACTTTATAATTAAGGAAATTCCGGCCTTTTTTGCAATACGTCGAGGTGAATACCTGGCTGTTTCGCTGTGTCCTCTGATTGGACTGTGAAGGGAGTTGGGTGAAAATTAATTCAGGAGAGTGGTATGAAAAAGATCGAGCTTGATGAGACGAGAGAGTTTAATCCTCTGGGGATGAAGAGTATTGTTCTCCATGACTCGGAACATTTTAAGATACTTAATTTTAATTTAGTGAAAGGGGCGCTTTTTCCAATTCACTCCCATAAACTTGACGGGCAGTTGAGTATCCTGGTCATTGAAGGTGAGGGCGAGTTCCTGGCTGATGATGATGTGGTCCTTCCGGCAAAGACAGGGAGTATGTTGGTATCGGATATCTCAGAGCCTCATGGAGTGCGGGCCATAAGCGATATGCGAATAGTAGTGACTATTGCACCACCTATTTGATGGAGAAGGGCGCCCTGTCTTTTTCCCTGTGCTATATGTGTGCAAGGTGTCTCGAGTTCCCTGGAAGTATTCTCAGTAATTATGGCAGTAGTTTTTTAAGCTCTGTTTCAATACTATTATTGAAGCAGGCAAAGATGACTTGCTGAAGGATACTTGTTTTTGAGAGAAAGGAGAGTGTCTCTTCCATGGCAATTTTGCAGGCCTGGTCCTTAGGGTACCCATATATCCCGCAGCTGATGGCCGGAAAGGCAATGGAGACAATGTTGTTTTCGTCTGCCAGGCGGAAGCATTCTCGGTAGCAGGAACCCAGGAGTTCTGCTTCCCCGTTGTTACCTCCCTGCCAGACCGGGCCTACTGTGTGGATTACATGGCGGGCCGGGAGTTGGTAGCCTTTGGTGATTCTGGCCTGGCCAGTGGGGCAGCCACCGATCTTCCGGCATTCATCCAGTAGTTCTGGTCCTGCCGCTGCATGGATGGCACCGTCCACGCCTCCACCTCCGAGGAGAGAGTTGTTGGCAGCATTGACAATGGCATCCACTGTAAGGGTGCAAATGTCTGTGCGGATGACTGTGATGGAGGTCATGATTTTTCCTGTCTTGCCATCTCTTTTTCCAGCAGTTCACCAAGGATACGGGCAAAATCACCAACCAGCTGGATGCAGTATTTTCGACGGCTGTCCGGGTTGGAATAGTAGTCCTTTACCGCGTCCCGATCATGCCAGTCCAGGCGGGCAATGTCCCTGCAGTTGGGGCCTCCGTAAGGCTCAACCAATGTGTCGAATTTACGAACCAGTTTATGGCTGAGTCCCCAGACGCGTGGATTTTCCCTATCCTCCAGATTTCCTCTGCTGTACAGAGACGAGACAACGGCCACTGCACCGAGCAGGGTGCCGCAGACAGAGCCGGAGCTGGCAATACCCCCGCCAAATGCTCCAACTGCCTTGATAACCTCTTCATCCGTCTTGTCTATTTTTTCCTGGCCCACGGCCAGAATTGCCTGGCTTCAATGAAAACGTTTTTTAAAAAGCTCCATTGCCTTTTCCTGCATCTCTTCAGGGGTCATGATTCTCTCCAATTGGTATATTTTTCATTCACAGAAATAGATTCTATTGATAGGCTATAGAATAGCCTGTTTGCAGGAAAATGTCAGGTAGTGCCTGTCCATAAATGGCCTTTTTCTCCTAACTCTT
>DAOVAI010000150.1 GCA_030671085.1 Pseudomonadota bacterium | reverse complement strand
CTAGTGCTATTCGAGAAGGTCGAAATGGACGTAGTTGGGGTGCTGCTGAATAGTTACCATCAATGTTCGGTTCTGCCCTGCTGCTTCCAGGCCTTGACATAGAGATCGTTCAGACGTTTTTCCAAAATCAGCCGATATTTTCCCATTTCTTCCGCCTTGATTTTGGGCGGGACATTCAACGGCTCCCCATAAAAAAAATCAATGCGGGAAAAGGGATAAGGGAGAACGGTTCCATCCCAGGAGCCAAATCGTTTATAGCGACTGCAGGACCAGAGCATGGGGAGGACAGGCGTCCCTGTACGAGAGGCAAGGACAATGGATCCTGCCTGAAGCACCCGGGCCGGGCCCTGAGAGCCGTCAGCGACAATGGCTGCATTTCGTCCCTCACGTACATAGCGAATCAGTCCTTTAATGGCCCGCATGCCTCCTTTCTTCCGAGAACCACGCACGGTTTCAAGACCAAATTTGTTGGCCACCCGGCTGATATACTCCCCGTCCCTGCTGGCACTGACCATAGCCACACCGGATTCTTTACGCATGAAGTAAAAGATAAAGAAAATGGTATAGTGCCAGAACGTTGCCACGAAAGGGTCCTTGCTCTCGTCGATTTGATCCCGGTACTCCTGACCATGAGTCCTGATGCGACAGGTGGAAAACCAGATCCGAGTCAACCAGACAAAGACAAAGGGGACAACGCGCAGCGAAACCCTGTATAACAAACCGTCTTTCATCCTATTTCTATCTCCAGTTTTCGAAGCACCTTTATTTTATCTCGGAGAGCAGCAGCCTCTTCAAAGGCAAGTTCACGGGCAGCCTCCTGCATCTGTTTTTCCAGCTTGGCAATCTCCGATTCCAACTCCTTGATACTGTAATACACTGGAAACTCTTCTGCAGCCTCAAGCAATCCAGCTTCCATATCATCAGCAGCCTGATACCCGCTGGCCTGGAGATGCTGCTGCATGGAATCCTTGACCTTGGAACGAATGGTCTGCGGGACAATCCCATGTTCCCGGTTATGCTCTTCCTGGATCTTACGCCGCCTGTCAGTCTCCTCCATGGTGCGCTGCATGGAACCGGTGATCACGTCAGCGTAAAGAATGACCATGCCTTCAGCATTCCTGGCTGCCCGGCCACAGGTCTGAATCAGGGAACGTTCAGAGCGCAGAAATCCTTCCTTGTCCGCATCCAGCACGGCCACCAGTGAGACTTCCGGGATATCCAGCCCCTCGCGCAGGAGGTTGATGCCAATAAGGACATTGTACTCACCATTACGCAGATCGCGGATCAACTCCACTCGTTCCAGGGTCTTGATGTCTGAGTGAAGATAGCGGACCTTGATGTCCAGTTTCTCATAATAATCGGTAAGATCCTCGGCCATTCGCTTAGTAAGAGTGGTGACCAGCACTGCCTCATCACGCTCGGTGCGCAATCGGATCTCCTCCAGCAGGTCATCCACCTGGCTGCTTGCAGGCCGCACTTCGATCCTGGGATCGAGCAGACCTGTGGGACGAATGATCTGATCGACGATCCTTCCCTCAGCCTGTTCCAGTTCCCAGGGTCCGGGAGTGGCTGAGACATAGATCACCTGGTTGATCCGCTCTTGAAACTCTTCAAAACGCAGGGGCCGATTATCCAATGCAGAAGGCAGACGAAACCCGAAATTGACCAGGGTCTCCTTGCGGGAGCGGTCCCCGTTGTACATACCGTTCAGCTGGGGAACCCCGATGTGCGACTCATCAATAAAGAGGAGATAATCTTCCGGGAAATAGTCCAGAAGATTGGGAGGCGGTACACCGGGGGACTTGCCGGTTAGATGCCTGGAGTAGTTTTCAATACCTGTACAGTAACCCAGCTCCTGGATCATCTCCAGGTCGAACATGGTCCGCTGCTCCAGGCGCTGCATTTCCACCAGCCTGTTTTCCTGATGGAACTCGTTCAGTCGATCCTTCAGTTCCACCTTGATGGTCTCTATGGCCGTCTGCAGGCGATCCTTAGAGGTGACAAAGTGACTTCCAGGAAAAACCGTATACTCCTGCAGCCGCTCCAGCACCTCACCGCGTAAAGGATCAATAACAGCGATGGAATCAATGGTATCGCCAAAAAATTCTATGCGTATGGAGCGGTCCTCTTCATGCACGGGAAAGATATCAATAACATCGCCACGAACCCGAAAGGTGCCGCGATGAAAGGAGACATCATTACGCTCATAAAGCATGTAGACAAGACGCCTCTGCACCTCTTCCGGGGGATAGTCCTCATCACAGCGGAGAAAGAGATGCATGTTCTTGTATTCATCCGGTGAACCCAGTCCATAGATACAGGAAACAGAGGCAACAATCAGCACGTCCCTGCGGGTGAGAAGGGATCGAGTGGCGGAATGACGCATCTTATCAATGGCGTCATTAATGGCAGAGTCTTTTTCGATATAGGTGTCAGACTGGGGAATATAGGCCTCGGGCTGATAATAGTCATAATAAGAGACAAAATATTCCACAGCATTATTGGGGAACAGCTCCTTAAACTCTGAAAAAAGCTGGGCTGCCAAAATTTTATTAGGCGCAATGATCAGGGCCGGCCGCTGAACCTCTGCAATGAGTGATGCCATGGTAAAGGTCTTGCCCGAGCCTGTAACCCCGAGCAGCACCTGGCTGCGGGCACCCGACTTTACACCACGGGTGAGAGCGGCAATGGCCTCGGGCTGGTCTCCGGAGGCAGCAAAGGGCGCTATGAGTTCAAGGGGTCTATCCATGGCTTCTCCCTTACACCATTTCCAGTAATCTGGCAAATCATGGTGCATACCAGAGAAAGGAAAGAACAGTCATTGACTCCCACCTATTTAATTATTAGCTTACGCACCGTACATAAGGCAGACGTTCTTATGTAAGGCAATACGCGAAACAACCTGCCCTGCACCAGGTATCAACTCGGGCTTGCAAAGGAATTGCGCTGGGCTATTCCACTCTAATTTTTTAAAATCTTAACGGAAACAATATGAAACGAAATCTCGGCAGCAGCTACACCCCCCTTTTCTTTCTCTCCGCCCTTGGTAATGGTGGGCTGACAGTGGCTTTCTTTGTCTTTTTTATGTTTATGACGCCAACCCCAAATAGTCCCATTGCCACCTTTGACTCGGTACGGAGCTATCTTGCCACTGCTCCCGCCTACGCCACACTGCTCTCTGCTCTTGGTTACGCCATGATGCTTTATTTTGCCTTTAATCACCTGCGGCTCCTGGTCTGGAACATCAGGGAATATCGCATGTTCAAAAAAACCGACGCCTACGAAGAGCTCACCAAAGGCAATAATGAAATAACCCTGATGGCCATACCGCTCACCCTGACCATGACCATTAATGTCCTGTTCGTCCTTGGTGCCATGCTGGTGCCTGGGTTATGGACCATCGTCGAGTATCTCTTTCCCTTTGCCTTTCTCGCCTTTTTGGCCACAGGCATCTACAGCCTTTCTATTTTCTACCGTTATTACAGTAAATTACTTATCAATGGCCATTTCCGGCATTCCATGAACAACTCGTTGAGTCAGATGATCTCCTCATTTGCCTTTGCCATGAATGCCGTAGGCTTTGCAGCACCGGCTGCCATGAGCGAGAACCGACTCATCGTGCCCATTGCCGCCTTCTGTGCCATCTTCTTTTTTGCGATTGCTTCCCTCCTGGCTATCAAGAATCTGGTCTTGGGCTTTCATGCCATGCTGAACAGTGGAATAAATCGTGAAGGGAGTGCCAGCATCTGGATTCTTATCCCCATCATCACCTTGCTGGGCATCACCGCTATCCGCCTTCACCATAGCTTCGATTTTCTCTTCCAGGGCCATGGCAGCCCAGTCTTTTATTTCATTTTCTGCAGCACCGCCATATCCTTACAGATCTTTTTTGGACTCCTCGGTTTTATCACCATGCGCCAGAATAACTATTTCACGGAATTTATTCACGGCATCACCAAAGATACAGATGCAGAGGCTATAAAAAGCCCTGCCTCCTATGCCCTTATCTGTCCAGGAGTTGCTTTTTGGGTTTTTGGTATGTTTTTTCTCGACAAGGCACTGGTCAACTCTGGTCTGCTTAGCCTCTTCTCCCTGCCCTACTTTATCCTGCTGCTCCCCCTCCTCATTGTCTTGGTACAGACGGTCAGGGTGAACTGGAAGTTAAACAGGCGCCTGCTTCATGAAGGAACCTTATAAGGATTTTTGAAAAAGAAAAACATCCTTGCCGATCTGCAGGAGTTCTGCCTGCCACTGTCTGGCCAGCCAGTTCATTGTTTTGCTGGAAAAAAAACAGACATGGGTGGGGTCGTTCTTGTAGTGCCAGCGGGAAAAAGCGGCTCGATCCAAGGCCAGCTTGGTCATGATCCCCAGCCAGCCACCAGGCTTCAGGATGGACCAGAGAAGTACAAGCTCTTGAGCCGGATCATGGAGATGCTCAACCACCTCGCTGGCAGTGATAAAATCATATTGTGCGGTAAGAGCAGATTTGTCAGGGGCATAGAAGGGATCAAACAGGCTCATCTGGTGGCCTGTTTCCTCAAACATCAGGGAGAGGGTTGGGCCGGGGCCGGAGCCGAAGTCCAGGCCATGACTGCTAGGTCTCAGCCGAATATTAAGCGGGTTGAACAGACGGCTGAGGAATTTGCGGTAGCCAGCATCATCCGGTGAATTCTGATGCTTGTCATACTCGGCCCGTTCGGCTTCAGGAGAAAGAAGTTGTGATGTCGGTACATGGACCAGACGGCAGCAGGGACACCTGTAATAATCTCGATGGTGGTCACTATGAAAAAGACTGCTGCCCACGGTGTCTGCACACAGGGGGCAGCGTAAAAGTATTGTCTCCATGGCCTTACTTGAAAAATTGGGACTTCGGCTCAATCTTCTGCATAACTAATGTCTTTCGCAGGAGATGAGGCTGGAAGCCAGTGAGGGATCATGGTTGAAAAAAAAGCACCCGTCTTTAGCCGGCTACAAGGGAATTAAAATAACCAGGAACCTTTGCCTCAAAAGTCATCTCCGCTTTTGTATAGGGATGTATTATTGTTATAGAAGCTGCATGAAGTGCAAGTCTTTTAATACCCTTTTCTTTTTTCCCATACATTTTATCTCCAGCTACAGGACAACCTTTTTCCGAAAAATGGACCCGGATTTGATTTTTCTTCCCTGTGAGCAGATCTATTTCAAGCAGACTGTAATTTTGCGATTCTCTCAGAACTTTATACCCGGTCTTAGCAAGTTTACCTTTCTTCGGGTCATCAACAGAATACATTTTGTGAATACTATTTTCCACAAGATATGAAGTAATTACGCCTTCCTTCTCCGACAACCTTCCATGCACTACGGCACAGTACTTTTTTGTAAATCTCTGCCATTCTTCCTGCAGATAACGCTTAGCTTTTTCATTTTTAGCAAAAACAATAACACCAGAAGTATCCCTATCCAGACGATGGACGATAAATATCCGATTTTTTGATTTTTGATTCCCTTTGCGCACGTACTCATTTAAGAGATAATAAGCTGTATTTTCTCTCACTTTTTCAGTGCTCACTGTTAAAAGACCACTTATCTTATCCACAACCAGAATATCATGATCTTCATACAGAATAGAAAGCCCTTTGGGCTGATATCTTTT
>DAOVAI010000143.1 GCA_030671085.1 Pseudomonadota bacterium | reverse complement strand
TTCTTCTGCCAGCACAATCTCTTCCCTGATCCGCTTCTGCATGGCCTGCTCTTTCTTCTGCTGTGCCCGCAGTTCAGTGACATCCCGCAAAATCCCTTCATAGCCCAGGACCTTTCCCTGGCTGTCCATCCTGGCGGTTGCGGTCAATATACAATGACGCAGAGAGCCGTCCAGGCGTGAAACCACTATCTCCGCATCCCTGACCGCGCCTGTACCATGCAGTTGCGCTTTGATATCAAGTGGTTCCCCTCCATCTGCGATCTGGTGACAACTTCCCAGAGACAAATCCTCAGGGATGGGTCCCTCTTCCAAACCGAACAGACGCCTGCCGGCCTGGTTGGTATCAATGATATGACACCTCTCATCTGCAACAAACATGCAATCCTGCGAATTCTCAAAAAGTTGTCTGTATTTTGATTCCGACCGCTTTAAACGGCCGATGGTGTTTTCAAGATTGGCGGCCATCGCATTAAACAACTTCCCGAATTTCCCCATATCGTCACGGCTGTAGACCGTAGCCCTTGCTGACAGATTGCCCTTGTGAATCTCGGAAGCAGCCGAAGCAAGGGATACAATGGGTCGGGAAAAGCCCCAGGCGACAAAAACGGCAACGCCCACACAAACAGCGGTCAACAAAAGGGTAAACGTCAAAAACGACTGCACATACTCATTAAAACCAACCAACAGATCCGCATCATCAACAGTGGTGAGCAGGATCCAATAGTGTGGTGCTGCTGGAGGACTGGCAGACTGTTCGTTCTCTGTGGAAGGTACGGGTTTAGTGGAAAAACCCAGAGGAATACGACGGTAGGCATAAAGGGTCTTTTTACCCGTTTTTTTACTGATACCTATAAGAAGGTCCTGGTCTTTCTTGCCCAGCCATTTTTCAAGTTCGGGTTCTTCCTGAAAAAACGTGCTCTCGTGCCCAAGCATGAACCCGAAACTCTTGTCCGTCTCCTGATGATAGAGAAAATATCCCTCTTGATTGAGGAGATAGTAATGTTCATCGCTGCGGACTTGCTCCTGCTGCTTTGCCAGCCGGTTGAGAACAGAGGAGCCAAAAACATTAAGCACCAGCATTCCCTGCTTCTGCCCATCCCGATCAAAGAGGGGAGTGGCATAGCGAATCACCGGCATCAGGGGAATTTGTAGTTTGCCCTGCTCAACATTGAGGTCCATGGGAGAAATATAGACGCCGCCATTGGGCAAGGAAAGGGCCTGATGAAAGTAATAACGGTCGCTCTTATCCTGTAACTCCCCAGGCGGGGTCAACCAGCAGCGCCTCCCATTCGTGTTAACCCGAACCATCTCTCTTCCAGTGAGATCCAGCAAACGGATCTGTTGAAAAACTCGGTGATGGGCTGCAAAGTTGAGAAATTCCTCCTCCAATACATCCAATAAACGCAACTGTTCATCTGGGTCAGGAGTGTTGAGTAAGGCCTGCAGCCTGGGCAGATCACGAAGCACCAGCAGGTCACGCTGAATCCATTTCAGAAGTGAACGGATATCAGAGTCAATGAGTTCCAGATCAACCGTTGCCCGTTCCCTGGCCCGATCCAGGACAAACTGCCGCTGCTGATAACGAGCATAGCCGCTGGAAATCATCACTGTAGAAACAGTGATGAGGATAAAGATGAAGATAATTTTTCCGCGCAAGCTCGTTAACATGATGTTACATCCTGAGAAAAAAACCCGATGGCGAGCCGCATTGAAGACATCAAAACCACGGCTTCAATGAGCCCAATTACCTTCCAATGATATATAACGAATTAAGAACAGGTATCAATATTTTTTTGCTGCATGTTAAAATCGGTTTTTCCGTATCAAGAAAAACTGAATGCATAAACGAGACAGACAATTATCTGCAGGGATCTTTTGTTGGCAGTAACCGCCTTTTCATGAACTTGCATAAAAAATCGTGATTATCCCCTGTTATTCCACTACCATTGAACTCAGAATCATTTATGGGCCCAACACCACAAACTATAGGCAGGCTTATAGTTCCAGGTCTGCTTCGATATCGACAAGGTCTCCGACAAGCTGTTTGAACTTTGTCCAGGTGATCACATAGTCATATCGAGCATTTTGATACTTGTTGCTGGTGACAAAGTAATCCTTCTGCACATTGAGGACATCGGGCATGGTCTGCAGCCCTTCTTGGTAGCCAGCCTCTTTTATCTGCAGAGATCTTTTGTTGGCGGCAACCGCCTTTTCATAGGCTTGAATCGACTCCAGAATCCTCTGCAGACTGCTCCAGGTCGACCTGGTCTGACGCACAATGGAACGCTGGATGGCAATGACGCGTTGCTGAGAGGCCTTATAACGATAGTCACGGGCAACGACATCGGCGAGATCGCGCCCCCCACTTACAAGTTCCATCTGCAGCTTCAGGCCGTAATCAGTACGCTCCCGCTCCCAGCCATAACCGTTCAAATCGTTTTCAGGACTGGCCCGCTCATACTCCACAAAAAAACTGAGCGACGGCAAAAAACGCCCGCTCCCAATCTTGCCATCCAACCGGGCTGCCTCTGCCTGCAGTCTGCTGAGCCTGCAATCCACATTATGTTCCCCGGCAAATTTCAACCAATAGTCAAAATCATTTTCGGGTGGTGCAAAAAACCTCTCCGCATCCAGCCCCTCCAGCTCGCCTAGGACCGGGACTCCAAGAAGCTCGGAAAGGGCCTCCCTTGCATCGACCAACTTGGCCTCCTGCAGAGCTAGAAGGGCTCTGGTCGCCTCATAACGGGCCTGACTGTCAAAAAGGTCAGATTGATCTCCCAACCCCAAATCATGGCTGGCCAGGGCCGTATGTAACTGACTTTCCAAAATCTGTAATTTTGAATTTGCCAGATCCAGTTCGTCCTGAGCGGAGAGCAGAGAAAAATAGCGCTCAACCACCCGGACAATAAGTTCCTCCCGGGCCTTTTCCTGTTCCATGGCTGCGATATCCATTTCACAACCACCCCGCCTGGCCCTGTAGATCTTCTCCAGATCAAACAGGGGCTGATCCAGGGAAAGGGTTGCCTCATCATCATTAAATGTAAGGTGCCTCTCCTCTAATTCAGCTATCTCTTCCGGGGAATAATCAAGCCTGCTGCGCATAAGCTTGCCCGAGACCGCAACCCTTGGTCCCATGGCGGCAACCAGGGCCCACCCATCAGCATTCTTTGCCTGAGAGTCCATGATTTTGGCCTTGAAGTAAGCATCATTCTGCTCGGCCATGGTAAGAGCAGTCGCAATATCCAGGCCAAAGGCTGATGAACCGGCAAACAACAACCATGTTACACAAACAAGACCGACTGTTACACTTCTACGCCAGGTATTAATGAACTGTCCCCCCTGATCCGCTTTCTCCATCACCTTGCCCCCCTCCTTCCTTCAAAGGCTGCAACTTACGGGCAGTAATTCCCCCTGACTTGGGGTCTGGTGCTGCCAGGCAGATAACCTGATCTGGAAACTCATTGACCTGAAGATCATGGAGCATGTTTTCCACACCTCCAAAAGGTGCGACGATATCGATAATCCACAAACGATCACCGCAATTCCAATCTTCCGGCCGCAACTTACCGCCGTTTTGGAACAGCCTTTTTTCAGCCTCTTCATTCAAAAAAGCCCAGCTGATAAATGAGACTGGATACTCCTTTTTCATATAGAGTTTACACTGCCCTGCAATCAAAGGAGGCATAAGCAGCCATTCCAGATCAGCAATGAACTGATATCGTCGGTGGGATGACTGCATGTATAACAACAATACCGGTCCCACAGCAGGCAAGCATTTAAGAATCTTCAGCGACTGTTTATGGATTTCCTCTTTGAACGCCTCATTATCTTTTGCTTCCGCAGTCTTAATTTTATTGGCTTCCTTCTTTTTGGTCATCTCTATAACTCCCGTAAACTTTTATCTTTATAGCGCAGGATCGGTCCAAGAAAATAATGTATCACCCGTCTTTGTCCAACCTTGATGTCGGTGGTCACAGTCATCCCCGGCAAAATTTGGCCCCGTCTGCCATTAATTGTATTCGGCAATTGATAACTGTCAACAGAGATTCGTACTGGATAGACCGGCCCCATTTGCTCATCCATCACCGCATCCCGTCCAACCCATTCTATCCTGCCTTTGAGGTCACCATGACGGGTAAAGGGATAGGCCGCAACTTTCACAGAGGCCTGCATATCCTTGGAGATAAATCCAATATCCTTATTCAAAAGCTTTGCCTCTATCTCAAGACCGCAATCCACGGGGACAATGGTCATCAGGGGCTGAGCTGCAGTTACAACTCCCCCAATGGTATTAATAGCCAGCTGTTGTACAATTCCATCAGCCGGGGACCTCAGTTCCCGGTTCACAAACCTATTTTTGACCTTGGCCAGATGTTGTATCAGGCCCTCCTCTCTTTTTCTGGCCTCCGTCAATTCTTTAAGCAGATCCTGCCGGTATTCGCTTTCCACCAGTTGTTTTTCATCTTTTTTCTGAGAGAGACTCAGCTTAAGCTCCTTCATCCTGTTTCGTTCTGTCTCCAGGTTTTTCCGAACCTCGTTGATTTCCATCTGAGCCTGCAGGTACTTACCGCTTGCCAGCATCTCTTTCTCTGCCATAAGCTTTTTCTTTTCATAAAGCTTTTCTGCAAGCGGCAGCGACTCTGCAAGCCAGACCACTTTAGCCTGGACTGAGGTCACTTCAGCCTCTGACCTGCTAACCCCATGATCCATGGCAGCCGTCTTTTCTCTCTTTGCCCGAAGAGATTGCTCGAGCAGCCGACGCTGAAGTGCAACCTCCACTGTCCCGGCTTCAGGACGAGGAGTAAACAGAGAGGAATCCCCGGCCAGCTGCGCATTCAAACGAGAGACAGCAAGTTGAGTAACAGTCAGCTCTCTCTGCAGGCTCCTCAAGTCCGCACTGGATTCAGTGGAGTCCATTTTCACCAACAACTCCCCTTTCTTCACCAATTGTCCATCCTTGACCGCAATCTCGGTGACAATACCAGGCTCCAGAGGCTGCACCACTTTTACTCTGCCTTTTGGAACCACTACCCCGGTACCGGCAGCAACGATATCCACCTGGGCCACAACAGCCCAGCCCATCACCAAGAGAGCCAGAACAACTAAGAAGAGGACCATAACTCTGGAAAATGGCGCAGGCGGCCTTTCCAGCACTTCGATGGTGGCCGGCATAAACTCAAAATCACGACGAATTGCATTCTGTTCTTTATATTTTTTTAGAAAATCAGGCATAATAATCTCGTAAAAAGTAAAAATAGCCGATGGCTAAGTAAAAAACTCCATATGCGAGGCGCGTAAAATTTTTATCATTTCGGCGTACTAAAGTACGCCGAAATGATAAAAATTTTGCAGCAACAAAGCAGATGGAGAGTTTTTACGACGCCATCAGGCATAACTCCCCTCATGGATACTATTCAACAGAGCAAACCTGCCGCCGGCCTCAAGCAAGGCCTCGGGCGTGTCATTTTCCACAATTCGACCATGTTCAAGGGTGATAATCCGATCAGCATGACGGATGGTGGAGAGACGATGAGCAATGATAAACACCGTACGGCCACGACAGATCTTTTTCATATTCTCCTGGACCTGCATTTCAGATTCATAATCAAGGCCGCTGGTGGCTTCATCCAGTATCAGCATCCCCGGATTTGCCGCCAGGGCCCGGGCAATAGCCAAGCGCTGTCGCTGTCCTGTGGAGAGCCGACATCCCCTTTCTCCCACCAGGGTATCGTAGCCCTCGGGAAGTTCCAGGATTAAATCATGAACCCCTGCCAATTTTGCGGCCTCCATAACCTCTTCTATGGCAAGGTTCGGTACATTCAGAGCAATATTATCCCTGATGGAGTTATTGAACAGCACCCCATCCTGAATCACTACTCCAATCTGCCGTCGCAGCCAGGAACTATCCACCATGGAAAGATCAATACCGTCAACCAGAATTCTTCCTTGCTCAGGAACATACAAACGCTGCAGCAGTTTAGCCAGGGTGGTTTTACCGGAACCGGTACTCCCCACAATTCCGATCACCTCGCCCGCCTTCACAGAAAAGGAGACATCGCGCAGGACCTCTTTTCCTTCAGGCCTGAACCTGAAGGAAACACAATCAAAGCAGACATCTCCTCTGATCGACGGCAGACTCACCCTGGCAGGATCAAAGCCAGGCTCAGGCGCAGTGTTAAAAATATCACCAATACGAGCCACAGACACATGCACCTGCTGCAGTTCCTTCCAGATCCGTGAGAGACGCAAAATCGGAGCAATGACCCTAGAGGAGAGCATATTAAAGGCAATAAACTGACCCACAGTCAAATTC
>DAOVAI010000208.1 GCA_030671085.1 Pseudomonadota bacterium | reverse complement strand
GTTCAGCGCCGGCAAACCAGCGATAGAATGGAGGGTTGGATGCATCAAGGACCTTGTCCCATTTCTTGATCCAGTCGATACCTTCTGCGGCCTTGGCCCAGAATTCTTCAGGCTGCTCAATGGACTGTTGAAAATATGTGTCGAGTTGTCCCATAATCTTCCTCATTGGGTTTGGTGTGTGGCAAACTGTTTCTATGCAACCCTGGAATGGTCAGTATTTTATACTCAAAAGATGGTCGTTGTTCAAGGGGTGCACAGAGGAGGAGATCCTTTTTGTTTTCTTTCTCCTGTTTTTATCACTGGGGCCTGTTGAATAGGGCATTGACGGAAGAAAAGATCTTCCTGATCTGTTGATGACAGGGTGGATGTCAGGGGGGAGATAACTGTTTGCTGTTGAACACAAATTCACTCATCCTGATAAAACATGCCCAGGCGGCGTTTTCGTCTCTCCAGGATGTCTCCGCTGTTTTTCCAAATGGTCAGGAGCTCATCCAGTTTTTGCTGTTTTGTTACCTCGTTCCAGGGAAGTATTGCAGGGTGGGAACCTGGTGTCGCATCGATGTTCACTTCCGGGAGGCGCAGCAGGTAGGTGTCAGCCCTGATGTCGAGCAGTACCTGGGCAATTCCCAGATCATCAATGGCTCTTGCCGTGGCCTCTTCGCAACGAAAGAGAATGGAGAATCCTCCCCGATACGGGTTGGGGCGATTGACGGCCCGCAGAACCTGGCAACCCCACTGTTCAAGTTGTTCTATGAACGGCTGCATGGTTGTTTTGTCTTCTTTTCCTTCCATTGCTCCTTCTTTATAGTCCCTTTCTTCACTTTGTTCACCACAGAAAAGAGAGAGGGCTCCAGAGAAAGAATGATTTCTCCGGAGCCCTCTTTAGGATTTACAGCCGTATGGTTTATTCTCGGTTTCTGAATATGGCCAGAGAGCCGGGGTGATGCATCTCATCCTCCATTTCCATGGTATGACAGACAGCACATCCCTTGTCTGCTGCAATGGGATAGGGGCTCTTCTGATACTGGAGGGGTTGCAGTGCCCCGATTGTTTTGGAGTAACGATTGTCGGCAGCATAGAGGGAGTGCGGCTGTCCGTGGCAGGAACTGCAGAGAACCACAGCTGCTTCGCCCCGGCGATTATGGAACAAGCCATTTTCATTTTCCGTCCAGGAATTGAAGGCCGTATCTGTTTCCGGAGGTTGAAAGTCTACATGACAGGTGAGACAGTCGGGCTCCATAGTCCATGCAGAGCGTGGGTTGATTTCAGCAATGGCCACCTCGGTTTTGCCTTCAAGGAGGGAGAGGAGCTTTTTGGCCTGTCCGTTTTCTCCTGCCTGTTTCAGGAGGCTGGCACCATGATCGGCCAGTGTTCCATGACAGTTCGTGCATGAGAGATCCAGCTGTTTATGCATACCGTCAAAGGAGTGGCTGGCCCCTTTTTCATTTGACGAGTGGCAGAGTACACAGCTGTTGCCCTCAGCATTGGATAACAGACCGGCATGAAAGCCGTGCATAGCAGTGGAGAGGCTGAGGAGTCCGGGCTTGTTCTCTGTTCCGCGGCTGAAGTCACCGTGGCAGGAGGAACAGACCACGATTTTCCCCCTGGAGAAGTCCGCACTGAGAGTGGTGTTGCTGCGTTTGTCGTGGACGGTCAGGATATTGGCCGCCGTTGCCCTGGAAAGACCGGTCTTTCCCTCCTGTCGCCAGCTGCCTCCGTGACAGTTGCGGCAACCGAGTTCTGTGGAGACACCTATCTTCACCTTGGTGGCGGCAACAATTTTTCCTTCCACTGTTGCCTGCAGTTCTGCAATGAGAAAAGGTTGATAGGGCTTGGGAACAGCGGGGATTTCAGCGAGGGTAGTCTCAAAATAGTCATCATGCTGCGCAAGCTCTCCCTGCACGACCCCGGTTCCTGTTTCAAGAACATAGCTGACAGAGGCCCCGTCCATGATAAGACTGGGACTGGCGTCACGGAAGATAAGCTGGGCACGCAGCACCGGGGAACCGTAGGAGATATCTATCCCGGACTCTTTTGCTTCCGAAGAGAGGATGGTGCCCAGTGTTGGTCCAGCCAGGAGGACATACTCAGAGGTCTCAGGATCAAAGGTCATTGGCGCAACCGTTACCGGCGTGATGGCAGGAGCCACAGAGGCAAAACGAGGCCCCAGGCGGGTGCTTATGTATTCAGCCAGGATTGCAGCCTCTTCTCTGGTTCCGGCAAAGGGAGGCATGTAAGGGTTGGCTGTACCCATACTGTTGATAAAGGCCTGCAGCCCTTCAGGGGTGAAATTTCTGGCCAGGGGCAGGATATCGTTGAGCGGGCCGCCTGTGGAGTGGCAGGGAAGACAGAGTAAGGTACAAAGCTCTTTCCCGGTAGCCATTCGATTCTCAGGAGTGATTGCCTTGTTTTTGACCCAGCGGGCCGTCTGCAGGACACCACGTTCCTGTACCTGGGGGAGATCTTTTTTCAGGATGGAGTTTGAGTACATGTAATCGTGGATAATAAAGGGCCTGCGGCCCCCTTCACGGATGAATTCAAAACTTCCCATATAGAAAAATCCTAAGAGGAGCAGGATCCAGGCCATTGGCCGGCGTACGGCCTGCGGGCGAAGAGCGGCAATGAGCAGACCTCCTGCAAAGAGGATTGGTGAGAGAAAGATGAAGCCGGAGAGAAAGGGTTTCATCTCCGGTGAGGCGGAAAAGATCATCACCTGCTGGGCAGGCGGCAGAGCAGCTTTGTACCAGGTGGCCGAAGCCAGGAGCAGGAGCAGAGGTGTCATGAGCCAGAGACCGCAGTAACGGACCATCTTCTGCCTCATCTCTGCATCTTTGATATTGACACTGGTGAGAAAGCCGAAGATTCCGGCAATCATCAGGGCCAGGAAGGTTCGGAAAAAGAGGGCAGGCCAGAAGGTGGGATTGAAAAATCCTGACCAGAAATTGTTGTTGTTCAGCCATTCTCCAGGGGTGAGCATGTAGTCGATGATTCCATTGATGACAAAGAGGGACATCCAGGCACATGCAAAATAGATCCAGCCCAAAATGAGATGATTTCGGGAGCTGATCTTGTTGAAGGAATAGTAGTAGAGAAGCAGGGCAACAATTTCACCTAAGAAAAAGACCCATTCTATAGCCCAGCCAAAGACAAAGGTGTGGATCAGAGAAGAGGTGCCCGAAGGACTGAGCAGGGCAATGGTGAACCAGATGCCCACCCCGGTGAGCCCCCCAAAGACCATGGTCAGGAGGAGGAAAAACCTGGCATGCTTCCTGGTGTATTCCAGGATGGCAGGGGAATTTTCACGCAGCCCCTTCATCTCAGTCAGGACCAGGAAGAGACCGCCACCCACTGCAAAATGAGAGACATAGACGT
>DAOVAI010000171.1 GCA_030671085.1 Pseudomonadota bacterium | reverse complement strand
CTTTAAAATAAAACTATAAGCATTGTATGGATTTTTCCTTTTGGAACAACTATAAGGTCGGGTTAGCGAAGCGTAACCCGACACCCGTCTCCTCTTGTAGCGCTAACTTCGCTGATTCCTAATCTCCGGCTTGAGAACCCTGTAATTTCTGGATGGCCACACAATCCTGCTCTAGCGAAACCTTCTCTGTATAGGCGAACAGCATTTTGCCAGGGGGGCAAAAATCGGGGGGGGTAATGGTATATGTGGTCCCGGGCTGGTTTAATCTTGTAGATTGAACCATTTGTTTATGACAAACCCTTTTGTCATGCCAACTCATTATTTCAGTCAAACTTTGTGAAAAACATTTAGGAGCAGGCTACAAGCCAGCTCCAGATCACTCAGCCTTCATCACCGAGATCACCGTACCATCCGGGCGCTGTTCTTTAGAACGGATAACCCCACCGGCAAAGCTAACAATCCGATCCATCTTGCCTGCCATGTCTGCTGCACAGATGAACTCAAACTCATGCCCTCGAGACATGCTGCCAAGACGTGCCCGCACGTCTTTGAACCCTATTCAACAATCACCGCGATAATCAATTTCTATTTTATCCATGCTTCCTTTCCTATCTATTTCCTCGCCCATTGGAGACGCAAACAATTTCCAGATTGAAAAACCTGCAGACCAAATGACTGCAATACCTGAAAAAGAGGTCTGCCAAATAAAAACAGCTCCTCGTTGAGCACAAGCTCAGAGCTCTCGACCGCTTGATTGCGAAAACTCAAATCCGCGTTGACCAATACTTCCAATTCAGCAACGATATTTGCCTGCTCTTTCTCAAGGGCTGTTACAAGAAGTGTAAAATCAGGAAGGGGGCAGGAACTCTCGTGCTTCCTAACCAGCTCCTGCAACGACTCATCTCCTTCCAGGATATCCAGACGGGAAAGAAGATCTGTCTCCACCAGCGCTAGACTCTTTTCCGGATCCCAACATTTCAGGGTTCGGCATGCCAGGGGACGATGTTCATAGATGGTACAGCACTTTGAGTCAGGATCATAGTAGCAGCAGGTCCACTCCCTGCCCGTTCCCCGCAATTTGACAATCTCTGCCTTTGTTACTTGAACCTTATCCGTAATAGGATTGTGCGCAAACTCACCCTTGCGAATGGTAATGAGATTCTGCCGTGGGATCAGCCCTTGCTGCAACAGCAAGAGGTCCTCACTGTGAAGGGCAGCGCCCCCCTTGGAACAGCAGATCCCACACTGTTTACATGATGTCTGTCGCGACCTGTTCTGACTATCTGCTCCGTGCTGCAGTCCCATTTTTCTCCGTTCCTGTCCCCAAAAAGAGGACTATTCTTTCCTTATTAGCTTAAACGGTTATATACCCCATTCACCTCTATCGGGCATCTCTTTTCCGTTTTCAGCAAACTGCCGAGAAAAATTCCCAACTAGCAAGAAACAGGACAAGATTCACTTTGGCTTTACAGAAAAACATGCTATTATTCTAGAATCTCAGGACAATATCCATCTTTCTCCTTTCACCGGCAAAAAAGTCCATGAACCCTTCCTCAGCCCTCACAGCCTGCCCTGGATGCGACCTGCTGCTACACAAGATAAAACCACCGGCTGGAAAAAAAGTGTACTGTCCCTGCTGCAACACCCCCCTGTATCAACAAAAAACAGACTCAATCACCAAAGTACTAGCCATCACCATCAGCGGCCTGCTCGTCTTCACTCCAGCTGTGTTCATGCCTCTTATGACTTTAGAGGCGATCGGGATGACTCAGAGCGGTTCCATCTTTGATGCCTTTCTCAGTTTTTACCACCAGAAATATTATTTTGCCGCAGTGATGGTCTTTCTCACCTCTATTTTTTTTCCACTCTTCAAACTGAGCCTCCTCTTTTCCGTTGCCTTGCAGCTCAAACTGCGTCTCTACACTTCGTCTCTGCCCTATCTGCTCCGCACAGTCCATCACCTTGATGAATGGTCCATGCCGGAGATATATCTGATCGCTATCTTTATCACGATCATTAAAATCAGCAGCCTGGCAAGTATCGATTACGATACAGGATTTTTTTGTTTTCTCTTTCTGGTCCTGACAATTATTGCCTCAACATCCGCTCTGGATACCAGAACCTTCTGGCGTGAAATAGAAGCAATGAAACCTTCTCTCCGGGAAGATTCTCCCCATGACTGACAAACATCCAGACAGACAGACTGCAATGGCAGCAGGTTTCATGCGCTGTCATGACTGTGGGAAACTTGTTGCCGCAAACAAGGCACCAGAAGGGAGTATCCTGTTCTGTCCCCGATGCAACAATCAGATACATTATCGCTTCACAAACTCAATCGCACGCACCTGGGCTCTTATCATCACCGCTGCCATCCTTATTGTTCCTGCAAACCTGCTGCCCATCATGCGTGTCGATTTTTTGGGCTCCCAGGAATACTCAACGATTATGGACGGTATCCTCTATTTTTTCCATTCAGAGGAATACGGAATAGGGCTCATTATTTTCATCGCTTCCATCCTGGTCCCCCTCTTTAAAATCATTGGCATGCTCCTTATTCTCCTTTCCATTCAATTCAAATGGAAAACCTGGCTGCGTCATAAGGCAGCAATGTTTCGTTTTATCCAGTTTATTGGACGCTGGTCCATGCTCGACATCTTTGTCATAGCCGTGATGTCTGCGCTTGTTGACTTTGGCAGCTTCACCTCAACCCATACGGCACACGCCGCCACCTTTTTTACAGCAGTGGTCGTCTGTTCCATGTTTGCCGCCATGACCTTTGATCCCAGGCTGCTCTGGGACTCCTGACCTGTCCTCAAACCTTAACAACTCTTTCAAATTTATTATGGAAAGCCCAGTCGTTAAAACAAAAAAAGGTTTCTCACCCATTTGGATTCTACCCCTTGTCGCCCTTGTCCTGGGCGGTTGGTTGATTTACAAGGACTTCCAGGAATCCGGAATCATGATCACCGTGCGAATAAATGATGCCAACGGTCTTACTGCAGGAAAGACTCAAGTGATGTTCAAAGGGCTGCCTGTGGGAACATTGAAAGAATTTAACGTTACTCCTGACCTGCAGCATATTGATGCCGTGATAGAAATGGCCAAAGAGGCAAAGGAAAAACTGAACAGCGACACCAAGTTCTGGGTGGTCCGACCTGAAATATCGATGAATCGTATCACTGGACTGGACACCTTGGTAAGGGGCAGTTATTTTGAAGTCCAGCCTGGAAGCAGCAAGGAACTTTCTCAATTTTTCATCGCCCTTAACGAAGCGCCCCCTATTTCAGAACGTGTACCGGGCCTGCATCTGACTCTGCATTCATCAGGCTCCACCTCTCTTTCCTCCGGCTCCCCTGTACTCTTCAAAAAAGTAGAGGTGGGAGAACTCGTCTCTGAAACCCTGCAGAAAGACGGTTCCATTGAAACAAAAATCCTCATCTACCCTCAATTCATGGATCATGCCACTACAAGTAGTCGCTTTTATCTCAGCAGTGGTATTCACCTTCAGGCTGATATACAAAATATTTCCCTGCAGATAGATCCCATCAAAGCCATCATCAGAGGAGGCATCTGCTTTGACACACCCCCTGGAGGCGAAACAATCGATGAGAGCAGTAAATCCTTTACCTTATACAAAGACCTTCAAAGCGCTCAAACCTCAGAACGTGAACCAGGACTGCACCTCACTTTGCATTCATCAGACTCCACGTCTCTTTCTCCAGGTTCCCCTGTACTCTTCAAGAAAATAGAAGTGGGAGAGGTCATCTCCACGACCCTGCAGGAAGACGGTTCCATAAAAACAGAAATCCTTATCCACCCTCAATTCAGACATCATGTATCCACAAGGAGCCGTTTTTATCTCAGCAGTGGTATTCATCTCCAGGCAGATCTGCCCAACATTTCCTTACAGGTCGATCCCCTCAAGGCCGTTATCAGAGGAGGAGTGAGCTTTGAAACGCTTCCTGGAGGAAAAAAAATTACTGCTGATACAAAGACCTTCCCCTTGTATAAAGACTTTCAGACAGCTCAACATACTGATGACATTGAGATACAGCTTACTTTTTCGGTTCACCATGCAATCCAGACAGGTGCAGATATCCGCTTTCAAGGAGTCAAAATTGGATCTGTTACTCTAGTAAAGCTGCAAGATGATCTTACCACGGTTCAGGCAACAGCCCATATCAACAAGTCATTGGATCGCCTCCTCCGTGTCGGCACCTACATATGGCCTGTCACCCCTAAATTCGGGCTGACAGGTATTTCCGATTTAGATACGATCGTGAAGGGATCGTATCTAAACTTGATTCCTGGAAAAGGCAAACCTGCCAGGAAATTTCAGGTATATGATTCCAAACCGACAAATATAACGCTGAATACAGGTTTGAACCTGGTTTTGGAAACAGACCGCCTGGGATCTCTTGGCTACAACAAACCAGTCTATTATCGCCAGGTACAGGTTGGACACACCACCGGCTATGAGCTCTCACCTACTGGCCAGAATGTATTAGTCTACCTCAACATCTACGTTCCTTACATTAACCTGATTCGGGAACACACCAGATTCTGGAACACCAGTGGTCTCCGCATCCAGGGAGGATTGCTGACAGCGATGAAAATCAGCACCGAATCGCTGGCAGCGATCCTCGATGGAGGAATATCGTTCAGTACCCCAGAAAAAAAAGATATGGGGAACCGCGTAGCCAACGGCCACCACTTCACCCTCCACTCAGACCCGGATGATGCCTGGCTC
>DAOVAI010000133.1 GCA_030671085.1 Pseudomonadota bacterium | reverse complement strand
ACGATCCCATGCGCCAATTTGTTGTTGATGATCTGTCCCCCATGGAACGGGACAATATAGACTCCTACCTGAAACGTAACCTCAAAGCAGGCCCCATGATCGGCCTCTACTGGATCGTCCTGCCGTCTGAGCTCCTCACCGAGACCCAGAAAGAACATGAAAGTTGCAGCCCCTTCTATTTCGGAGTCGAGGTGGAAAAGGATCTGGTGCGCTTTGAACTGCTGGTGCGCTCCAATGCCCACCTCCACTGCGACTGCATTGCCCATGCCACCCCTGAACAGCGCCAGTATGTCCTCGATTTTCTCGACACCATGCTGGAAGAAGAACAGATCCGTTCCTGAAACAAATCCCCCTGTAGGAGCCCGCCCCTGCGAGCGATTTGTGATGTTGTCCTGCGTTGCCAAGCGCCCGCAGGGGCGGGCTCCTACAGAAATATCACTTCAGAACCAATTGTTTTGAAAAATATACGGAGAGAACATGAACACATCGGTTGATTCCACCCCCGCTTTCATAGAGGCCACTTACAAGAAGATGGATGCAAATATTGCAACTATCCGGGAACGACTGGGTCGCCCTCTGACCTATGGCGAAAAAATCCTGTACGGACATCTGGACAATGCTGCCGAGGCAGAGCTTGTTGCCGGCAGTTCCTATATCAAGACCCGGCCTGACCGTATTGCCCTCCAGGATGCAACCGCCCAGATGGCAATCCTCCAGTTCATGCTGGCAGAAAAAGATGAAGCAGCAGTGCCGGTAACCGTCCACTGTGATCATCTTATTCGTGCCCAAAAGGGGGCCGAGGCCGATCTCAAGATCGCCCTTACAGAAAACAAAGAGGTGTATGATTTTCTTGCCTCTGCTTCTCAGCGCTATGGTTTCGGCTGCTGGATGCCGGGAGCAGGAATCATCCACCAGGTGGTTATCGAACAGTATGCCTTCCCCGGAGTGATGATGCTGGGCACCGACTCCCACACCCCGAATGCCGGCGGTATCGGGGCCTTTGCCTCAGGGGTTGGTGGTGCCGATGCCGTGGATGTGATGGTGGGAATGCCCTGGGAAGTCCTCCATCCCAAATTCATCGGGGTTCACCTCACCGGTGAGCTTCAGGGCTGGGCAGCGCCCAAAGACGTCATCCTCAAACTCCTGGGAATGCTCACCTGCTCAGGCGGTACCAACCGGGTCTTTGAATACTTTGGACCAGGCGCAGAGACCATCTCCTGTACTGGCAAGGCCACCATCTGCAACATGGGTGCCGAATTTGGTGCCACCACCTCCACCTTCCCCTATGACGCGCATATGGCAGCCTATCTCAAGTCCTGCAACCGAGGTGAGACCGCCAGGGTAGCAGACCAATATGCGCATCTGCTGAAGGCGGACGACGAGGTCCTGGCCAATCCTGAAAAATATTTTGATCAGGTCATTGAGCTCGATCTCTCCACCCTGGAACCGCACCTGGTCGGCCCCCATTCGCCAGATCGAGCCTCCACGGTCGCCAACATGGCGAACTATGTGGAAGAAGGCGATCATCCGAAAAATGTCACCTATGCCCTGGTCGGCTCCTGTACCAACTCATCCTATGAGGATATGGGCCGTATTGCTGCCATGGCCGAGCAGATTACAGCCAAAGGGGCAAAATTGAGAATCCCCATGCTCATCACCCCTGGATCTGAGCAGGTACGGGCGACCATTGAACGGGATGGACAGTTGGCAAAACTGGAGGCCATCGGCGCCACGCTCCTGGCCAATGCCTGCGGCCCCTGTATCGGTCAATGGAACCGGGAAGGGATTGAAGAGGGCTTTCTCAACTCCATTGTCACCTCCTACAACCGCAACTTCCCGAAACGCAATGACGGCAACTCCGGGACCAGCGGCTTTATCGGCAGCCCCGAGACCTGCCTGGCCTATGCTATGACCGGCAGCTTTGAGAAAAATCCCTTCACTGTTGAGCATCAGGCAGCAGACGGCTCAACCTTCATCCTCAGCCCTCCAGGTAAGGTGGACGAGGTCCCCACTCAAGGCCTGGTGCGTGACGAGGCAGGTTTTCTGGCTCCGATCAGTGACAACAGTGGAGTAACGGTCAAGGTCTCTCCCAGCTCAGAGCGGCTGGCCCTGCTCAATCCCTTTTCTCCATGGGATGGAAAGGATTGCACAGGACTGCGGCTCCTGCTCAAGGCCAAAGGAAAATGTACCACGGATCACATCTCCCCTGCAGGCCCCTGGCTTCGCTTCCGAGGCCATCTGGACAACATCTCCAACAACATGTTCAGCGGTGCAGTCAATGCATTCACAGATGTTGCAGGCAGTGCCAAAAATCAACTTAGCGGGGAGACCCAGCCCTATAATGAAATTGCCCGGGCCTATATGGCTGCCGGAGAAAACTGGGTGGTTGTCGGAGACGCCAACTACGGAGAAGGCTCCTCTCGTGAACATGCGGCCATGAGCCCACGGCACATGGGAGGGAAGGCTGTCATCACCCGCTCCTTTGCCCGTATCCACGAGACCAACCTGAAGAAGCAGGGTGTTCTCCCCCTCACCTTTGCTGATCCTGCGGATTACGAACAGGTACAGGAAGGGGACAGTGTGGATTTACTGGGAGTAGCAGAGATTACACCCGGCTCCAGCATCACAGCTCGCCTCAATCACCAGGATGGGTCTGTCTCAGAAGTAGAATTAAAACACTCCTTGAACAAGGAGCAGATAGAGTGGTTCAAGGCCGGGTCTGCTTTGAATTTCCTCAGAGGATAGAGAGAGAAAGAGAACCGCAGAATATCGAACACGGAATTTCGAATTCCGAAGTGACTCTGTGCTGGTTCAATCTTGCAGATTGAACCTTTTGGTTTATGACAAACTTCGGGTAAGCATCAGTTGTTGTCGGGTTTCACCCCACAAGGAGGTACAAGCACCCCTCAAGGGGGTACAAGCGCTTCGCTAACTCGACCTACATCAGCTGAAATTGCACAAAAAAACCCGGAGGAAATTTCCTCCGGGTTTTTTTTTATTCTATCTGGCCAACCCTTAATGGTGTAAGAGTTTACCAGTGCCATAGATTCATTCGATCAGATTGGCGAATCTATAGCACGCTATGTGAGCCAGACTGATCGAACGAAGGTGGGGTGCGGGTGAACTCTCACCCCGGCAAGTCAGTCTGCTGTTTCCATAGGACGTCCGCAACACATGGGTACAGGGTCTCCCCCTTTCAGCTGCATGTACTTGTTGCAGGTTGTGCAGATCACAGTACACTCTTCCACTGCTTTATCTTCAGTATACACGGTGGTTCCGGCAACTCCTTCAATGTGAAAACGGGCAAGATTCTGCTTGGATGGGATATACTCACCGATGGCGGTCATTCGCTTATTGTCGGCAGCACAATCAACAACCACCCGCCACAGGGTTTCCATGGACGCTGTTTCCTGCTCATTTTCCGGAATAAACTCGACTATATTCTTATCAATATGAATTTTCATTTTGGCTCCTCTATTCAGGACGATTGTTTTGCATTAAGCGCCTGTCCTACCTTTCGGCCAAGCTCTACGCACTGACTGAGATCTCCTTCTTCCGGCACATACTTCACCCTGAGCCCGTCATCAACAATATCAAATTTCATCTCAGTCATTGCTGTATTGAGCAGCTTCACAGACTCACCTGACCAGCCAAAAGAACCAAAGGCCGCGCCCACCTTATTCAGCGGTCTCAAGCCACGCATATACATGAGGAATCCAGCCATTCTCGGCAGCAGACCATTATTTAATGTGGGACAGCCAAGGACAATGGCACTGGCATTGAGGACCTCACGCATGACATCGCTACGATGGTTATAACGCAGGTTGAGTAACTTGTAGGAAATCCCTTCGTCCTGCAGACCGGCCCCGACCTCTTTGGCCATCATCTCGGTAGAATGCCACATGGTATCGTAAACAATGAGGGCAGTGCCGTCCCCTTTCCCCTGGCTCCACTTGTCATAGGCCTCCAGGGCCATACCCGGATTCGTACGCCAGATGACACCATGATCCGGAGCAATCATCTTGATCTCCAGGTTCATCTCCTTCACCTTGGCAATCAGCTTCTTGACCAGCGGTGAGTACAGGGTCAGGATATTGGCGTAATACTTGGTCAGCTCTTCCAGGAGGATGGCCTGATCCACCTCATCGTCAAAACGTTCACTGGTTCCAAGGTGCTCACCAAAGGCATCGGAAGAGAAGAGAATCTTGTCTTCCACAAGATAGGTGAACATGGAATCGGGCCAGTGCAGCATGCGTGTCTCAAGAAAGGAGAGGGTCTTGGATCCAAGACTTACATCCTCACCAGGCTTGGCAATCTCATAGGGCCAATCTTTCTGGTGAAAATGCTGAAGCAGCGCCTTCTCTCCCATCTTCGAGCAGATAATCTTTTCCGGCTTGATCATCTCCACCATATCCGGCAGGCTGCCGGAGTGGTCCATCTCGACGTGATTGACCACGATGTAATCGATCTTTTCAGGATCAACGATCTCTTTAATCCTGGCGAGCATGTCATTTTTCAGTGACTTCTTGACTGTATCAATGAGAGTGATCTTCTCATCCATGATGAGAAAGGCGTTATAGGTGGTACCTCGATTCGTAGAGTATCCGTGAAAATCACGAACATTCCAGTCTACAGCACCAACCCAGTATACATTTTCGGTAAGTTTGACTGGATTCATGGCTCTGTCCTCCTGCTAAATTAAAAAATTAATATCTCAAAACCCTGTTCAATATATTTCGCCATCCCCGGATGACCAGACATGTCATCAAGCAGAAGAAGGCCTTCTTTTTCAATATGTTCCAGAACCTGCATCTTGGAGGAACATGCTCGACAGGTCCCTTCAATCAAACCGGCGTCTCGCACCTGGCCAAACAGTCCATGGAGGAAGTGCCCCTGCTTACTGATTTCCGGAATCAAGCGTGTGGCCTCGCCTTCAATAATAATTTTACATTCGTGACCAGCAGCCTGCATCTCGAGTCCATTGAGCAGGACATGAATAAAACACATGGGCTGGCCTTGAAATGCTACAAGCAGGATTTTTCTTGTTTTCATACTACCCGTTTTTCAAGAAGATTCAAGAAGATGATGGCATGTTCCATAGTTACCATCAATGGTTAAAGACAGGGGTTGCCTTGATGACAAACCCCCGACGAACTGTAACGCTACAAGCACTATACTTCGGAAAACTCGTCTTTCCCTGCGCCGCATACCGGACATTCGTAGTCATCGGGAAGATCCTCAAAGGCCGTACCCGCAGCTATTCCTGCTGCATCATCTCCCTCTGCCGGATCATAGACATAGCCGCAAATATCACATCTATACTTTTTCATACCAGTCGCTGCTCCTTCTGTATCAGTTTCTTCTGTTTTCATTGCATTTTCAGCATGAACGGAACCCGGCCCGGCCAATGGCCGAAATGCTTTCTTGCTTGCCCCGCAGACAGGACATCTCCAGTCATCAGGGAGATCCTTGAACTGGGTACCCTTCTTGATCTTTCCCTTGCGATCGCCTTTGTCCGGGTTGTAAATAAAACCGCAGTTGACCATCTGACACTGATACATTTCCTCAGGTGACGCCATGTTCCCACTCCATCGAAATTTTATTTTTAAAGAGATTATGTTACATCTTAAAAAACTATTTATAATAAAGGCTGTCTCCCACACAGTGAGACAGCCTTTATTTTCTCAACTACTTCTTCTTTCTCAGGCCTTCCAGACTCCATGCAGGTTACAAAGTTCCCGTGCAGTCACCGAGTCTGCTGATACAGGGAAAAATGCCTCCGGAGCATCTCCTGGATTAAGAAACTGTCTGTAGCAGGTATCACCGGCAATAAGCTCAATCCACTCAATATAGTGATCTTCGGCCATGGGGTGGGCAACACTTCCAACACTTACCTTATATCCCCCATCTACTTTCTCAATGACCGGGACATGTTTCTCCTTTGCCGCATCTACAGTATTCTCACTGAGATGAACCATTGGTGCTCCACAACAGGCCAAGTCTCCACCGCCGGCATGCACCACTTCCACTATATTTCCACAGATTTCACACTTATAAATTCCAAGTTTTTCCGCCATGACTCTACCTCCACAATGAAAATAAATTAACCCAAGGACCGGAACTGAAACAACACTAAAAGCATATCGTTTCCAATCCCATTTTGCCAGCACTACCTCTTTTATACGGACATTGCTCCCATGGGGCACCTCCTCCGAGGCACCCCAAGGGCTATAGGCTGCTTTGAAAAATTGTCTTTTCGTTCAAGATAGCCTGCGGACTATCAGTCGTTGGCATGCTCGGCAAGGTATTTTGCCACGCCTTCTGCAGTCGGGGCCATTGCATCATCTCCCTTCTTCCAGTTGGCCGGGCACACGTCACCGAACTCTTCGGTAAACTGCAGGGCATCAAGCATCCTCAATGCCTCAGCTACGCTCCTTCCCAAGGGAAGGTCATTGACTACCTGGTGACGAATAACGCCTTCTTTATCGATCAGATACAGACCCCTGAGGGCAATACCCGCATCGAGCAGGACACCATAGTTTTCGGAAATAGACTTGTCCAGATCAGCCACCAGGGGAAACTGGATATTGCCGATACCGCCATTGTCTACCGGAGTATTTTTCCAGGCCAGGTGAGTGAAGTGGGAATCAACTGAGACACCGACTACCTCACACTTTTTCTCTTTGAACTGCTCCACAGCCTTATGAAAGGCGATGATCTCTGAAGGGCAGACAAAGGTGAAATCGAGAGGATAGAAGAAAAGCAGTACATAGCGGCCACGCATGTCTGACAGTTTAAACTCCTCGTTAAAGCTGTTGTCAGGCATAACTGCGGTTGCTGTGAAATCAGGGGCTTCGTTGGTTACAAGTGCTTTCATATTAATTCTCCATTAATTAGC
>DAOVAI010000136.1 GCA_030671085.1 Pseudomonadota bacterium | reverse complement strand
ATAGCGACAGTCAAACTCATCCCAGAAGACAATGGGAACCTTCCCCCTGGCCACTGAAGCACGCACCGGTTCAATAGCGGAATTGATCTCATCCGGCGAGGCAAACTGACTCAGATTGAACTCAAAAAAATCAAAGGGATTCCCCTCATGCTTTTTCGAGATAACACTAGCTACCTCTTGCACAGCAAAGGATTTACCCGATCCCGGAGGTCCAAAGACCCCAAGACAGAGGGGGCGCAGGACACTTTCCTTGGAGACATAGGAATCCATGACGTTCTGCAGCGTAATCACTGGATCGATCTCTGCCGGGTCTGTGGTCCGCAAATTCCCTACCTGAAAGATAGGGAGATCATTAAAGCCACTCTTCCGGTTCACCTCTTCTTTCAGGTTATGGAGGACTGAGACGATCTCATCCATATAGCCATGTGAACTCCCCAGGGCAGGAGTCACTGTGGCTGGTGACGGTTTACGGAAATAGAAAAAACGGCGCAGGGCATGCTTCTTTTCATTGGACCATACCTGACTGGAGACCAGCTCAAGGATGGCTTCAAAATCTGCCGACAGAGGAGGCAGCTCAAAAAAGCTCGGATCAGGTCCATTATCGACAAAGGAGCAGGCATAGCCCCCAGGAAAACTCTTGGCAAAATCCAGGTTCGGAAACTCCAGACTGTCCTTGAAATAATAGCCGTGATAATAGAGATCATCCCAGTTATTCAAGACCCTGGTGGAGAGGTCATAAAAATAATTCCTGCTGAAAATAAACCTTCCGAAGCGTAGGGAATCCATGGCCAGCATGGCAGGAACCAGGGTATCGTAACAGGGAACGGACCCGCGTTGCCGGGGAGAACTTTTTTCAGGCAGACACCCCTTACGATGGCGGAAGAAGGTCGCATCCGGCCCGATGTAGAGGATACCATGGGGAAACATCTCCACCACGATATGACATCGAAAACGTCCTGCTTCCGAGTCCCAGAGCCCCACTTCATCAGTCCGGAGCGCCCGCAGACACATGGCAACAATGGTCTCCCAGTTCACAGAGCAGTCCATCTCCATACGGGTGGTCTCAAGATCAGAAAGTCTGCAGAAAAGGGCAAAACGATCCCCCAGACGTTTGGCCCAGTTTTCCCAGTGAGCCACACTGATGCCCATGGCAATGGCCCACATCACTGGATTACGATCCAGGTCCTGCTGGCTGAGTTCCGGAGGATGGCCGGAGTCATCTATTACAACCAAGCCATTATTATGGGAAAATATCTCCCTGTTGGAGTCATCTACGACAAAGGGCTCTGCTGCAAGGGAACGGCCAGTGGCCGGCAGATACTGATTGACCATAAACCAGCCGTGATCTTCCCGCTCCACCTGGATATTTTGATATTTTTTAAAGATCTGAAAAATATCCTTCTGTTCCCCATAGGTCACGGAATGAATCCTGGGCTCCAGGTCCGACTCTGCAACATAGGCTGTCAGCCAGGTAAGCAGCTGCTCCAGCCGCCCGTACTCTACAGACACATCCCCGGCCATAAGTTCGATATGGTCGCCGGGATTATAGCCGTAGGCCGGCAAATTCCCCTCTTCCAGCAGACTGACCTGTTTGATCGGCAGGTTGCGTATCTTGACATTAGACCCCAGGAGGGTCACCTTTTGCTCATATTGAGACATAATATTTCTCACATTGGCAGAAGAGCCGAGGGCACAGATCCTCTCTAAATAAAAATGGGAGGCCGCAGCCTCCCATTTTTCCTCAATACTATTCTTCTCGAGAAAATGAGAAGAGCACCATACAAGCTGTTATAACAGACCAGATTTGTCCAGGGCAATAACAGCTCCCTTATAGGATACGACAATAACAGCAACATAGCCAAGCAATAATAGTGTAGTCATAGGGTTCTCCTTATTTCATTCGCTGTTCAACGTTGAATGTTCACTGTTGAACGTTCATCTTTTAATAAGCCTCGTGATCCAGAGCCTCTTCTGTGGTCAACTTCTTTGCATCCATCTGTTTCCAGAGATACGCCACATATCCAAGAACAAAAGGAATGGCCAGAGCCACATAGGTCATGGTGGTCAGGGTGAACTGACTTGATGACGCATTGTAGATGGTCAGGCTGGACTGCAGGTCAAACTTCGAAGGATAAAAAGCTGTGGAGTTAAAGGCCGGGAGGCAGAGGACACATAAGCCAACAAACACGGTACCAAGCCCTGCAGGCCAGATCCCCCTGGTGCTGCCTTTAAAGGCTCCTCCAACTACCCCGAGAACAACCAGCCCGATTCCGCCCAGGAGCAGCAGAAGGAGATGAGGAAGGGCGAACAGGTTAAAAAGATACTTAAAGGAGACCATGGAAACCACTCCAGCCTCATCCACATGAAAGCCCTTCATCAAAAGAATGGAGACAACCACGTAGAGCAGGAAAGGAAGAGCACAGAGGAAATTAGTCCATACCGCCTTACGTAGTCGCTGCTCCATGGCTGACACAGAAGTCAGCTCCAGATTACTGAGAAGATAGAGGGCGCCAAGGACCCGGGCGTTAAAGACCAGGAAGAGTCCCAGAGACAGACTAAAGAGGGAGAAGGCAGCTTCGAGTCCACGCAGGTTAATGCCGCCCAGGGTATACATCCAGGTTACCTGGTTCCACTCATTCAAGGAGAAATTGGCTCCTGTATAAAAGGTTCCAACTGCAGCGCCGATAAGAAGGACACCCACCGAACCGTTAATAAAGAGGAACAGCTCATAGGTTTTTGCTCCCCAGACATTTGCCGGTTTCGTTCGGTACTCATAGCTCACGGCCTGAATAATGAAGCTAAAGAGGATCAGCATCCACACCCAATACGCACCACCGAAGCTGGTGGCATAAAACTTGGGAAAAGAGGCAAACAGGGCACCGCCAAAAAGGACCAGAGTGGTAAAGGTGATCTCCCACTTCCGCCCCAGGGAGTTGATGATCATGGCGCTTTCCGTATCGGTCTTTGCCATCTGCCAGAGCAGGGTTTGGCCGCCCTGGACAAAAAGAAGAAAAAGAAACAGGGCACCCACTATAGAGCAGATTACCCACCAGAGTTGCTGCAGGGTTATATAATCAAGATTTGCTATCATTTTCAGTGGCCCTCCGGTCCGATTGCTATCTGCTTCAGCATGATGGATATCTCAGCAATGATGAGCAGGGTGAAGACCGCTGCAAACATAAAAAAGGTGACCTGTACAGAGGTGGTGGACAGGTTTGTCGTTGCCACCTTCACCGGCATCAGTCCCTGGATGGCCCAGGGTTGCCGCCCGACTTCGGCCGTGACCCAGCCCGCCTGCTGTGCAAATAGACCTAAGAGAGCTGAAATCAACCCCACGGGGAGCAGCCAGCGTTTTTCCGTCACCGTTCCTTTCAGGGTATAAAAGAGAAAGGCAGCAAAGATCACTGGAAAAAGAGAGCCGAGAACAGCCATGATATGAAAGGAATTAAAGACTATAGGCACTGATGGTACAGCCTCTTCCGGCGTGTCGAGATAGCCGTAGCCCAGATATTCTTTATTCACATCAAAACGCTGCAGGGCATCTGTTGCTGCCATCTCATTATGTTCCCTCTTCGCCTTTTTATAAGAGGCAAGGTCGGCAAGGGCCAGTTTCCCCTTCTCCATCATGGTATTCACCCCCATGACCCCCTCTTCTACATTGCCGTAGACCAGATCATCAATACCGGGGACAAAGGAACCGGGCTCACGATTGGCAAGGAGAGAGAGCACCTGCGGGACCTTCACCTCAAAGAGAAAGGCATCCTGTACGTCACCCGGTGATTTATTCGAATTGACAATACCCATGGCCACAATACCTGCACCTCTCTCACCCTTATACAGACCTTCCATGGCGGCAAGCTTCATGGGCTGCTTCTGGGCAACCTCATAAGCGGCCTCATCACCGGTAAAGGCGACAAAGAGAGAAGCGACCAGGCCAAAGACCGAAGCCACAACAATTGATTTTTTAGCCATCTCAATATGTCTTCCCTTGATCAGGTACCAGGAGGAGACGGTGAGGACAAAAAGCGAGCCCATAAGAAATCCGGATGTGGAGGTGTGGGTAAACTTGGACACTGCCACTGGATTGAAGACCACGGTCGCAAAGTTTTCCATCTCAAAGCGGACGGTCTCAGGATTGAAGGCCATGCCAACAGGATTCTGCATCCAGCCGTTTGCCACCAGGATCCAGACTGCTGAGAGGTTGGAGCCGATGGCTACCATCCAGGTGGAGAAACAGTGAAACCCCTTGGAGACCCTGTTCCAGCCAAAGAACATGACGGCAAAGAAAGTGGCCTCAAGGAAAAAGGCAAAGAGTCCTTCGATGGCCAGCGGTGCACCAAAGATGTCGCCCACCATCCAGGAGTAATTAGACCAGTTGGTTCCAAACTCAAACTCCAGGATGATACCGGTGGCTACGCCGATGGCAAAGTTAATGCCGAAGAGTGTCATCCAGAAACGGGTAATAGTCTTCCACTGCTCATTGCCTGTCTTGAGATAAATGGTCTCATAAAAGGCACAGAGAAACGACAGTCCCAGGGTCAACGGCACGAAAATCCAGTGATACATGGCCGTAAGGGCAAACTGCGCCCGGGACCAGTTCACCAAACTGGGATCCACATCAATCATTTTTTCCTCCTTACATTAGTTTGTGTCTGGCCAGAAATGAGATTTTTTTTCTAAATCGAGGCGCTCGGTTTAGAAAAAAAAGCCATTTATAGACAAGCACTAGTTTCTTTAGTCCGCCTGCCTGGTTATCTGCTCCAGGACATGATCGGCCCGTTGTTCATCAGTATCAAAATTGGTATTGAGATAATTGGGAAAAAAGAAAAGTTTCAGCACCGCAAACATCACCACCAATTTAATGATAATAATTTTCCACAGGGTCTTCCCCAGGGTCATCCGCTTAAACCCATCACGGTAAAAACCATACACTCTGCCAGATGCCTCAAGCATTTTCCTTCCCCCTTCCTTCTCAGTCAACTTCAGCTTCTACGCTAATCAAGACCGCTTTTATCCTTTCTTATGCACAGGAAAAACCGGAATACAAGACTCCTTTTCCGACAGCTGGGCAAAGCTGACCCCGGCCAGAGTCTCACGCAGCTGGTCGCGGGCATCCTCCCAGACCTTGTGCACAGCACAGCGTTTGCTGGCAGGACAGGTTTCTGGCCTGCCCACACAATCATTGAGATAGATTTCCCCGATCATCACTTCCACCACCTCAAGCAGAGAGACCTCTGCAGGATCCTTAAGAAGACTATAGCCGCCCTTGGGTCCCTGCCGGATCTCTATCAAATGTGCCCGAGCCAGGTCCTGAGCGATCTTGGCCAGAAAATGGGTGGGGATGTCCGCCCGCTCTGCAATTTCTTGCTTGGAAACCAGAACGCCAACCCCTTTGTGCGACAGGTAAATCATACACCTGACAGCATATTCTCCAGCTCGTGTAAGCCTCATTCCACAACCACCCCTCATAAGATAAATAAGATATTTAATATCTCATATATCATATTTGAATGGCCTGGCAAACGCTTTTTTTACAATCCATGGTTTTTTTTTGCATTTAATAAAGTGGAATCATATAACTAAAGAATCATGTAATTTCAGAACGCTTCCCTTCAGTTCCACAACAAAATCTCAGACAGAGAAAACAGGAGGTAGCATCATGACAGCGGCCCAGCTTATTCCGACACCTGACGTGCTCCAGGTTCCCTGGGGCTGGTTTCAGGTTCTGCTCACCGTCACCTTTTTCCTGCACCTGCTGGTGATGAACATCCTCCTTGGCTGTTCACTCATCACCTTTTTTCGCCATGCCGCCGGCAAGACCTCGGCAACCAACAGGGTAATTGCCAAGAAACTCCCTTTCACCGTGGCCTTTACCATCAACTTTGGCGTCGCCCCTCTCCTCTTTCTCCAGGTCATTTACGGCCATTTCATGTATGCCAGCTCCGTGCTCATGGCCCTTTACTGGCTTTCCATCGTCGGCATCCTCATTTTCACCTACTATGGCACCTATATCTACAGCCTGAACTATGACCGGGCTCCTGATTTTCACACCGTACTCAGCGGCTTCATAGCTACAACCCTCCTGGTGGTCGCCTTTATCTTTACCTGCAACCTCGCGCTCTCGGTCAATCCGGACAGCTGGTCTGCATACTTTGCCAATCCCGAGGGAACCCTGCTCAATCTCTCAAATCCGACCATTTTCCCCCGTTTTCTCCACTCTGTATTTGGTTCAGTGGCCGTAGGCGGTCTTGCCATCGGCCTCTATTACGACTACAAAAAACGAAAGGGTGATGAAAATACCGAGGCTGGTATCACCACAGGCATGAACTGGTTTGCCGGGGCCACCATCCTCAACTTTGGAGTCGGTACCTGGTACTGGGGCAGCCTTCCCGAATCAGTACGGGCCCTCACCGGAGACGGCAGCTTCTTTTTTCTCACCTTTCTTCTTTTCGGAATAGTCGGGGCAATCTTCTCGCTCATTTACGGCCTCCTGCATCGGGTCCGTCCCGCCACCTATTCCCTGCTGGCAACCCTCTTCTGCATGGTCCTGGTCCGCGAATTTGCCCGACGGCTGACCCTTGCCCCCTGGTTCAAGACCTCGGACCTGGAAGTGGCCCCCCAGTACTCTCCCCTCATCGCCTTTCTCCTGGTCTTTGCAGGAGGACTCGCACTTGTCTGGTACATGATTCGGCTGGTTCTCACCGACAAGGAGGTGCGCTCATGAATTATCCGGTATGGCTCCTTGATGCCTTTGGCGGGGGAACGCTTATTGCCCTCATTGCCGTGGTCCACGTCTATGTCTCTCACTTTGCAGTGGGCGGCGGTCTCTTCCTGGTCCTGACTGAGATGAAGGGTCTGCGTGAAAACTCCCCTGCCATCCTGGA
>DAOVAI010000252.1 GCA_030671085.1 Pseudomonadota bacterium | reverse complement strand
AAACGATGAAAAAGCACACGCAAACATCTTCGAAAAACAGCGAGCTGGTGGATCAGTTTTCTCGCACCATCTCCTATCTTCGTCTTTCTCTCACCGATCGCTGTAATCTTCGCTGTGTCTACTGTATGCCTGAAGACCGGGAAGAGGGATTGCAGATGCTGCAGCACAGTGATCTGCTGAGTTATGAGGAACTGCTGCGGGTTATCAACATAGCCGTTGACATGGGAATGAACAAGCTGCGTCTCACCGGCGGTGAACCCCTGGTGCGGCGCGGGGTCATGGATTTTATCACTGCCTTGTCGGCAATCCAGGGATTGGAAGAGGTTCGTCTGACCACCAACGGTGTTCTTCTCCAGGAAAAGGCGGCAGGGCTGTATGAGGCAGGGATCCGTAAGTTGAATATCTCTCTGGACACTATGCGGCCGGAACGATTTAAGCAGATCACCGGAGTGGACCTTTTTCAGCAGGTATGGCAGGGAATTGAAACTGCCGAGAAACTGGGTTTTGAGATAAAACTCAACGTGGTGGCCATGAAAGGGATCAACGATGATGAGTTTATAGATTTTGCAAGACTTGCCCTGGAGAAGACTTACCAGGTGCGTTTTATAGAATTTATGCCCGTGGGCACGAACAGTACATGGGATAAACGGTATTATATTCCCTCATCTGAGTTGCAGGAACTGATAGGAACGGTTGGAAGTCTGGAAGTCTTACCTGGTTGTCGGATGGATGGCCCTGCCAAGGTCTATTCTCTTACAGATGGTGATGGCGCCAGGGGCAGAGTCGGCTTTATCAGTCCCATCAGTCATCATTTCTGCGATACCTGCAACCGCTTGCGGCTGACCTCTGCCGGAACGCTTCGCTCCTGCCTGCTCCATGACAGGGAGGCCGACCTCAAGACGCTTCTGCGCAACGGCGGGAGCGACCAGGAAATCAGAACCCTCATCAAACAGACCATTCTCGATAAGCCCAAAGGTCATACCCTGGCGGAGGATCTCAAGTCGCCAGAGCAAGCTCGCTGTCAGGGACAGATGTCACGCATCGGAGGATGATACATCTGATCTGGGGTAGGAGCCGAGCCATTCAAAATAGGAACAGAGGTCTTTTAAAGACTCACAGCAATCCTTGATCTTCTGATCATCCATATGGCCCATCAGGTCCAGGAAGAAAAGATACTTCCAGTGTTTCCCTTTAATGGGCCGTGATTCGATCTTGGCCAGGTTGATGTCTGCCTTGGAGAGAATAGTAAGGATCTCATTCAGAGCACCCGGGCGATCCATGAGTCCCAAGAGGAGAGAAGTTCTATCAGCGCCGCTAGGTGTTGGTGACTCCTTGCCAATGACCAGGAAGCGGGTGGTATTCCCGCGATAATCCTCGATTCCCTTAACCACCACCTGCAGATCATAGGTCTTGATGGCCAGTGATGAGGCAATTGCCCCGATGTTGGGGTTGTTGGCCGCCATCTGAGCGGCAGCACCTGTTGAAAAGACCGGCAGGGTGGGGCAGGAAGGCAGGTGTTTCCGCAGCCACTCACGGCACTGAGCCAGGGGCTGGGCATGAGAGGCCACGGTCTGTATGTCATTGATATCTCCTGAACGGCAGACCAGGTTGTGGGTGATATCCATCCGCATTTCCCCACAGATCTTGACATTGTACTTCATAAAGGAATCAAGGGTGGAAAAGACTGCTCCTTCTATGGAGTTTTCCACTGGCACGATACCGTAGTCGGTGCGTCCTTTTTCCACCTCGGAAAAGACATCGTCGATGGATTCCATGGAGCTGTAAGTTGCAGAATGGCCAAAGTACTTGACTCCGGCAAGGTGGGTAAAGGTCGCTTCTGGTCCCAGGTAGGAGACAGTGATCTTTTGTTGGGATAGCCTGCAGGTGGTGATGATCTCGTGAAAAATCGAGTGGAGTGCTTTGTCAGGGAAAACACCGTTGTTCAGCTCGGTCAGACGCTGGTAGATCTGTCTTTCCCGCAGAGGATCCCATTTTGCACGTTTGCCTTCGTCTTTGAGCAGGCCGATGGATTTGGCCAGTGCCAGTCGTTCTTTAAGAAGCTCGAGAACCTGGTTGTCTATGGAGTCAATACCGTCCCGGACCTTAGTGATGTCATTGGCGTTTTCTGTGGCCATCTGGATTCCTTCTCGAATGTGGACGCAAATAAGTACGTGAGATGAAAATAATCAATAAGATCGGAATGTAGGTCAAAGGAAAAAGTATGTCAAGGTGTAAAAAAGGACTGGTATAAGCGCCCCTGCCGAGATATGATCGGTTCTGTCTCTTGAAAAGAGAGACGGTGCCGAGCCCGTAAAGAAGTATAAAAGTAAACCATTTTTGTCTGTTTTTTTAGAGAAACAGATGCTCCTCTAATAAGAGAAAAACGAGTCATGAGCGATAAACCAGTACAGAAAACCTACGAGGAAATTAACGCCAAGATCAAAGCTGGTGAGGCAGTTATTGTCACGGCCGAAGAGATGGTTGATATAGTCAAGGCAAAGGGTGCGGAAGGCGCGGCCAGGGAAGTCGACGTGGTCACCACCGGTACTTTTTCGCCCATGTGTTCATCGGGTGCCTTTCTTAATT
>DAOVAI010000192.1 GCA_030671085.1 Pseudomonadota bacterium | reverse complement strand
TGCAGAAGTTGCAGAGAAAAGTGAGACCGGAAATATTCTGGCACCCACCGGAAAAGAGAAAGTTGCAGTTGGTGAAACGAGCGAGCAACCCAGCCAGGAAAAGCCTGCTGAAGAAGATGAGTCTTCGCTTTCCACCGGCATGATGATTGGTATCGGTGCCGGTGCCGCTGTCCTGCTGGGCGCTGCTGTGGCTGCCGGCAGCAGTGGCGGCGGAGATGATGCTGTCCCGCTCACTCCGCCAACGGCTGATCAATTAGTTTCTGCCTGGCATACCGAGGGAAGCCAGCCTGGGAGTGGTCGGACATATAGCGGTACCTATCATCTTTACCAGGGTGGTGCGCTGGGCTATGATCTCAATGTCAGTAGTGGTGAGCACAATGTCGGTGGAGGCAGTTGGAGGATTGACGGCTACACGCTGTCAATCCATACCGATCACGGTTCTCTGTATAGAGGAGATTTTGCCCCAGGCAATATCCCTCTGTTTCTATGAGCTCCAACGTTGGATGGACTCTGACCCTTTCACGATAATGATTGAGATCGACAGGAAAGTTTCTGCTCCCCTTGCCGGGAGACAATGAAGCGTTTGATAGAACTAAGCGTATAGAGTAGGGTAAAAAAAGCAAGGAAGGCAGGCAAGCAATGCTCCTTGCTTTTTTGTTTTCTCTCCTCTCTGTTTTCTTTCTCCAAAATAGAATGAAACGAATAACCTACATCTTACGCTTGGTGATCACTGCACTTCTTTTGCTCTATGTCCTGCAAAAGGTAGGTCTTTTTGATGCAGCAAAGCGGGCTGAACTCCTGGCAATGGTGAGGTCGGTCAGTATTCCCATCCTCCTCCTTTCTTTTTTTGTTTCTCTCCTTCTGAATATCTCCAGCGCTTTTAAATGGTACTTACTCCTCCTTTCCAGGGGAGTGACAGTCAGTTTCTTCAGGGCATGGGCCCTCTACATGATCGGAATTTTTTTCAGCCTGCTCCTGCCCACCAGTATGGGTGGAGATCTGATTCGAATTCACGAGCTTGGACGGTTTACCGGAAAACGTGCTGAGGCCGCAGCCTCGGTCTTTGTTGAACGTTTTTCCGGAATGGTGATTCTTTTTTTTCTCACTCTTATTGCCGTGGTTATGCAGCGAGAACTGCTTTCCGTGGCCTGGATGACGATCAGTCTTCTGGTTGCCGTGTCAGCCAGCCTTGCTCTGATCTGGATCATTGTTGATGAACGGCCCTATTCATTCATCAAGACTTTTCTGAACCGGCGTGCCGCTTTTCTTGATGGGATAATAGGCAAAATTGATAAGGTGCATTGTGCTGTTCTTGAATACAGGGATGATCGTCAGGCCCTGTTCGTTGCCCTGCTAAACACCTTTGTCTTTTATTTCCTGGCAGTTGTTAATGTCTATGTGACTGCTTTGGCATTTAGCCATGAGATCCAGTTTACAGAGCTGCTGGTGGCTGTCCCTCTGATCATGTTTATCATGAACCTGCCCATCTCCATTGGTGGTATCGGTCTGATGGAGTTTGCCTTTATCTTTATCTTTGAAATCTCCGGCTACAGCAGTGCATTGGCCCTGTCCACAGCCTTACTCATGCGCTTGAAGTCATTTTTGGATGCTGGTATGGGCGGGGTTTTGTATCCTCTGCTCTCCCGTAAGATTTCTTCTCTGCTTGAGGAATCTGTAGAGAAAAAGGGTGATGAGCAATGACCTGCAGAGTTGGTCTCAGGTTGTCTGCTTTTTCGCTGCTGTTGGCTGGATATTTTTTTCTCCTGCTTATTCCGGCAACAGCCTCTGGAAGTGAGAAAGCGTTACCCCTTAAGAGTTCCGGGGAAATATCCCTTGACCTTGATCAGACAATAGAGCGAGCCCAGCAGGCAAATAGATTCCTTCTGCAGAATGCATTGCTGGTACAAAACAGTCAGTATAGTCCTGCAACATGCAGAATCGGCCTTTGACTGAAAAGTTCGTCCTGTGGCCAATCTTGGTCTATCAAAGAGTGAGAACTCCACAGCCCAGGCAACTGGTGTTTCCGGGAAGATTTCTAAAAAGAGCAGTATGGGTATTGAGACAACATTTTCTCCTTCTGTGGCCTATGTCAATGATGAAGGGAGCTCTTCCGGAGTAGGAGTATCCCTCTCTGTCCCGCTTTTACGCGGTTTTGGCAAGGACTATAATTATGACCCTGTCTACTTGATGAAACCATTTCCAGGCGACTTGGTCCACAGGGAAAGCTTGGAGCACGGATCCGAATAGGTGATCAGTTATTTCTTGTTGTCGGTATTGTTTGGGGAACTCCTTCCCTGGGTCGCAAAACAAACGGAGTAGTTCTGGCTCGTGAAGTGCACGAGATGATTTTTCTTCCCTTTGGCAGCCATCGCTATCTTCTTGAGAACAACGCATAAGAGGAAGAACAGGCCCTGGACGAGGTGATTCTCAAACTGAGGGGCGAAAGAGAGGTGGAAGAAATAGTCCCTCTTATACGACGGACCATGGATCTTCGGCACCACGGTGTTCGTGGGTACCAGATGATCGTTCCCCGGCAGCTCATGCTCCAGGCCAGAAGGACCCAGCGGGTTTTTAATCTGGTACTTGGTGCCATTGGCGGTATTTCCCTTGTTGTGGGAGGTATTGGTATAATGAACGTCCTGTTGGCAACCGTTTCAGAACGAACCCGGGAAATCGGGATTCGTCGTGCTGTCGGGGCTACACGGGAGGATATCATTGTGCAGTTTCTGGCTGAGGCAACCATGTTGACCACTGCGGGCGGAATCTTAGGCATTCTTGTCGGCCTTGGCTGCTCCTGGTTCATCGCCTGGTTTGCCGACTGGAGTATTGCTATTACTCCCTGGGGGATTCTTGTTCCTCTGCTGACCTCGATTGCTGTGGGAATATGTTCCGGTTTGTATCCGGCCGTCAAGGCTGGAAAAATGGATCCGGTGCATGCCCTGCGGTCGGCGTGAATAAGTTGTCTGCATGACGAGATTTTTTCTGATAATTTGTATATAGTACTCTGCACTGTCAAATGGTGACTCATACAGGACAAAAGGCTAAGCAGGATGGGTGTTCCCCGGTGACCTGTTAGAACTATTCAAATGCATACTCAAATTCTATAAAACTTACAGGATGTATCCCTGATGTGTGGATTGCGGGAACCTTCTAACGAAGCGATAAGGAGAAGAAGATTGGACATTTCATTGATCATTCCCATATACAACGAAGAAGAAAATATACCTCTTTTGTATGCAGAGATAAAAGAGGTGATGGCAGCAACAGACTATCAATACGAGATGATTTTTGTTGATGATGGTTCTGCTGATCGTTCTTTACAGGTGCTTGAACAGATCAGCCAGGACGATGCTTCGGTCCTGGTTGTGGCTCTTCGACGTAATTTTGGCCAGACAGCGGCCATGTCTGCAGGGTTTGATCATGCCAGCGGCGAAATAAGCATCACCATGGATGGGGATTTGCAGAATGATCCCCATGATATCCCCAACATGGTTGCCAAGCTCAATGATGGCTATGATGTGGTAACAGGTTGGCGTTTTGATCGGAAAGATCCTTTTATCTCCCGTAAGCTACCCTCCATGATGGCCAATAAATTGATTTCCTGGATTACCGGGGTCCACCTCCATGATTATGGCTGTACTCTCAAGGCCTTCCGTCGTGAGGTGACTGACAACATAAAGTTGTATGGAGAGATGCATCGCTTTATTCCTGCCATTGCCAGCGGTATGGGAATCGCGTTTACTGAAGTCAAGGTGAATCACCGTGCACGCCGTTTTGGTACTTCAAAATATGGAATTTCCCGCACCATCCGCGTGGTTCTCGATTTGTTAACCGTTAAATTCCTCTTGAGTTATGCCACCAGGCCCCTGCATGTGTTTGGCACCGTTGGTGTCTTGTCAGCAGGTATTGGTTTTGTTATGGCCCTTGTTATGACCCTGCAGCGCTTCTTTTTTGACGTGGGCATGGCGGACAGACCTCTCCTGCTCCTGGCAGTGCTCTTGATTTTCATGGGTATCCAATTTATTACCATGGGATTGTTGGCTGAGCTGGTGGTGCGCACCTATC
>DAOVAI010000247.1 GCA_030671085.1 Pseudomonadota bacterium | reverse complement strand
GCCCCGCTGATCTCACCACTGGTCAGCAGGTGATTACCAACCATTTCGCCGATGTTTATTGCCAGTTCCTTACGCTTGGAGGGGATCACTCCAGGAGTCATGGGGATACGAACACCAAAGAGATGTTTGGCCGTTAACGGGCGAAACAACATCTTGATGGCCACCTTATTGGTGAGATAACCGATAAAGGCGCCTAAAAAAGGCGGGGCTGCGTACTGCAGGGCAGGAATTAGATCAGCAGGACTGAGTGGCATAAGACACTACCTCCGCAGGAGTTGCTGCAATCTTCCAGGCCTTGTTCTCTTCTAGCTCTTGACGGTCACGAAAACCCCACAACACACCGATAGTTTTCATCCCTGCACTGTTCCCGGTCTGCATATCGGTTGCCGTATCACCTACGTAGAGGAGCTCTTCAGGAGTCAGCCCCATCTTCTCGGCAATCTCCAGGGCTCCGGCAGGATCCGGTTTGTTGGCCACCCCTTCCCTCTGACCAAAGACAAAGGCAAATGGATTATCCTGGAAAAATGCCTCTACACAGACCCGAGTAAAATCATGGGGTTTATTGGAGAGGACTGCAAGCTGCAAACCGGTAGCGGAAAGAGCCGAGACCATTTCAGGTATACCCTTATAGGGAGCTGACTGCTCATTCCAGTTACGGCTGTATATCTCGACAAATTTTTTCATGTAAAGGGCCAACTCTTCGTCAGTGGAAGATGATTCCGGCACAATCCGCTGCATCAGGGTCTTCAACCCTTCTCCCACAAAATAGCGATAGGCATCCACAGGGTGGCTGGGAAAACCAAAGTGATCAAGAGTGGCATTGCCAGCAACCGCCAAATCTGTGAGTGTATCAAGAAGGGTACCGTCCAGATCAAAAATAACCCCTTTCCATTTCATATCATTCCACCTTTTACAGGGTACCTTAAGAACAAATGCAGTGGCGAACAAAGACCAACATTCTGCATAGACGGGAAGACTTTCCCGTAGTTTTTTCCTGCGCCACCATAGCATTTTGAAAAATATCGTACAACAGCAAATCAGAGCTACTCATTTTCAAAAAATTCTTTTACAATTGTTCCTGGTATTCACGCTTAATCGTTTTCCTTTCATATTGGACAGTGACTTATGTGGCTTATGAGCTTTCTAAAATCATCCATCGGCAAAAAATGGATCATGGCCATCAGCGGCCTCTGTCTGCTTCTCTTTCTCTGCAGTCATGCAGCAGGCAATGCGACACTCTTTTCCAGTGTGAATCTGTTCCAGGCCTATGCCGACCAACTGCACAGCCATCCGCTGATCGTCTCGGTCTTCAGCAAGGGCCTATTTCTTATCTTTGCTGTCCATATAGTAACCGGCTGCCTGCTCTTTCTCCAGAATGGCAAGGCCAGGCCGCAGGGGTATAAGGTCAAGACAAGGGCCATTAAAAACTCCTTGGCTTCGAGTTCCATGATTTACAGCGGGCTCTTCATCCTGCTCTTTCTCCTCATCCACACCTCAGCTGTCTCCTTTGGTGATCACGGAAAGATAGGCGAGACCATCGCTGCCATGTTCGGCTCGTTTTTCTATTCCTCATTCTATATCATTGCCTTCCTGGTCCTGGCCCTGCACCTGACTCACGGCTTCTGGTCCATGCTCCAGACCTTAGGGGCCAGCCATCCGCGCTATACTCAGCTGATCAGCCTCTTAACCTATATTGTCCCAGCCTTCTTTCTTCTCCTCTTTGGCTCCATTCCTCTTCTTTTTCTCTTTGGAGCTGGTAGTTGACAGTTAACGACCCAGACGGCAAGTTCATTGTAATTGCCAATCAGACCGACAAGGTGTAATCATGGAACTTAATTCCCGTGTCCCCTCCGGCCCTCTTGCGGAAAAATGGGACAATCACCAATTTGCCTCCAAACTGGTAAACCCGGCAAACCGCCGAAAATTCAAGATTATCGTGGTGGGAACCGGTCTTGCCGGGGGCTCAGCCTCGGCAACGCTTGCTGAACAGGGATACCAGGTCACCACCATCAGCATCCATGACAGCCCCAGGCGCGCCCACTCCATTGCAGCGCAAGGTGGAATCAACGCGGCCAAAAACTATCAGAACGACGGCGACTCCATCCACCGCCTCTTTTACGATACTATCAAGGGAGGAGACTTTCGCTCCCGTGAGGCCAATGTCCATCGCCTGGCCCAGGTCAGCAACAACATCATTGACCAGTGCGTGGCCCAGGGCGTCCCCTTTGCCCGGGAATACGGCGGCACCCTTGCCAATCGTTCCTTTGGCGGGGCCCAGGTTTCTCGAACCTTTTATGCCAGGGGCCAAACCGGGCAGCAGCTCCTCCTCGGTGCCTACTCCGCCCTCTCCCGCCAGATCAGGAGTGGTAATGTCACCATGCTCCCGCGCAAGGAGATGATGGAACTGGTCCTTGTTGAAGGTCGAGCCAGAGGCATAATTACCCGCGACATCATCAGCGGAAAGTTGGAGACCCTTGCCGCCGATGCCGTGATCCTGGCCACCGGTGGCTACGGCAATGCCTACTTCCTCTCCACCAATGCCATGGCCTCCAATGTCACGGCTGCCTGGCGAGCCCACAAGATGGGAGCCGGCTTTGCCAATCCCTGTTTTGTCCAGATTCACCCCACCTGTATCCCGGTGCACGGCAGCTACCAGTCCAAACTGACCTTAATGAGCGAGTCTCTGCG
>DAOVAI010000041.1 GCA_030671085.1 Pseudomonadota bacterium | reverse complement strand
CAATAAAAACCTGACCGAGGAGGACCTGCTTCTTGCTGCTGAGCGTCTGGTTGATGCAGGCTTGTATAAATTAAAGCTCTATCTTATGATAGGGCTTCCCACAGAGACCATGGATGATCTTCAGGAGATGCTGGAGCTGGTAAAAAAGATCAGGGAAAGAATGTTACCCAGGGGCAGGGCCAGGGGACACCTCTGTGAAATTACCCTGTCTGTCAACTGTTTTGTCCCCAAGCCCTGGACGCCGTTTCAGTTCCATTCCTTTGGCGGAGCTGCTCTCCAAGCAGGAGAGGAGTCCAGTGCGGATGCTGCGATCAAGTCTCTCAAGGAAAAGATTAATTTTTTGCGAAAAGGGCTGCGCCATGAACCCAATGTGCGGATAAACCATGATAAACCTGAGAATGTCTTTTTTCAGGCCGTTCTCGCAAGAGGTGATCGACGACTGGCCCAAGTCCTGGCCACCATGGCTCAAACAGGGATGGCCTGGAAACAGGCCATGCGTAAAAACGGTCTACGACCCGAGACCTTTGCCATCCATCAGTACGGGAAAGACGATTATTTACCATGGAATATTGTAGACCACTCCATCAAACAGGAGTATCTCTGGCAGGAATATCAAAAGGGTTTTCAGGCCGGAACCACCATCGCCTGCGACACCTCTGTCTGCAGGCGCTGCGGAGTCTGCGGTGACTAAAAAAAATCCACTCCCGGCAATCAATGATCCGGAACGGCTGGAACAGTTGCGGGTCGGGCTTGTTCCCTTTCAGCGGGTAAAATATTTTTCTTTTATCAGCCTTGGTGTAATCCTGATTTTCACCCTTGTTCTTTCCTGGATCATTTCCAACAATGCTCGCGAAGTCATGCTTGATCAGAGTGAAGCATACTCCCTTCTTCTCGCTGAAAATTTGAATCAGCAGGTATTCAGACGTTTTGTCCTGCCCACTGTGGTGAGTTACGGTAAAATTGCCCTTTCCAATCCGGATCAATTTCAGAGCCTGGATCGCGTTGTTCGTAATGCCACAGAAGGGATGAAGATGGAAACCGTGACCATTTATGATTCCACCATTAATATTATCTCTTATTCCACCAATGAGGAGCAGATTGGGAAAAAGGATATGGGGGGGCTGGAGTATGCAAAGGCCCTGGCAGGGACACCGAACTCCCAGATCGTGTCCAGTGGGTCAGTCCTCAGTCTTTTTCCAGGCACCGCACCTGTTCACTGCAGACTCAAGACCTTTATTCCTTTTCGTCAGGTGCGGGGCGACAGCAGTCCCAATGATTTAATCATGGGGGTTATTGAAATTACCCAGGATCTTTCTCGTGAGTACACGGCTATTATGCAGCTGCAGGGACGAATTATCCTGGTCTCTTCCCTGGTCATGATCATTCTCTTTCTGGTCCTGGGTACCATTGTCAGTCGGGCAGATAAGATAATGGAGAGGAGGGTTCGCGAGCGACTGGCTCTTGAGGAAAAACTGAATCATGCCGAGCGACTGGCTCACCTCGGAACCATGGTGGCCACGGTTTCTCACGAGATTAAGAGTCCCTTGGGGATTGTCCGCTCCACGGCCGAGATCCTCTATAAAAGGATCAAAAAAGTGGCTCCGGGTAATGAAAATCTTGCCGAGATCATTATTGCTGAAACCACTCGTCTCAATAACATCGTCATGGAATTTCTTGACTTTGCAAGACCCCAGAAGGTCAAGCTCACTCCTGTGGATATCAACAATAATATCTCTCAGGCCCTGCAGTTTATAGAGGCGAAGCTGCAGGAACAAAACATCACTCTGGAGACAAATTTTCATCAGGATCTCAGAAAAATCACCATTGATCCAGACCTCTTTTATCGCGCCCTGCTGAATATCCTGGTGAATAGTATCCAGGCCATGCCTGATGGCGGCCTGTTGCAGGTGAGTACCGGAATTATGGACTCTGACGGTTCTGTTTTCATATCCATTCAGGATAGTGGGGTGGGGATGAGTGAAGAGAAGGTTGCAGAGATCTTTAATCCCTTTTTCACCGATAAAAATCGAGGGACTGGGCTGGGACTGGCCATTACTAAAAATATCGTGGAACAGCATCACGGACAGATTTCCGTGTCCAGCAAGGAAAATGAAGGAAGCACCTTTACCATCACCCTGCCCTGATGCGGAGTACAGTGAGGGCTTGCGCCTCTCCTCCCTGTCATTTCTAGGCAACGGCCCCTACAGCCTGGATATCCCCCCGGGTAAGTGCGTTGGACTCACAGGGCTCTCAGGGGTGGGCAAGACCCAGCTGTTGCGGGCAGTGGCCGATGTGATTGTCCACGAGGGAGACTGTTTCCTTGATGGAATAGCTTGCTCTTCTTTTGATCCTCCTGCCTGGAGAAAAACAGTGGCTATGGTGCCCGCTGAATCCTGCTGGTGGTATGACCTGGTTTCCCCCCATTTTGAACAGGGCGTGGAGCAGGGTGAGGTCCGGGAATGGCTGGAAAAGATGGGGTTTCCTCCAGATGTGGGCGGATGGCAGGTCAGTCGACTTTCTTCCGGCGAGCGGCAGCGATTGGCCCTTGTCCGCAGTCTGAGCAGTGGACCTCGGGTGCTTCTCCTTGATGAACCTACCTCGGCCCTGGACCGAAAGATGGTCAGGGTGGTGGAGGAGATTATTGGAGACATCTGTCGCAGCAGGCAGACTGTCTGTCTCTGGGTCAGTCATGACCGGGAACAGCTTGCTCGTGTGGCGGGCAGGATCTACCGGGTTGAAGAGCAGGCACTTGTTGAGGAGATGAAAGGATGCATGTAATCTCTCTGAGTGCTTTTGACCTTGGGATTGCCGCGCTGCTTCTTGTTCTGCTGGCCGGCACCAGCCTCCGTATCGGCCTTGGCCTGGAAAAGAGTATGCTCATTTCCGGCGTGCGCATGACCGTCCAGTTACTGCTCATCGGCCTGGTTTTGAAAGTTCTGTTTGCTCGTCCCAGTCTCTGGATGGTGCTCGGTATGGCAACCATCATGCTCCTTGTTGCCGGCTACGAGGTATGGGCCCGGCAGAAGCGTAAACTCACCGGAGCTACTGGGTATCTCATCAGTACCGGTTCCATGCTGATTTCTTCGTTTACCATCACCCTCCTTGCGCTGACGGTCATGGTGGGTGTTGATCCCTGGTACACCCCGCAGTATGCCATCCCCCTTCTCGGCATGCTCCTCGGCAATACCATGAACGGGGTGGCGCTGGCCTCTGATCGCTTGACTACGGAGATGTATACTCATCGCTCCATGGTGGAACAGCGTCTTCTCCTGGGGCAGAGCTGGCAGGAGGCAAGCGGTGATATCCGACGGGATTGCATGCGTACCGGGATGATTCCCATCATCAATTCTATGGCCGCAGCTGGAGTTGTCAGCCTGCCCGGCATGATGACTGGACAGATCCTCGGCGGTTCGTCACCTCTGGATGCGGTAAAGTACCAGATCCTGATCATGTTCCTCATCGCCGCAGGCACAGGTTTTGGCGTTCTGTCCGCCATCTGGTTGATCAGCCGTCATCTTTTTGATGAGCGTCAGCGATTGGTTCTTGACGAACTGACTACAGTGAAATGAAGGAGAATGTCGTAGTCAGGAGTCAGAAATAGTATATCCCTGTCTTGTATGAATGATATCACAAGGGTGATATGGTGCCTTTTTTCAATGCACCAAAGGTGCCTGATTCGATTCTGTATTCAGAATACTGACCTCTGGCATCTTCTTTTCAGTAAGAAAAAAAGAATGAAAACAGGATGAAAGATGCCATTCCGTTGGTTGTCGTTTGTCCTGCCAACCCTCTTAATCTCCTCTTTTCTGCTTGTAATTTATCCTCATATATTGTTCATTTGCCCGTATAATTGAAAAATTAAATACGGGCAAATGACTGCAGTATAGAGAAGAGCCTGCTCCTTGCTGAAGGAGTCTACGGCTGTGCCACTGCAGTGCATCTTTTTCCCCATTCTTTTTCCGGAGGCATGATATGAGCAAGAGAATAGTAATTGTGGGTGGCGTGGCTGCAGGTCCCAAGGCAGCGTGCCGTGTGAAGCGTCTGATGCAGGATGCCGAGGTAACCATCATAGATCAGGATACGCTCTTTTCCTACGGCGGCTGTGGTATTCCCTATTATGTCTCTGGAGACGTCTCTGATGAGGCGGAGCTGCGTTCAACCAGTTTTCATATGGTGCGCAATGAAGCCTTTTTTGAAAACGCCAAGGGAGTGATAGTCAAGAGCGGTACCAGGGCTGTGGCCATTAACCGAAAGGAAAAGACAGTCCAAGTGGAAAACGTGGCCAGTGGGGAAAAAGAGGACATCCCCTATGATACGCTGATGATTGCCACCGGTTCTCGTCCCTTTGTCCTTCCCATTCCCGGTAACGATCTTGACGGTGTGTTTACCATCTCTGATCTGCACAAGGCCATTGAAATCAAGGATCGGATTGCCAAGGGCAAGGTTGACAAGGCCGTGGTTATCGGCGGCGGGGCAATCGGCCTGGAAATGGCCGAGGCCTTTAAGGATCTGTGGGGAGTGGAGACCACTATTGTAGAATTTATGCCTCAGATCCTGCCCCGGATCGTCGATTTTCCCATGGCCTCCATGGTGACCAAGCATATGCGGGATAATGAAGTAGATATCTTTCTCGGGGAAGGTGCCGAAGAGATCCTGGGCAAGGATGGTAAGGTTACCGGGCTGCGCACCGGAAAGCGCACCATTGATGCTGATATCGTGATCATGGCCGCAGGGGTCAGGCCACGCTCGGAAATTGCAGCAGAGGCTGGTCTGCAGATCTCACCCATGGGGGCCATTGTGGTCAATGAACGGATGCAGACCTCCGACCCCTCTATATACGCTGCAGGTGATTGCATTGAGGTGATGCACCTGGTTACCGGGAAGAAATTTTATGCGCCTCTAGGGTCGCTGGCCAACAAGGAAGGTCGGGTGGTCGGTGATAACATGGCCGGTATTCCTTCCACCTTTAAGGGGGCCGTGGGCAGTTTTATCATGAAGGCCTTTGATGTCTGTGTCGGTGCCACCGGTCTCAGTCTTGAAGTAGCAAAGGCAGAGGGCTATGATGCAGATGTGGCGCTCACCGCCCCTTCTGATCGAGCACACTTTTTCCCCACTGAGGCCATAGTCTGTTTTCAGATGGTCTTTGATCGCCGTACCCGCAAGGTCCTTGGTTTTCAGGGATTCGGACCCATGGGCGACGGCATTTCAGCCCGGATCGATGCAGCTGCTGCCTATATCTCAATGGGGGCCAGCATCGATGATTTTGGAACACTGGAGATGGCCTATGCTCCACCATTTTCTGCAGCCATTGATTCCATCAATGCTGCGGCCTATGTGGCGGATAATCTCTGTGACGGACGGCTGCGCAAGACCAGTCTGGAGTCCTTCCTTGCCTGGATGGAAGATTTTGCCACTCAGCCCGACTGGGCCGCCTTTGATATTCGTCATCCGAATGAGGCAGGGCCGTTTGTGGAAAAATTCGGTACCGATAAATGGGTCGCCATTCCTTATAATGAGGTTCGAGCCCGTTATGAGGAGCTGCCAAAAGATAAAACGCTCGTTATCCTCTGCGACGCGGGTACACGCTCTTTCGAGATTCAGAGCTTTCTAAGTAGTGTGAACTGTAGTAACACCCTGGTACTGAGCGGCGGCTTTAACATGGTTCGCCGGATTGGAGTAGACTGGTATCCTGAATAAAGCTATTTCCATGCTGGAGAGGGAGACTCCCTCTCCAGCATGGGTTTTGTAGAAGATCTGGGGAACTGGAGAACGTCGAACATCCAATGCTGAATAGAAGAAACTGGGTCTGCATATACCTACCAGATCGTTCATCTTGCATAGACTTCCTTTTGCAGATAGCCTTCCAGCCTGTCAAAATACCTTCCCACATCCTCCGGTTTATGGGCATCTGATCCTGGCTGAAGAGGGATGTCAAGAGCCATGGCCTCTTTGAGAATAAAGGGGGCAGGGAAGGGGATACCTCGGATAGCAAATCCTGAGGTGTTGATCTCAAGTGCCATTCCCCTGGCTTTGACCGCTTCCAGGAGTCTTCTGATAGAATTCCGGTGATCTTTCCCTAGAGAAATTCCGGGCTGAAAGCGTAAGGCTGCGTCCAGATGACAGAGCACTGTCCCGGGAAGAACCTTTACTGCCTCTGTAAGGGTGGTGAAATAGTCGTCAAGAACTCGCTGGCAGCCGATGCTCTCGATTGAGTGAATGTTTTTTTCCTTCCTACTTACCAGATTCAGGTGACAAGCCCCTTGCGGATGAGGCATGAAGTGGTAGGATACGCCGATTCTGTCCCAATGCCTTTTATTCAATCTTTCCAGGAGCTCCTCCTGGTGGGTATGGCTGTAGCCTACTTCTACCCCCAGACAGACACGGATGTTATCTTTGTATTTCTTTTGCAGCCGTTTCCCTTCACCAAAATAGATGTCAAAATCGCTCTCTGTGAGCCAAGTGGTTTCAAAATAGTGAACTCCTGCCTCCATATGTTCAAGAAAGACAATCTCTTTTAATCCGGCAGCAATTCCACTCAGGACATACTCCTCCATCTCGCCGGATGCATGATGGCAGTATCTGGTGTGGACATGCCCATCTGAATGGAGGAGAAGCTTGGAGGGGGGAATGGTCATCCTGCTGAGAAGAGATGTGAAACCAGTTGTTGCCGTCTATTGACGGCGGATTCTTTTTTTTTGAATTCTGGATACTGGTTTCTGATTACTGCATTCTTACGCATTGATAGGAGCGCAAAACTAAAAAGTATCGATGGCTAAGTAAAAAACTTCATATGCGAGGCGCGTGGATTTTCTATCATTCCGGCGTACTAAGGTACGTCGTAATGATAGAAAATTCGCAGCAACGAAGCAGATGGAGAGTTTTTACGACGCCATCATGCATTTCCTTTGGGGAAAAAGTGAACCACACCGTCAATATCAGAGGTGTCACAGATATGACCGACATCCAGTTCCAGTTCGAGAAATTCTTCAACTCCTTCAAGGGGAAGAGAGAATGACGGGCCTTCAGGGAGGTGATAGACCAGGGTTTGAATTCTGGAGAAATCAAGGGGACGAACAAAAAGTTTCATGCACTGTACCTATAAAAAAGACCGGAAAACATCCGGGAATATATCTGAATACGATAAAAAGAATATAAGTAACTTTTGGGTAAACCGCAAGGGATTAGCAAGCATGATGTCAGATCTTCTCTAATTAGGAAAGCTTTTACTGAAAGAGGTTTGACACCATCAGTCTATGTGTTTACTATATGTGCTTCATGCGACGAGAAACTCTCTTAACTGTGAGATTATATATTAATTTAAATAAAAGGTGTTGGAATGAGTGAAAAAGAGATGTCAGGTAAGGAAAAAGTACTGTTTGGCAAGGCTACCAACCCTTCCAATATCCTTCCCCAGAAATTGACCCTGGACAGTAAAATCAAGTTTCGCTGCCATCCGGGGGTGAAATGTTTTACTGCCTGTTGCGGAGGAATCAAGATTATTCTTACTCCCTATGATATTCTGCAACTCAAAAAACGTCTGGACATTCCTGCCCATGAGTTTCTCCATAAATATACTGTTCCTGTTTACCTGGAAGGGACGGATATGCCGGGAGTTGCTCTCAAGCTGACAGAAGATGAAAATCGCTGTCCCTTTGTCACTCCTGAGGGATGTACTGTTTATACTGATCGTCCTTCGGCCTGCAGGTATTATCCGGTGGGAATGGCAGACTTTCATGAAGGGCAGGGTGCCATGGGAGAGGGGGCCGACCATAAAGATGAAGAAAAATTCTTTTTCATCGTCAAGGAAGATCACTGTAAAGGCTTTGAAGAAGATAAGGAATGGACTGTGGCCGAATGGCGTGCTGACCAGGGGGTGGATGTTCGTGATGAGATGAACAAAGAATGGTTGCGCCTGGTTATGCGCCGTAAGTCATACGGACATCAGGCCTCCCTCTCTGACCAGGCCAAGCGTATGTTTTTTATGGCTTCTACTGACTTGGATCACTTTCGCAAGTTTATCTTTGAAAGTTCTTTTCTTGACACCTATATCATCGATGATGAGACATTGGAAAAGATCAAGAACGATGATGTGGAATTGATGCTCTTCTCTTTTAAGTATTTGGCTAACGCGCTCTTTGGAGCTGAAGGACTGTCCATCAGAGAGGATAAGATTCAGGAAAAAGTCAAAGAGATCAAACAACGGCAGGATGATTCGGTGATGCAGTCCGTTGAAGATTACAAAAAGATCAAGGCGGATCGTGGAGAAGAGATAGAGCTCGATCTTGATATGAAGAAAGACAGTTGAAAGACAATGGAGAGTTGATATACAGATGTCGGGTTATGCTTCGCTAACCCGACATCCGGACTACAGTAGATGTAGGTCGGGTTAGCGAAGCGTAACCCGACAAAAAAAACTTAAACAAATGGTTTGATCTACAAGATTAAACCAGCGTCAAACAAAAAAAGGGCCTTGGAAGATAACTTCCCAGGCCCTTTTTTTGTTCTTATACTGCAAAGTGTATCTGCTGCCGGATGGCAGCAGATACAGATGGAGAGCTATTATTTCTCCGGCTCAAGTGATGCTGCACGAGCCTGGAGGAACTTCCAGCCCTTGGTTACGTCTTTCTGTGACTGTGCCATAAGCTCGTCTGCATGCTCAGGGTTCATCATCTTCAGCATGCGGTAGCGATTCTCTCCCATGGCATACTCTTCAAAGGTCATTGTAGGCTCTTTGGAGTCGATGGTGAGAGGATTCTTACCGGCATCTTCCAGCTCTGGATTGTAGCGGTAGAGCGGCCAATGACCACAGGCAACAGCCTTCTTCTGCTGATGCAGACCCTTGGTCATGTTGATGCCGTGGTTGATGCAGTGGGAGTAAGCAATGATGAGAGATGGTCCATCATAGGCCTCTGCCTCAGCAATTGCCTTGGCAACCTGAGCGGGATTTGCACCCATGGAGATCTTGGCTACATAGACGTTGCCATAGGTAGAGAAGATCATGCCGATGTCTTTCTTTGGCATCTTCTTACCACCTGCTGCAAACTGGGCAGTGGCAGCACGGGGAGTGGACTTGGACATCTGTCCACCGGTGTTGGAGTACACCTCGGTGTCAAGGATCATGACGTTTACATTCTCGCCTGAGGCCAGAACGTGATCCAGTCCACCATATCCGATGTCATATGCCCAACCGTCACCACCGAAGATCCATACAGATTTCTTCACCAGGTAATCGGCACAACCAAGGAGACGTTTTGCAATAACACTGTCAGAACCTTCAAGTTTGGCCTTCAGTTTTGCAACACGATCACGCTGGTTTTCGATATCAGTCTGGCTTTTCTGGGTGGCCTTGGTGATGTCCGTGGCCATTTTCTTGGTGATCAGTTTTTCAGCAACGACCTTGTCCATCAGCTCAACAGCCTGGGAACCAAGTTTGGAAACAGAAGCACGCATACCAAGACCAAACTCAGCATTGTCCTCGAAAAGAGAGTTGGCCCATGCAGGTCCGCGTCCGTCTTCACGTTTACAGTATGGAGTTGTTGGCAGGTTACCACCGTAGATGGAAGAACAACCGGTTGCATTGGCAATCAGCATTCTGTCACCAAACATCTGGGTAACCAGTTTGATGTATGGGGTCTCACCACAACCGGCACATGCGCCGGAGAACTCAAAGAGAGGACGCAGCAGCTGGCTTCCCTTGATTGTTGCAGGGTTGACGTCACCAGGAGCGGCCTCGGGAAGGCTGAGGAAGTAGTCCACGTTTTTGATCTGAGTGCTACGGATCTTCTCAGAGTTGGGAACCATCTGGATTGCCTTGTTGCCTTTCTTACCGGGGCAGACATCCATACACTGGGTGCATGAGCAGCAGTCCTGGGTGAATACCTGAATGGCAAAGTTGGAATCCTTGAAGGCCTTACCAACGGCGGGTATGGATTTAAAGCTCTTTGGCGCTTTATCCATGTTGCCGATTTTCATACGGATTGCCGCATGGGGACAGACCAGCGAGCATTGACCACACTGGATACAATTCTCTTCGATCCACTCGGGTACGTGAACACCGATGTTACGTTTCTCGTACTGGGTGGTAGCGGTTGGCCAGGTACCGTCATTAGGCATCTCAGATACTTTGACCTGATCACCTTTACCCTCGATCATCTTGGCAGTAACATTTCTGACAAAGTCAGGAGCAGATGCAGGAACGGTGGGAGGCATCTCGTGACCGCTGGTGGATTTGCTCAGCTTGACTTTGACGATGTTTTTGACTGCAGCGTCAACGGCGGCATAGTTCATGTTGACAACCTTGTCGCCTTTCTTTCCATAGGTCTTCTTGATGGCAGTCTTAATGGCAGCAATGGCCTCTTTCTCGGTGATGATGCCGGAGATGAGGAAGAAAGCGGTCTGCATGATCATGTTGATGCGGGCACCAAGACCAAGGGCCTCACCAAGTGAAAGGGCATCGATGATGTAGAAGTTTGCTTTTTTATTGATCAGATCTTTCTGAACATTGCTTGGCAGCTCTTTCCAGATCTGTTTGGCATTAAAGGTGGTGGTGAGAAGGAAGGTTCCGCCATCTTCAAGGTTCCGAAGCATGTCGTACTGATCAAGGAAGGTGAAGTTATGACAGGCAATGAAGTTGGCCTTATTAATAAGGTAAGGAGCAACAACCTGGTTTTTACCAAATCTCAGATGAGAGGTGGTGATAGAACCGGATTTTTTGGAGTCATAAACAAAGTAACCCTGAGCAGAGTTATCAGTCTCAGTACCAATGATCTTAATGGTGTTTTTGTTGGCACCAACAGTACCATCAGATCCCAGACCGTAGAACATGGCACGATATACATCGTCACCTTCGATGGAGTAATCAGGATCATAAGTAAGGCTGGTTCCGGCAACGTCATCATTGGGACCAACACAGAAGTGATTTTTGGGAGCCATGGCTGCCATATTATCAAATATTGCCTTGACCATGGTGGGGGTGAACTCGGCAGATCCAAGTCCATAACGACCGGAAAGGATCAGCGGCTGGTAAGCGGCGCTATTTGATTCAATGGCCTCACCAATTGCGGTGCGGACATCTTGATAGAGAGGCTCGCCTGCAGATCCTGGCTCTTTTACCCTGTCCATTACAGTGATACGCTCAACAGAAGAAGGCAGGGCGTTAACCATGGCCTTGCAGTCAAAAGGTCTGAACAGTCGAACAATAACAAGACCAACACTTTTGCCTTCGCTGACCAGATGGTCGATGGTGGCAGAAACGGTCTCACAACCGGATGCCATCATCACAACAACGTCTGTTGCATCAGGTGATCCGTAGTAGTCAAAGAGGTGATACTGACGGCCGGTGATGCCAGCAAATTTGTCCATGGTGTCCTGGACAATCTTTGGAGTGGCTGCGTAAAATTTATTTACAGTCTCACGACCGGTGAAGTAGACGTCCGGGTTCTGAGCAGTACCGCGCATGGTGGGACGATCTGGAGTCAGTGCGCGTTTACGATGGGCGATGATGTTGTCCTCATCGATCATCGCAGCCATATCATCTTTGGTCAGTTCTTCAATCTTCTGGATCTCATGAGAGGTACGGAAACCGTCAAAGAAATGGATAAAAGGAATACGGGAGGCAAGGGAGACCTGGGTGGCGATCAGGGCCATGTCCATACATTCCTGGACATTCTGGGAGCAGAGCATACCCCAACCGGTCTGACGTGCTGCATAGATATCAGCATGGTCACCGAAGATGGAAAGTCCCTGGGCAGCGATAGAGCGTGCTGTTACATGGAAGACGGTGGGAGTCAGCTCACCGGCAATCTTGTACATATTGGGAATCATCAGCAGGAGGCCCTGGGAGGCGGTAAAAGTGGTACACAGGACGCCGGTGGAAAGTGATCCGTGCAAAGAACCGGCAACGCCGCCCTCTGACTGCATCTGGGTAACAACCGGGATAGAACCCCAGATGTTTTCCTGTTTTCCTGTTGCCTTGGTATCTGCCTCAGCAGCCATGGGTGAAGAAGGCGTAATGGGGTAGATGGTGATAACTTCACTGGTGGCGTAGGCAACATGGGTACAAGCCTGGTTGCCGTCGATTGTGACCATTTTTCTCGACATTGATGATTCTCCTTTATTGTTGGTATAATACCGTTTGGTGTTTATCTGAATGCAAAATAGCTGTCTGTTCAGGCGATCATTTTTGAAAATTTATTTTTTGGGCAAATCACTCAAATCATCAACTCCCTGGCTGACGATGGTATATCCTTCCATAGCTTCAAGTTCTTTGACCAGGGAGTCAACCTCGCCATTATAGGGCATAATACGTACAGAGACTCGTTTGGATCCGGCAGGGGCATCTTCAAAAGAAGTGAGGATGGAGAGCACCCTGGCCTTATTCTGACGGAGGACGTCGATCAGTTTGGAGACAGAGCCCCCTGCATCACTCATGTCCATGACAAGCTGAAAGGCTCCGTCTTGGATGCCGGTGGCATGGATAAAGCCGCGGAGGACGTCGGACTCAGAAAGCAGACCTACGAGGTTCTCCTCTTCGTTTACAATGAGCAGGCCGGAAATTTTTTCATTGAGCATGACCACTGCAGCTTTTTCCAGCGTATCATCCTGCTTTAGACAGATGGGGCTGCTGGTCATCACATCTTTGACCTTCATTTCAGAGAGGAGGTAATACATTTCATGCAGATCCATCTCTGTTTTACTGGAGGGTGAGGCCTCTTTCAGATCACGGTCAGTGATGATTCCTGCAAGTTTTCCCTTAGAGACAACAGGCAGTCGCCTGATAGTATTGTCTTTCATGGTTCTGCCGGCCCGCATGACCGAGGTGTTGGCATCCACGGTAAGTATGGTGGTTGCCATCCAGTCCTTAATTAACATAATGCCTCCTTGTGTGACGCGGATGGTGAAAAAAGATTAATGACAGTTCTGCTTCGTGAGACTCAGTAGCCTGAGTGGTTCTTGAAAATGAACTAGTAGAGCAGAGTCAGTAAACATAAAATATTTTTGATGCAGACGCAAGTATAAGTGATGAATGGCTGCGGAATCACGAGTCAGGAAGCAGGCGTCACTATTCAGAATAGGACTTTAATATGCCTGTGAAAGCTCCCTGGATCAGTTTTTCTGGTTGTGTAAGTGCCTAAAAAAAATATTATTTTGTGATAATTGTTCAGCTTTGCAAGGAGGCCGAAGAGAGCATTGGTGATTGCCGCATTTTTTTTCAGAATAGTGACTCCTGTATTCTGACTCCTCATTGAGTTACGTTTTTTCTTGAAATTCCCCTCTGAACTGCTAGAAGAATGGCATGAAAGCACAGTGCATTATTTCTCAACAGCAAGGAACTACCATCCGACCATGAGGCCGCTGAAACAGGAACAACTGGAGGCCTTGCTGGCCTCCCTTCAGGAGGTGGATGAGTATGTCTTCCTTGATAGTGGTCGCAGTGATGAGGAGAACAGGAGTTCTCTTCTCTTTCTCCACCCCCGGCAGCGGCTAGAGTGTTTCCCTGGAGACGATCCCGAGTTGTTCCTTGCAGGGATGCAGGCAGTGCTGGACCAGGGGCAATACCTGGCAGGCTGGATGAGCTATGAATTTGGCTATCTTCTTGAGCCAGGTCTGTTTTCTTTGCTGCCTGCCGGGGAGACGGAATCCACTCCTCTTGCCTCCTTTGGCGTTTTTTCCAAGCCGCTCGTCTTTGACCATCAGTCAGGAAAAAATGACTTCCCTGTTTCTTCACCATCCGGGCCTGGTCTGCCGGATTTTCAGATAGAGGGCCTGCGGTCAAGCCAGTCCAGGGACAGTTACCTGCAGGCCATCCACCGGATCAAGGAGTATATCGCTGCCGGCGACACCTATCAGGTCAACTATACCCTGAAGCTCCTCTTTGATTTCTCCGGTTCTCCCGAGGCCCTGTACCAGACCCTGCGCCGTAATCAGTCTGTGTCCTATGGGGCGCTCATGCGCCTTGGGGAAGAACATATCCTTTCTCTTTCTCCAGAGCTTTTTTTTCGTACCGAAGCTCACTCCATTGTTGTCCGTCCCATGAAGGGCACAATGAAGCGGGGGCGATATCTTGCGGAAGATCAGGCTCTTTGTCAAACGCTGCAAAAAGACATCAAGAATCGGAGCGAAAATGTGATGATCGTTGATCTCCTGCGTAACGACCTGGGCCGTCTCATGCGCGTACTTGGTGATGAAAAGGTGGTTACTCGATCACTTTTCGATGTGGAACGTTATGAGTCCCTGCTGCAGATGACCTCCACCATCTTTGCCGAGACAAGGAATAATGTGCTTGCCAAGGTTCCACTTTGCGATCTTTTCAGGGCCCTGTTTCCTTGCGGTTCGGTAACAGGAGCCCCCAAGATTCGGACCATGGAGATTATCCGTGAACTGGAAGAGGGGGCGCGAGGCGTCTATACCGGGGCCATTGGCTATCTGGCCCCAACAGGGAAGGCTGTCTTTAATGTCCCCATCCGTACCATCCGTCTTGCTCAGGGGAAAGGAGAGATGGGCATTGGTTCAGGTATAGTTCATGATTCAGACCCTGAGCAGGAGTGGGAAGAATGTCTGTTAAAGGGACATTTCCTGACCCGACCGGTTCCAGAATTTCACCTCATCGAGACCCTTCTCTATGAGCCTGGACAGGGGTATTGGCTGCTGGGTGAGCATCTGCAGCGACTGGAGGAATCGGCTGTGTTTTTCTGTTTTAATTATGACAGTGAAGAACTCCTTGCCTGCCTGAACAGGCTGAGTGATAAACTTGGAGATCAGTGCAGTCGAATCCGCCTGACTCTCACCAAGGACGGGAATGTGCAAACCACTTGCCAGCCCTGTGATCCTCCCTGCAATCGCAGTCTGCCTGACAAATTAGCAAAAACGCATAATGACCTGCCCTGTATCAGCCTGTCAGAAGAACGGGTGGATTCGACCTCCCCCTGGTATTTTCATAAGACCAGCAGACGGGATCTGTTTCAGGAAGAGTTTGCCAGGGCACAGCAACAGGGTTTTTTTGATGTCTGGTTTCTCAATGAACAGGAAGAGCTGACTGAGGGTTGCATATCTAACCTCATCCTCTGTCTTGACGGAAAGTTCTTTACCCCTCCTGTCTCCTCCGGTCTTCTTGCCGGAACACTACGCCAAAAACTCCTCAGTGGAAAACAGCCCCAGCTTCGGGAAAAGGTACTGACCCGCAAAGATCTCTCTCAGGCCGAGGCTCTGTTTTGCTGCAATTCGGTGCGGGGAGTTGTTCAGGTGCGTCTGCAGGATGAGGAAGAGAGTTGCTTGGGCAGAGAGTGATGCTTTGTTTTGGAGCTGTTCAGACCTGATCTGGTATGCTTCAGCAATGAGATTAGAGTAAATTTGACAATCAGTACATTAACACCTATCAGGAAACACCTTAAATTACGATTTTGCTTAAATGGTTGAGATTGCCACTGGCTCCTTTTGAAACATTTCTTTCAGAATAGGTATGAAAATAGACATGCGACCTATATGAAAAATCTCAAAACTATGATCAATTAAATAAATTGTCGGTCATTTTTAGAATAGTGAGAGGAGTCAAGAAACAGGTTAGATTTCTGGTTGTCCAGTAACATCTGACCTTGCCACTATCAACTCTTATGGTGCTCACAGCATATTTATTCTGTGGTTAGCAGGGGCTGTGATGAAAACGTATCGGGTTTAACTTAACTTACAGCTTAAAAATATGGGTTCTTTAGAATCGACTAATTCAAAAACATTTTCCTATTACTTGAAAATCAGCTTTGTATTTGCTTTTTTTTTAGTAATTCTTTCATTGCTTGATGGTTGTGCTAGCCACAAAAACTACAAACTTCATCCGGAATTGATTGGTTATAGTGAATCAGGAAAAGCATCATATTACGCCATGAAATTTCAATTTAGGAAAACAGCAAGTGGTGAAAGGTTTAACAACTATGCTTTGACAGCTGCTCATAAAACATTACCATTTGGAACGAAAGTAATTGTTACAAATATAAAAAATGGCAAAACAGTTACTGTCACAATAAATGACAGGGGGCCATTCGTTAAAGGCAGGATTATTGATCTTACGAGAATGGCTTTCTCAAAAATTGAAAATATTGACAAAGGACTTGCAAAGGTGAAAATCAAAGTAGTTAATTGATTTTCTAACCAGTCACTACCGGGGCGTCTGACCTTGGCGACTTTTTCATTAAAAAATCAGGAAGAAGGTTAACCTGCTGTTTGCCTGCCACCGCTTAACCTTACCTCGTACAATCTTCAAACCACCAGAAAGATTCTGTCTGGTACAAAATAGTAGTGATTGGGTTGTGCCTAACTATATACATTATGAGATCCACCATCTGACTACGTGGACCTCATGAATACTTCATAATCCGCAATCAAGGAATTTTCCAATGTGCCTTAGCTTTAACGATACTCTGAGCAGTCCCCTTGGCTGCTGGATGAACACCTATTAATGTGTATTCGATCCCTCCTTGTATACCTTTACAACTCCCATCACCTCCTACAAAGGTAATAGTACCTTTTCTCTCTCCTTTCATCGGCCCAGATGATTCAAGAGTCCCATATATTTTTTCCCCATTCAGACGAGTCCAGACAATAAAACCAGTGTTTTTAGTAGCACCATTTACGGCATGGCCGCCACCTATTAATTGATATGATGCTCGATGGAAGGGGGATTCGGGCGGAGCATTGACGACTACACCGAATCCCTCAAAATTAAGCCGAAGACGTTCTTTTCCCATTGAAAGAACTTTCGCTGTAGAACAGAAAGCAGTAAGAAACTATGCTGTTCCCTCTTTCGCCATCTCCGCATAAAGCGTTGAACTTATACCAATACAAAGAGCCAAACCCATTACCAAGATTGCTGTAACCTTTTTCATCGCATGCCCCTCTTTCGCTAAGGTTTCTGTTATCCGATCACCATTAATTTTCAGTAACTCTAAGAAGCAACTGTAAAATTAATGAGGAACGAAATAAAAAAAA
>DAOVAI010000169.1 GCA_030671085.1 Pseudomonadota bacterium | reverse complement strand
TTCCCATTCCGAACACGGAAGTTAAGCTCTTCTGCGCCGATGGTACTGCATGGGTGACTGTGTGGGAGAGTAGGACGCCGCCGATTTTTATATAAAAAAAGCCCCGTATGGTTTTATGCCATACGGGGCTTTTTTGCGTTTCCTGGCTGCTACAAACAGGTTCGAGGCAATCTTTTCCCGCCCCAAATCAAAAAAATCCAGCCTATCCCTGCTACTTCAAAAGATTTTTCAGTATCTTACAGGACCGACAGATCGTCATCTTCTCTCTGATATCGATATCTTTGGTACATTCACACTTGGTTCCACAGACAAACCAGCACAGATCACCACACTGAAATTCATAAGCCGGACACTCATCTTTCATCTTACAAGATTTTCTTTCCCAACATGGCTGTACAACCTTCTTGCTGCTTTTCTTCTTCTGATAGATAAGAAACCAGAGCTGACGCTCAATGTGCAAAGGAATCTTTCGCCACCCCTGCTCATAGCTGTGAATTGCTTTCAAAGATACCCCTAACAACTCTGACAGCTGTTTTTGGGTCCTGCCCAGTTTCTTTCTAATCGTTACAAACGCTTCTTTTTCCAAAATAATACCTGATACGTTTTGTCATTCATCTCTTTCGGTAAGGGGTGCAGATACTTCGTATTCTACTCACCCCTACCAACTAAAGACACACTTGTTGCTGACTCTCCTTATCACACTATGTAATACGTTAACAGATTAAGACGATCTTTTCAGCAATATTTGTACATCCTTTCATTGAGTTTCAATCCGTTATTTTGTATGTAACAATGTGTAATACAAGTTTTAGCTACTAAGAATATTCCCAGTCCAGGAAAGCTTGAACGAAACATCTGGACTCTTTACAGTGCCCCTTGATGGGCGAAAGTATCTTCACAAAATTATTTTCTGCCAGAAAAACTGAGAAAATAATCCCTAACGTTCTAAAAAGAGGAAACTATGACTGTCCACGTTGTTGACCATCCGCTCATTCGCCATAAGGTTGGGCTGTTACGACAAAAAGATATCCCCACCAAAGATTTCCGTGCCCTTGCCTGTGAAATTGCCAGGCTTCTTACCTATGAGGCAACCAAGGATCTGCCTACTGAGAAAAAAACCATAGAGACCTGGGCAGGTCCTGCCGTGGTTGAAAACATCAAGGGCAAAAAAATTACTTTTGTCCCGATCCTGCGTGCCGGACTTGGTATGATGGATGGTGTCTTTGACCTGATTCCTTCGGCAAAGGTGTCCACTGTCGGCTTTTTCCGAGATGAGACCACCCTTGAACCTGTCCAGTATTATGTCAAACTTGCCAAAAATATCGAACAGCGTACAGCCTTGATTCTTGATCCCATGCTTGCTACCGGCGGTACCCTGGAAGCGACCATCGACCTGCTGAAGGAAGCTGGTTGCAAATCCATCAAGGGCCTTTTTCTGGTCTCTGCTCCGGAAGGAGTAGAAAGGATACACAATAAACACCCGGACGTTGACATCTATACTGCCTCCCTTGATGAACGACTCAATGAAAATGGCTACATTCTGCCAGGCCTAGGCGATGCAGGCGACAAGCTCTTTGGAACCAAATAAGGAGAAAAAGAAAAGAGAATGGAGACACCTCAATACGAAACCGATTACAAGCTTCAGACCAGGGATATAATTCTTGGGGCACAGATGCTCTTTGTTGCCCTGGGTGCCTTGGTCCTTGTTCCTCTACTCACCGGACTAAACCCCAATGTGGCGCTGTTCACTGCTGGAGCCGGCACCCTGCTCTTCCAGGTCGTTACCAAGGGCAAGGTTCCCATCTTTCTCGCCTCATCCTTTGCCTTTATTGCTCCTATCATTTATGGCGTTCAGACCTGGGGGATTGCAGGCACCATGTGTGGCCTCATGGCAGCAGGGGTTTTTTATATGCTTCTCAGTCTCCTTATCTATTATCAGGGCAGCGGTATCCTCCACACCCTTCTGCCACCTGTTGTCACAGGGCCGGTTATCATGGTCATTGGTCTTATTTTAGCACCAGTTGCCGTTTTCATGGCCACAGGCATGACTGGTGACGGATCGTTTGAGCTTGTTCCCAGGTCCACTGCCCTTATTGTTTCTCTCACATCCCTTGGCGTGACTCTTTTCGTTTCTCTCCTGGGCCGTGGAATGGTAAAACTCATTCCCATTCTTTGCGGCATTATAGCAGGCTATCTGGTATCCATTCCCTTTGGTCTCATCAATATGCAGCCGGTGTATGATGCTGCCTGGTTTGCAATGCCCTCCTTCACCTACCCGGAATGGAACCTTGAGGCGATCCTCTATATTGTCCCCATTGCCATTGCCCCTGCCATTGAACACTTTGGTGATATCCTGGCCATCGGTTCTGTTGCCAATAAAGATTACATAAAAGATCCAGGCATCCATCGCACCATGCTTGGGGACGGGCTGGCCACCAGTCTGGCAGCCCTTTTCGGCGGTCCTCCGAACACCACCTACTCGGAAGTAACCGGTGCAGTCACACTCACCAAAGTCTTCAATCCCGCTATTATGACCTGGGCTGCCTTGACAGCCTTAACCCTCGCCTTTATCGGTAAAGTAGGAGCGCTTCTGCAAACCATACCCTCGCCTGTTATGGGCGGCATCATGCTTCTCCTCTTTGGAACCATTACCGTGGTTGGTCTCAACACACTTGTTCGCAGCAAAGAAGATCTCACAGAATCGAGAAACCTGATCATCGTCTCCCTCATCCTGGTCATGGGTATTGGCGGCATGAACTTTTCCGCCGGGGCATTCGCCGTAAAAGGCATTGGTCTGGCTGGTATCCTCGGAGTCTTCCTTAACCTTGTACTGCCAGGAAGAAAGAAAAAGGCAAAAGAACTGCTATGACCCTGGATCTGTGGCTTACCTATCTGCTCTCGGTAATTGTACTTTCCGTTTCTCCCGGGGCCGGAGCCATCAATACCATGAGTTGCGGTATTCGCTATGGAGTACGCCGCACCCTGCCCGCCATACTCGGACTGCAGTTGGGACTCACCCTCTGCATTCTCCTGGTCGGCGTTGGTCTGGGTGCGGTCATTGCCGCCTCATCAACAGCCCTTTCTATTCTTAAATGGTTTGGTGCCCTCTACCTTATCTGGCTCGGGTATAAAAAATGGTCCGATTCCACGGAATTTATCCTGGAAGAGAGCTGTGAAGGCCAGCAGACACGGCCCGCGTCTACCCTTCTCATGCGTGGTATTCTCATCAACCTGACCAATCCCAAGGCCATTGTCTTCCTGGTTGCCCTCTTTCCGATTTTTCTCAATCCAGCTACGCCAAAAACCGAGCAGATTGTCATCTTAGGCGCTACCCTTGTGGCAGTCGACACTCTGGTCATGATCGGCTATGCAAATATCGCTTCACGCCTGCGGCCTTTGTTAAAAGACAAAAAGGCCATGCGTCTTCAGAACAGAATCTTCGGCTCCTTCTTTATTGGAGCAGGGGCGCTCCTTGCCTCTTTTAAATCCTGAGCCTCTCCATGGATAAGAGCAAGCAGACACTCCCAGGTACCCTCTATATTGCAGCAACCCCCATCGGCAACCTGGAGGACATCACCCTGCGCTGTCTTCGAATCCTCAAGGAGGTCGACCTGATTGCAGCCGAGGATACCCGCCATACACGAAAACTCCTCACTCATTTTGATATCCAGACCCCTCTCATCAGCTACTATCGGGAAAAAGAGGCTGAGCGTTCGCAGCAACTGGTGCAGAGACTCCTTAACGGCGAATCCATAGCCCTGGTCAGCGATGCAGGCACCCCCGGCATCTCTGACCCCGGTGCAGTGCTGGTCACAGAGGCAAGAAAGGCAGGGGTGGTTGTTGTACCCCTCCCAGGAGCTTCTGCTTTGTCCACCGCCCTGTCTGCAGCAGGGCTGTCCCACCCTCATTTCCTTTTCTTGGGCTTTCCCCCTTCAAAAAAATCACAGCGACGCACCCTGCTCACCTCTCTTTGTAATGCTCCTTATCCTGTTGTTTTCTACGAGTCCCCCCGCCGCATCCAGTCATTGCTCTCCGATATCCTTTCGACCATGGGAGACCGTCAGGCATTCTGGGGAAGAGAGTTGACCAAGCTCCATGAAGATCTGCAGGCCGGCAGCGTCAGCTCACTCCTTGAACTCGCCTCTGGTGAAAAGAATCGAGGTGAATTTGTCCTTGTCATCGAGCCGGGTGAAGCACTCAAAGTCGAAGGGGATAATCTCTCAGAACTCCTCTGCTGGTATCGTGACAACACCTCCATGTCCCTGAAAGACGTCAGTCGCAAACTTGCAGCCGATCTGGGTCTCTCCCGCTCAAAGGTCTATCAGGAAGCCCTTGCTATTTACCAGCAAGAGAAGGATTGATGAATCATAACAACATCCGTTTCTCCATTGACCGAGGCGGGACCTTTACCGATGTGTATGCAGAAGTCGTAGCATCCGGAAAGGTATACACAGAAAAGCTCCTCTCTGAAGATCCTGCCAATTACAGTGATGCCCCGCGGGAAGGGATTAGACGAATCCTGGAAAAAGTTCGCGGAACCGCTCTCTCTGCCTCTGCTCCCCTTGGTTCTGATGGAATAGAATGGATCCGTATGGGAACCACGGTGGCCACCAACGCGCTGCTCGAACGGACTGGTGCTGATACGGCTCTTGTTATCAGCAAAGGCTTCGGTGACCTTCTTGCCATAGGCGACCAGACCCGGCCGCATCTCTTTGACCTGCAGATAGTCAAGCCTGACCTCCTCTACAAGGCTGTGCTGGAAGTGGATGAACGAATCCGTCCCCTGCAGCCTGGAGAAG
>DAOVAI010000229.1 GCA_030671085.1 Pseudomonadota bacterium | reverse complement strand
TGGAATTCTGCAGTAGAGTTTCCACACCTTTGGCAATACGTTCAGGTTGTAAAACAATCCCTTCTGTTTCTTTGGCCATGGCAGCGTTGAAGGCGGCAAGGACCTGCGCGTCCTCTGCAACTGCTTTACGAATCTTTCGTTTCATAATCTTGATGGCGTCGTATTTATACCCTTTGAGGTGAAAACTTTCCATTTGCTTCGTTGCTGCAAAATTCCTATCATTGCGACGTACCCTAGTACGCCGAAATAATAGGAATTTTACGCGTCTCGCATGTGGGGCTTTTTACTTAGCCATCGGTTGTTTTTACTTTTATGAGATTAGTAATCCTGCTGATCAGGGAAAAAACGGGGCTCCTTCCAGCCCTGTCTCTTCTGCAAAACCGCACATCAGGTTCATATTCTGCACGGCTTGGCCGGCAGCACCTTTGACGATATTATCGATGGCTGTGATAACGATGATTCGGTTCGTGCGTTTGTCAATGGCGAAACCGATATCGCAGAAGTTTGATCCTCTGACATGCTGCGTTGCCGGGAAGCTTCCCTCAGGCAGCACACGGACAAAGGGTTCATTCTGATAGCTGTCTATATAGAGCGTGCGTATCTTTTCGGCAGTGGCGTCAGGGCTAAGCCTGGCATAACTGGTGCTGAGGATACCTCTGGAAATAGGGAGGAGGTGCGGCGTAAAGGAGATGGTGATCTGTTTCCCTTTCACAGTGCTCAGTTCCTGTTCGATCTCCGGCAGATGTCTGTGAACTCCGCCAACCTTGTAAGGTTTGAACCCGTCATGTACTTCACAAAAGAGGGTACCCACAGCTGCAGCTCTGCCAGCCCCGGTGGTGCCTGATTTTGAGTCAACCACAATGGTGTCGGGATCAATGAACCCAGCCTCCAGGAGGGGAGCAAGGCCAAGAACGACGGAGGTGGGGTAGCAACCTGGATTGGCAACCAGGCGAGCGTTTTTGATTTGGCTGCGATAGCGTTCAGGAAGGCCGTAGGCCGCTTCCTTGATATATTCAGGTGAAGAGTGCTCCTGGTACCATTCTTCATAGACAGCCACATCGCGCAGTCGGAAATCGGCAGAGAGGTCAACCACCTTTTTCCCCTCCTGCAGGAGTTGAGGAACAAGGTCCATGGCGGTCTTGTGCGGGACTGCGGCGAAAAAGAGGTCGGCCTGTTCACAGAGTTCGTCCACAGAGAGGTTTTCGCAGATGAGATCTGTTTTCCCACGGAGATTGGGGAATACCTCGGCAAGCGGTTTTCCTGCGTACTGGCGTGAGGTGGCAGCCGTTAATTGGACCTGAGGGTGGTTGCAGAGAATGCGGGCAAGTTCTACTCCGGTATAGCCGGAGGCTCCAATGATGGCAACACGTAACATAATCTATTCCTCAAAGAAACGGCATCAGGGGATTGAGTTAATACCTATGGGGGTAAAACAAAAAAAGAGGGAATAACAGATATCTGTTATTCCCTCCGTAATACAGTTTATATCCGGCTGTGCCAGGCAGCACAATTTTCCCGGGGTTGACCGGGGAAAAAAGAGGGACAGCCGTTGATGAATTATCGTTTAGAGAACTGGAATTTGGCGCGAGCGCCTTTCTGTCCGTATTTTTTCCGTTCTTTCATACGTGGATCACGGGTGAGCAGGCCTGATTTTTTCAGGGCAAGTCTGTTGTCCGGGTTGACACCAAGGAGGGCTCGTGAAATACCATGGGTCAGAGCATCTACCTGAGCAGATTTTCCGCCACCAGCCAAGGTGGCCATGACATCATAATCCTCAAAGGTCTCGGTGACCTTGAATGGCTTGTCAAGTTTATGGGTCTTAAAGGTCCGGCCAAAGTAGTCTTCGGGGGACATCTTATTGACAACAACTTTTCCACTGCCGGGAGTAAGCCAAACTCTTGCAACTGCAGTTTTTCTCTTGCCGGTGGCATAAAAACGATCTTGGGCCATGATTGTATCTCTCCGTTATTATATGTCTAACTCGGCAGGCATCTGAGCTGCGTGAGGATGGTCGTTACCAGCGTAAAGCTTCAGTTTCTTCAACTGTTGACGACCGATTTTGTTTTTTGGCAGCATCCCTTTTACTGCTTTCATAAGCATGTCAGTAGGATGTTTCTCCATTAACTCTTTTGCAGAGATCTCTTTGATTCCGCCAATGTATCCTGTGTGATGATAGTATTTCTTGTCGTCCCATTTTTTGCCGGTGAGACGAATCTTGTCGGCATTGGTGACAACTACGAAATCTCCATTATCAATAAAGGCAGAGAAGCTTGGCTTGTGCTTACCGCGCAGGCGATCAGCTATCTCTGCTGCCAGACGGCCGAGAATCTTGCCTTCGGCATTGACATGGTGCCATTGTCTTTCGATCTCATTGATCGGAGTCAGATAGGTTTTCATTGTCGTCCTCAACATCGATGGTGCAAATAGTAATAAAAAAAGGTCCGACAAGTCGAACCTTTTAATCTCTTAAGTGGAGCGGGAAACGAGATTCGAACTCGCGACTTCAACCTTGGCAAGGTTACACTCTACCACTGAGTTATTCCCGCTAATCTGTTCCTGAAAACGGCGCCCAACATACCCGCGAGCGATGGTTCTTGTCAACAGAAAAAAGATCAACCTACCAGATATTTTTAAAAGAGTCCAGTATGAAATGAAAAAAGAGATGGTCTTGGAGGGGGAAGGTGTGCTATAACCTCATCATAGTTCATAATTTTACATATTTTAGCTCATGTCGAGGATGCTGATGGCAAAGGAAAAAGAGAGACAGGGGACGGTAGAGCGTAAGACCAAGGAAACGGATATCAACTTGAGCCTTGGTGTTGACGGGAAAGGTGTGATCGCTCTCGACTGTGGAGTGCCCTTTCTTGATCATATGTTAACCCTTTTTGCTGTCCACGGTTTTTTTGATTTACGTGTCAAGGCCAGTGGAGACACCGAGGTTGATGATCATCATACGGTGGAAGATATTGGAATCTGTCTTGGCCAGGCCTTTGCTCAGGCCCTTGGCGACAAGGGCGGTATTGCACGTTACGGA
>DAOVAI010000063.1 GCA_030671085.1 Pseudomonadota bacterium | reverse complement strand
CTGATCAAAAGAAACTGCAGTTGACCGGTGCTGTAACTGACTGCACATGGAAATGGGGCCAGGTATTTATTTTGGAAAAGGCCTGCCTTCTATCACTTTCCTGCCAAGCTTTTCTGTGCGCAATCAGGTTTCCTATTACTTAATACGTATAGACGGATTTATTTTTTTTGTTAGGTTTTTCTTTTAAAGAGTGATGAATTTCTTTTCTTGCCCAGGGAGCCTGCACTTTTTATGGCAATGGGTATTTGATTGCATTAAATTTCATCTTTTCCCGGGCACAGGCCAGGGGATCCAGGCCAAATTTGTCTGCCAGCATGGTGAGGTAGATCATCACATCACCCACCTCTTCCGCGATGTGGCTTCGCGTTGCTTCATCCACTTCCCGGCTTTTGTCACCCTCCATCCACTGAAAGATCTCGGTAAGTTCTGCTGTTTCAACACTCAGGGCCATGGCCAGGTTTTTAGGCGTGTGATAGCGCTGCCACTCTCTTTCATCTGCAAATGCGCGAAGTGCGGTTTTCAGTTTTTCCATGGGTCTTGCCCTTTCTGTTGGTATTTCTTCTTGGATTCTGGTAATTTTCTTTGTTTTATGTGACACAAGGTACCATTGCAGCGGCAAATCACAACGCCCTTCTTCTTTACCCACAGAGAAACGAATGAAAAAATTACTCAGCGCATGTCTGGCAGCTGTTCTGGCCCTTGGCCTCTCTTTTGCCGCTCCTTCTCCAGCCGAATCTAATGCGCTGCAGGAGATTGATTCCTCCCGCAACAAGCTTATCGGCTACATGCTTGGCAAACAGTTGCCGGTCATGCATTTCAGCGATAAGGAGATGGATGATAACCTGGCCTTTGCCGCTTTTGACCTCTATATCAAACAGCTGGACTTCCAGAAGCGTTTTCTTCTCCAGGAGGATGTGAATAAGCTGTCAGTCATTGCCCCTGCCATTGATAATAATCTGCTGAGGGGAACAATTATTCTGCCGGACCTGGGATATGAGTTCCTCGCCAGACGGATTGCCGAGGTGGAAAAAATGACCGGCGAGCTTTTGGCCGCAGGTTTTGACTACAACCGGGAGGAGAGTTACGAGACCGATCCGGACAAACTGAAGTATGCCGTGACCCTGGGAGATCTTCAGGAACGCTGGCGTAAAATCCTTAAGGGACAGATAATTTCCCGTTATCTTGATCTTGTGGAAGATCAGAAAGAGGAGAAGGAGAAAAAGAAGGACGAGGAGTTATGGACAGAGGCTGAGGAAAAGGTGGAAAAGCGTAACAAAAACTTCTTTCACCGTATGCACCAGGAGACCTTGCAGGATCATTATGATCGCTATTTCAATGCCATTACCCGGGCCTTTGATCCCCATACCAATTACATGCCTCCTGCCAATAAAGAGGATTTTGACATCCACATGCGGGGCAGCCTTGAAGGGATTGGCGCTCTGCTCCGGGAAGAAGACGGGTATATCAAGGTGGTAAGGATTATTCCCGGTTCTGCCTCAGCCAGGCAGGGCAGGCTGCAAGCAGAGGATATCATTCTTGAAGTGGCGCAGGGCGATGAAGATCCAGTGGAGATCACCGACATGCGGCTGCGCGATGCGGTTCGTCTCATCCGTGGTCCCAAGGGGTCTGAAGTGCGTCTGACTGTGAAAAAGCCGGATGGGAGCAAGGCAATTATCCCTATCGTTCGCGATGTGGTACAGATCGAAGAGACCTTTGTTAAATCCAGCCTGCTGGAGGGACCCAAAGGGGAAAAAATCGGCTATGTTATGATCCCCAGTTTCTATCGGGATTTTGAGAAGACTCGCAACGGTTCTGATGCCAGAAACTCCACCGATGATACCAGGAAGGCAGTAGAGGAACTGAAAAAGGAAGGGATATCCGCTTTGATCCTGGATCTGCGTAATAATGGCGGCGGCTCCCTCATGGATGCTGTGGATACTGTCGGCCTGTTTTTCGAGCTTGGACCGGTGGTGCAGGTCAAAAACAGCTACGGCTCCAAACGGGTGCTCAGCGACGAGGATCCTGCCATAGTCTGGGACGGGCCGCTTCTGGTCCTGGTGAATCAGTTCTCTGCCTCAGCCTCCGAGATTGTGGCAGCTGCGTTCCAGGATTACGGCCGGGCCGTGGTCGTGGGCGGGGCCCATACCCATGGAAAGGGGACCGTGCAGACCCTGATTGACATGAATGAGAACATCCCTCTCCTGCACCTGAAAAAATATGATGATCTCGGGGCATTAAAGGTGACAATCCAGAAGTTCTACCGGGTCAACGGTGGTTCCACCCAGTATAAGGGTGTGGAGCCTGATATTGTCCTTCCCAGTCTTTTTCAGCATCTGGAGTCCGGTGAACAGTATCTGGACAATTCCCTTCCCTGGGATCAGGTTGAGCCCGTGCCTTTTACCAGGTATGGCGCTACTCCAGTGGATCTTGAAGCCTTACGGGTTAAAAGTAGTCAACGGCTGGCAAAAGATGAGGGGCTGCAGGTTATTGCTGACGAGGCGGAAAAGGCTTCTGAGCGGTCCAAGAAAACGGCCATCTCGCTGAAATTGAGTGAGATGAAGGCCCAGCGGGAAGAGGCCAGGGCGGCCCGGGATAAGATCGGGGCACACTACATGAAATTTCGTGAAGAGCAAGGCGCGGACAGAGGGGAAGAGCCTGGTCCTGGCCCGGAAGAGGAGCAGGATAAAGAGAAGTGGAAGGAAGAAATCAAGGAAGATCCATATATCAATGAGTCTATTCGGATCCTCGGTGACATGTGATAGTGAGAGGCTGAAAGTGGAATGCTAAAGATAATATGATATCATTCTAGTTATGCAGACGTTTCTCTTGAAAAAATATTAGGTTAGCGAGTGTATTGTTGGTGATTGGTGATTGGTAAGTTCTCCGTCACTCTTCAGTCTTTTGTCTCAAAAAGAAAAGAGTTACAGCCAATTTTAAAATTTTCTTGATTAACAAATGAAAAAGTGCTAAATCTCGGTCCTTATGAATGGTCATTCATTCACATGGATTGAAAAGAAGGAGGGGATTCCATGGGGCTTGATGAAGCTTTCCGTAATTACGGAGACAAGATTGTTGACCGCTGGGTCGACTATACCTTGTCAACCTATAAGGCATCAAATTTTTTCAGGAAGGAAAACGATAAGTTTGCCAATCCCGTGGGGGGGAATACCCACGAGGCATTGAAAAAACTCTTCAAACTCCTGGTAAAAAATGCCGATCCCAAAGAGTTTGTCGCACCACTTGATCAGATCATGCGTATCCGCTCCATTCAGGAGTTTGCCGCATCTGAAGCAGTGGGTCCGATTCACGCCGTCAAACACATCACCCGCGAGATTCTAGAGAAAGACAAGGAACGCAAACATCTCATTGCTGAGCTCTATGATTTTGAGTTTGCTGTAGATATGGCCGTCCTTGCTGCCTTTGACCTGTACATGCAATGCCGGGAGCGTTTGTACAAGGTGAGAATTCAAGAAATAAAATCCGGCACCATAATTCTTACTGACAGCAAGTGTCCATCGAACTTGCTGAATAAAGATACAGATGATCTTGTGAAAGTTGAGATATAGCATTCACGGATTATCACTGGTTATTAACAGGCTGCTGTCCCGGAGCAGGGGAATTCGTCCGGGCGGCTGCCAACACTGTTCAATTTGAAGCGAGGTAAGAAGAAATGAAGTATGCCTTCTCATTCCTGGCAGTCATTGCACTGGTTTTGATTGCATGGCTGGGATCCCAGATACCGGGTATGCAGTACCTTTTTGGTGTTGCCATTCCCTATCTGGCAATCATGATCTTCCTGGGTGGCTTTGTTTACAGAGTCGTGCAATGGGCAAAATCGCCTGTTCCATTTTCTATCCCGACCACCTGTGGTCAAGGTGTGTCACTGGATTTTATCAAACAGGATAAACTTGACTGCCCCACCAAGACATCGGAAGTTGTCGCCAGGATGTTCCTGGAAATTTTCATGTTCAGATCCCTTTTCCGCAATACCAAGTCCGAGCTGCACGAGGGGCCGAAAATCACCTATGAGTCTTCCAAGTGGCTCTGGATCTTTGCCCTGCTTTTCCATTACTCATTCCTGGTGATTATTGTCAGGCACATGCGTCTCTTCCTGAATCCTGTCCCTGCCTGGTTGCAGTTCCTGGATTTCATGGATGCCGGTGCTGCCCTGCAGGTTGGAGCCCCGCTGCTCTATGCCTCAGATCTTGTTCTGGTTCTCGGTGTGGTCCTCCTCTTTAGCAGGCGTCTGATCAATCGTCAAGTGCGCTATATTTCCCTAGCCAATGACTACTTCCCGCTCTTCCTCATCTTTGCAATCGCCACCACCGGTATCCTGATGCGCTACTTTCTGCGCACCAATATCGATATCATCTCCATCAAGGAGCTGGCGGTCGGTCTGGTCACCTTTTCACCGGTTATCAGCGCCAAGATTGGTTCTATTTTTTATATCCATATCTTTCTGGTCAGCACCCTGCTCATCTACTTCCCCTACAGTAAACTGATGCATATGGGTGGTGTCTTCATGAGCCCTACCAGGAATATGAAGAACGACAGTCGTGCCAAACGGCATATCAACCCCTGGAATGATCCTACAATCAAACCTCATTCCTATGCAGGATACGAGGATGAGTTCAGAGAGTTCATGGTTGATGCCGGCATCCCTGTTGAGAAAGAGTTGCCCCCTAAGAAGGACGACGAATAACAGGATTGTTGATCCAAATTATATAAGGATAAAGAATAATGGCACTTGCAAAATTAGAACAACTATCAAAAAGCGTAGTGCAGGGTCCGTCCTTGGCAACAGGAGCACAACCCACCAAGGACTGGATGGATACCCCGGCTATTTTTAAAGAGGGGAACTTTGCCTACCCTGCCAAAGTGGAAAAGGTCGAATACCTGGATAGTCAGGATGGAATCGATTTTCCCAATGCCCGTGAGTGGTCTCCGGATGAGGATGACTGGAAACTGCCAGAAGGATGGGAAAAGATTATTTTAGATGGCCTCAAAGAGCGTCTTGATAAATTCAGATCTCTGAAAATCTTCATGGACTGCTGCGTACGTTGCGGCGCCTGTGCTGATAAATGTCACTTCTTCCTCGGGACAGGTGATCCAAAAAACATGCCGGTTCTGCGGGCTGAGCTGCTTCGCTCCGTCTACCGGAATGATTTTACCCTGGCTGGCAAGCTGTTTGGCAAAATGGCCGGTGGTCGGGAAATGACCGTTGGTGTACTGAAAGAATGGTTCATGTACTCCTACCAGTGTACAGAGTGTCGAAGATGTTCAGTCTTCTGCCCCTACGGCATTGATACCGCAGAAGTGACCATGATGCTTCGTGAGCTTCTGCATCTGGTGGGTGTGGGGATTAACTGGATCCTGGAGCCTGCATCTAACTCCAATCGTACCGGTAACCACATGGGGCTGCAGCCCCACACCTTTAAGGACAACGTTGACTTCCTCGCCGAAGACGTCGAAAGCCTCACTGGTGTCAAGATCAACCACAGCTTCAACCGCAAGGGTGCTGAGGTTCTCTTCATCACCCCATCCGCTGATGTCTTTGCTGAGCCCGGCCTCTACACCGCCATGGGCTATCTGGCCCTGTTTGAGCAGATTGGCCTGGATTACACCTGGTCAACCTATGCCTCTGAGGGCGGTAACTTCGGTCTCTTCACCAATAATGAATTGATGAAGAAACTGAACGCCAAGATGTATGCCGAGGCCAAGCGTCTCGGGGTCAAATACATCATCGGTGGTGAGTGTGGTCATATGTGGCGTGTTGTCCATCAGTACATGGATACCATGAATGGTCCTGCTGATTTTATGGAGGTTCCAAAATCGCCTATTACAGGCACGGTCTTTAATAATGCCAAATCAAGCAAGATGATCCACATCAGTGAGTTTACTGCTGATCTGATCAAGCATGGTAAGATCAAATTTGATCCCAGCCGTAATGCCAATGTGATGCCCACCTATCATGACTCCTGCAACCCGGCTCGCGCCATGGGCCTCATGGATGAACCGCGTTACATCCTGGATCATGTGGTACCGAAATGGGTGGAGATGCCGGAAAACACTATTCGTGAGCAGACCTTCTGCTGTGGTTCCGGAACTGGACTCAACACAGACGAGATCATGGAACTGAGGATGCGGGCTGGACTGCCGCGCGCCAATGCTGTGAAGCATGTTATTGATAAACACGATGTCAACATGCTCTCCTGTGTCTGTGCCATTGATCGAGCAACCCTTACTTCACTGATGGATTATTGGAATCCTGGCTGTGGTGTCTGCGGTCTTTCCGAGTTAGTCGGAAATGCACTGATTATGGATAACGAGAAACGAGCTATGGGCTATGACGCTGAAGGAAACGAGTCTGAGCTTCCTGATGGCTTAAGGACCATGGTCTAAATCGGACCGGAACGGAGGAATAACTCAATGTATAACAAAGGAACAATCATACCGGGACTGATCATCTTCGTCCTTTTTGTGACTTTTCCAATCTGGTTCAACGGGTTGACGACGGCAGGTGATCTGCCTAAGCCCGAGCTACCACCAGGTGGAGAAAAACAGTGCGTAATGCCTGCTGACTATATGCGGGCTAATCATATGCAGCTGCTCAACGAATGGCGCGATAACGTCCTGCGTGACGGCGATCGCGAGATTCTTGAAATTGACGGCAAGAAATATCCCAAAGGCCTGCAGATGGCATGTATGCAATGCCATACTCAAAAAGAGAAATTCTGCGATAGCTGCCATACCTATGCAGCAGTAGACCCCTATTGCTGGGATTGTCATCTGACTCCCAACGAGGCAGCATCGAAGGAGGCGACTCACTAATGGATAAGCAAAGAAGAAAATTTCTGAAAATTGCAGGCGCGTCAGTGGTTGCAGGGATAGGTGCACCAGCGATCGTGAAGCTGACATCTTCTCCTGCCCTGGCTTCATCTGCAGGCCACGCCCCAGCTGCAGATGTTCATGGCGGTCATGTTGAGGAAGCACCCAAGGGTGTACGCCTGGGTATGGTAATTGACATGCGGAAGATGGAAGAACAACCCGGACAATTGGATAATGCAATTGCCGCGTGCATCAATGCCCACAATGTCCCACAGTTTCCTGATAGCAAGAACGAAATCAAGTGGTTGTGGAAGGCCCCTTTTGAGAATGTGTTCACCGATCATTCCGGCTATCACGCTTCAAATAAGATTACCGATACTGATTTCGCTGTACTATGTAATCACTGTGATGATCCACCATGTGTTCGGGCATGTCCTACCCAGGCAACTTTTAAAGTTAAGTCCACTGGTATCGTAGCTATGGACTTCCATCGCTGTATCGGTTGTCGTTTCTGTATGGCTGCCTGTCCATATGGTGCCAGGTCGTTCAACTGGCAGGATCCACGTCCCTACATCAAGAAGTACAATAAAGAGTTCCCATCACGCATGAAGGGCGTTGTTGAGAAATGCAACTTCTGTGCTGAGCGTCTTGCATTAGGGAAAGAACCAGCCTGTGTTGAGGCCTGCAAAGGAACAGGTGCCATTACCTTTGGCGACCTGAACGATGCCAAGTCCGAGCTTCGAGCGGTACTTGATAAAGAATTTACTATCCAGAGAAAGTCAACACTGGGTACTAAACCATCAGTCTTTTACATAGTGTGAGGTAGTCATGATTGAAAAAACACTCAAAGGCAAACCAGCCTACTGGATCTGGCTTGCATTTTTAGGAATGTTCATGGCTATTGGTGCTGCCTGTTATGTCAGACAGTACAACTTTGGCCTGGGCATGACCGGCATGAGCCGTGATGTCTCCTGGGGACTCTATATTTCCCAGTTTACCTTTCTGGTCGGGGTTGCGGCTGGAGGTGTGATGCTGGTCCTTCCCTACTATATTCATAATTATAAGGAATTCGGCAGGATCACCATCCTGGGTGAGTTTCTGGCCATTGCTGCTATCGTCATGTGTCTGATGTTTATCATGGCGGATCTTGGGCAGCCAATGCGTGCCTTGAACGTTGTTCTCCATCCTTCACCCAATTCCATGCTGTTCTACGATGCCATCGTCTTGAATGGCTATCTCTTCCTCAATATTCTTTGTGGCTGGGTAATCCTCACCGCAGAGAAGAAACAGGTAAAACCGCCAAAGTGGATATATTTCTTTGTCTATCTCTCTATCCCCTTTGCTGTTTCCATTCATACCGTAACCGCAATGCTCTACTGTGGTCTGCCCGGGCGTCATTTCTGGCTTTCTGCCATTATTGCTCCCCGTTTCCTGGCCTCAGCATTTGCCGCAGGACCTGCTCTTATTGTCATAGCATGTCTGGTCTTAAAACGTGTTGCAGGCTTTGATGCCGGTAGAAAGGCAATGGATAAGCTTGTTACCATTATTATTTATGCCGCCATACTGAATATGTTTTTTGTCGGCCTTGAATTTTTTGTCGGATACTACTCCAACATCCCCGGTCATAAGCATGCACTTGAATACCTGTTCTTTGGCCTTGAGCATCACGGCCATGTGTATAATAACCTGGTTCCATTCATGTGGGCCTTTGTGATACTTGCTTTTGGATCCATTGCACTCCTTGCCACTCCTCTTGCCAGAAAGAAGAATGATTTCTTTCTGGGACTTGGTTGCGCTGGGCTGTTTCTAGCATTTTGGTTGGATAAGGGCATCGGCTTTGTACTTGCCGGTTTTGTTCCAACCCCTCTGCATGAGATCACCGAGTATATTCCAACTGCCAATGAGCTTGGAATTACCATTGGTGTCTGGGCAACAGGCTTTCTTGTAGTGACTCTGCTTTATAAGATAGCCATTGGTGTCGAGCATGAGGTAGAAGAATGCTAAGCTAGGCAACAGTAGATAGTTTTTGAAGCCCCCGAGTCATCGGGGGCTTTTTTTTTGTCCTTTTCTGCAGTATAGTATTTCAAGAAACGTGATGGCGTCGTATTTATACCTTTTTCAGGTGAAAACTCTTCATCTGCTTCGTTGTGCGCCCCGCAGGAAGTGCCCTTGGGGTACAAATTTTCTATCATCACAACGTACTTTAGTACGCCGAAATGATAGAAAATTTACGCGCCTCGCATCTAAAGTTTTTTACTTAGCCATCTGAAATTTTCAGTTTTTACGAACTTGTCAAACGTGGTTCTCTCTCTTAATGTGCAGAAGCAAGGAGCATCGTGGCAAAAAAAAGGATCTTACTCCTATCTTACTCCTATAGTCATCAGACAAGAAACCTCCTTAAAGAGCTGGTCAAGGGCTTGGAGGAAGAGCATATTGATCTGACCTGGGAGAGGTTGTTTCCTGTTCGGGAGCTCCGTTTTCCCATTGGCACTATTCCCTCAACCGTGCTGATGATGTTCCAGACTTTTTTCCGTAAGCGCTATCCCATCAAGCCGTTACCTGAGATCTGTTTTCAGCAGTGGGACATGATTATTCTGGCAGGACCGACATGGTCCTACAATCCTGCCGGACCTGTTCTCTCCCTGCTTGATCGGGATGGGAAGCAACTGTTCGCCGGGCAAACAATCCTTCCTTTTATCTCTTGTCGTGGCTACTGGCGTGTCCATTTTTGGGGACTGCGTTCACTGTTGAAAAAATGCGGTGCAGCGTGTGTCGTTGATCCCATTGTTTTTTCCCATCCAACCCCGGAACCGTGGCGCACGGTTGGGGTGTTTCTCAAGCTGGCCGGGAAAATGCCTGAACGTGGCTCAGGCTGGTTTCGCAGGTTTTACCCAAAATATGGTCATTCCAGACAGCAGATCGCAACGGCCCGTAAGCTGGGGAAGAATCTTGGGCGTGATATTCTGTCCGACAAGGAGTTGGCACAACTCCATTTTGAGACACCGATCCCAACGGAAACGGTCTGAGGGGATTTCGAGATACGTATAGTTTAGGACGGGAAAGAGACAGAGAGGTACAACTGATACAACTGAAAGATCTGCTCTTGGAAAAAAAGATAGGCAAGGGCAGCGAGGGAGAGAAAAGGGCCAAAAGGAATGCGCGTCTGCCCCCCCTTCTTCTGCTTGATCATGGCCAGCAGGCCAATGACGGTACCGCTCAGCGAGCTTGCAAAGACAACAAAAGGCAGGGCCTGCCAGCCAAGGAAGGCACCGATCATGGCCAGTAATTTAATATCTCCTCCTCCCATCCCCTCTACCCGGCGCCACAAATAATAGAGCAGGGCGATTGCGTAGAGTATTCCTCCTCCCACGAGGATGCCGATCAGAGACTCACTCCAGTGCAGCGCAGGGCTGACCAGGGAAAAGAGCAGGCCGATCACGATTCCGGGCAAGGAGATGACATCCGGGATAATCTGGTGGTGGATATCTATCCAGATAATGACCAGCAGGGCCGCAGAGAAGAGAAAATAGCCGGCTGTGGTCACGCTCATGCCGAATTTGTGAACCAGGGCGGCAGAGAGCAGGGCCATACTCAGTTCAACAAAGGGATACTGGAGAGATATTTTCTTCTTGCAATGGCTGCAGCGTCCCTGCAGGAAAAGATAACTGAGTATGGGGATGTTCTCAAACCAGTGCAGTTCGCTCAGACATGCGGGACAGTGGGAGGCGGGAAAGACAATGGATGCCTCGTCTCTTGGAAGGCGAAGGATGACTACGTTGAGAAAGCTCCCGATTATGGCCCCGAAGAGCAGGGCGGTGACTGTATAAAGACTTGTGAGATCCATCAGGAGAACCGTTTTATATTGATTGTGGACAGCTAGGAGCAACAGGGCAGGGTAATAGTACCCTGTCTCTTTATTTCCTGTCATTGTTGTTAAGATTCCGACTTTTTCTTTAATGTAGCTCTAACCATGTCTCAAATCCAGGAAAAAACACAGATTATCCGTATAGACCGTTTGACGTCGGATATCGTTCGCTTAACTTTGGATGCGCCAAATATTGCCTCTGTTGCCAGTCCTGGGCAGTTTGTCATGATACGCACCGGAGAAACCAACGATCCACTCTTGCGTAGGCCGTTCTCCATTTCACAGACAAGCAGTGATGGTCATTTTCAGATCCTGTTTAAGGTGGTGGGGCGGGGAACAGATCTTCTTTCCCATTGCCGGGAGGGGGAATGTCTGTCGGTTCTGGGACCGCTTGGGAGCGGATATCGGATCGACACAAGTCGTCCTGCCTGCCTGGTTGGTGGAGGGATGGGGATTGCTCCTCTGCTCTTTCTCGGTAAACGAATTCTGCAGAACGGTGTAGACCAACGTCCGCTGGTTGTCTTGGGGGCGAGGAACCGTGAGGAATTGCAACCCCTGATTGATGATTTTGCGGACCTGGGATTGAAGGTCCACGCAGCCACTGATGATGGATCCCTCGGTCACCATGGACTGCTCACCGATGTCTTGAAATCCCTTGATCTGGGGCCGGAGTGCATGACCTATGTCTGCGGTCCCAAACCGATGATGGCCGCAGTCTATCTCTTTTGCCGGAGCAAGAAGTATGGCTGCCAGGTCTCGGTAGAGACCGCCATGGCCTGTGGTATGGGTGCCTGTCTCGGTTGTATTGTACCCCTGAAAAAGGGGGGCTATGGCCATTCCTGTTCAGACGGTCCTGTATTTGATGCCGAGGACCTGCTATGGCAGCTTTGAGTTGTTGCAATGTTTATAGCTTTTGGTGAACTATTATATGAAATTTGTAGACTCTAAGACCCCGGCCGTTGACCTCCAGGTCTCTATCGGATCCCTGACCCTGAAAAATCCGATCATGACTGCCTCGGGTACCTTTGGCTATGCCAAGGAGTTTGAGCCCTATGTCAACCTCCATCGCCTGGGAGCCGTAGTGGTCAAGGGGATCTCCCTGCTGCCCCGTGCCGGAAATCCGCCACCCCGAATTGTTGAGACCTCCTGCGGCATGCTCAATGCCATTGGCCTGGAGAATGTGGGGGTGGATCGATTTATTTCCGAGAAGATGGACTCCTTAAACGGTGTGAATGTGCCGGTGGTGGTCAATATTCTGGGGGACACCCTGGAGGAGTACCGGGAGATCAGTGAGCGGCTCGCCGACGTGGAAGGGATTGCTGCCATTGAGGTCAATATATCGTGCCCCAATGTGAAAAAGGGCGGTGTGGCCTTTGGCACAGTCCCTGAGATGGCCGCCAGCGTGACTAAGGCAGTGAAGGAAAGCTGTTCTGTGCCGGTCATTGTCAAGCTCTCTCCCAATGTCACTGATATCTCCCTTATTGCCCGTGGTGTGGAAGAGGCTGGGGCTGACGCAGTGTCACTTATTAATACCCTTATCGGTATGGCCATTGATCATCGCAGCAGGCGGCCAAAACTTGCCAATGTCATCGGCGGCCTTTCCGGACCTGCCATCAAGCCAGTGGCACTGCGCATGGTTTTCCAGGTGGCACAAGCTGTCTCTATTCCGGTGATCGGTATTGGTGGCATTGAAACCGCTGAGGATGTGCTGGAATTTATGCTGGCCGGAGCCACTGCAGTACAGATCGGGACCGCAAATTTTGTCAATCCCAGGGCCAGTGAAGAGGCGGTGGAAGGGATAAGCCGCTATGTGGCTGATCAGCGGTTACAGTCGGTACGGGAGCTGATCGGTGGTCTCATCCTTGCTGACTAGAAACCATGTCACCTAACAATACTCCCCCGCAGACAAAAATGCGTTTGTGGACCCGAATAGAATCCTGGGCAAAGCTCCTTTTTCGTAGAGATACGCCATGGAAAGTGAAAGCTATCCTTGGCTTTGCCATTGTGTATCTTCTCTCTCCTTTTGACCTTGTCCCGGACTGGATTATAGGCTTTGGATTCCTCGATGATTTCACTGTGGTCTCGCTGCTTGTTGCCTGGGCCATAAAAATTGCTGAAAAACATAAAAAGTAACGCACATATGAAATTTCATCCTCGAATCTGTGTCTCTATTGGTCGTGAAACTATTGATGATGCTTTGGCCATTGCAGACTCTGTTGCCGCAGAGGCCGATGTTCTCGAAATTCGTCTCGACTGCCTGGCACTTCCTGCTGTCTCACCTTTCCTCACTCTTTTGCGCAAGCCTTTGCTCTTTACCAACCGGCCTGTGTGGGAAGGTGGAAAATTTGCAGGAGGCGAAGAAGAACGCATGGGGGCACTCCTTGAAGCTGTAGCAGAAAACTGCGGATACGTTGATCTTGAGTTGCTTGCACCTGATGATTCTCATCAGAAAATGCGTGAAGCTTTGCAACAGAGCAGCACAAAATTAATCCTGTCCTGGCATAATTTTCAGGATACTCCAACGCGCGAAGAACTGGTGGGACGGATGGCCATGATGCAGGATAAGGGTGCAGATATCGGCAAGATTATCACCACAGCTCATTCCCACCAGGATGTACTGAGGGTCTTGCAGCTGCAGGAAGTGGCCGAACAACTTAGGTTTCCCCTGATTGCCTTTTGTATGGGGCGGCCGGGTGTGATCAGTCGGGTTGCTACTTGCGATCTTGGTGGGTACATGACTTACTGCGCAGTAAATGAGCAAGAAGCGACAGCTCCAGGACAGTTGTCTGTGAACACATTACGTGAAATTTACGCATTGATGGGGACATAGAAAATGATCATCAATGGGAAGACTCTGCTCTACGGAATAGTCGGGAACCCGGTTACCCATTCCTTAA
>DAOVAI010000142.1 GCA_030671085.1 Pseudomonadota bacterium | reverse complement strand
ACTCATTGCCGCATTGAGCTGTCTCACCATTGGTTGTCTTGTCTGGTACGGGCCGATTGCCCAGGAACCATCATACCATTATTTTGCCGACCAGCGAACCTTGCTCACACTCCCCAACTTCTGGAATGTCATTTCAAACCTTCCGTTTGTCCTTGTGGGCATCTTCGGCTTGCACCGGTGTGTAACGATGCAGAATTGCCTTGCGCTTGCAGGAAACAGGGCGGCCTATACCCTCTTTTTTGTCGGTATATTGTTTACCGGCATAAGTTCAGCGTACTATCATCTGGAGCCCGACAACTGGGGCCTGTTCTGGGACCGATTGTCAATGGCCCTTGGTTTCATGGCGTTTCTGGCCATTGTCATCGGTGCATTTGTCAGCAGCAAATTGGGCAGACAGCTGCTGGCCCCACTTGTTCTGTTTGGACTGTTCAGCGTGCTGTACTGGATCATCACTGAACAGTTCGGAGCAGGTGACCTGCGCCTGTACGTCATCACCCAGTTTCTGCCCATACTTGTCATTCCGATTATCATTATTTCTTGGCCATCTCAATCAATTAAAACGTCAGACATCATTGTCATTGGAGCCGGCTATGGACTTGCAAAACTGTTTGAATTCCTCGATACCTTGGTTTATCAACTCTCAACGGTCAGCGGGCACTCGCTCAAACACCTTGCCGCGGCCTTCAGCGCATACTGGGTATTGCACATATTGAGCAAGGCCGGTTCAAACAAGGACCGCCTGTAATTAAAAAACAGACAAGGAGGCGATCAGGAAGAGCAGAATATTTTCTTTTGATGGGGGGAACGTGATGAACATGGGGGCGGACCAAGCTAACCAGATGAAGAGTTTTTACGACGCCATCAACTATTCACTTCTACTATTTTCAAAGGAAGTGATGCAACAGAAGCTTCATTGCGATCGATCAGGTATTGAAAAAAACGTTCCAGGGCCAGTTGCTTGCGCTCTCCCAGGTCATATTCAATGGCACGAAGATAAACATAGCACTCATCCGGGTGCATGGGAATACGCGGGGCCACTTTTTGGCAGATGGATTCCAGTTTCTGCCTGCCCTCTCCCCTGCAAAAGAGAAATTCCCGGTGGATTGCGGCAACCGTTTCCGGTGATCTCCTGCAGAATTCTTCTCTGACAGCACAGACGGCAAAGACAAAAGGCAGGGCAGTATGACGACACCAGACCTCTCCCAGGTCAAGCTGATAAGGGAACTCACGGCCTGCAGCAAGACGTAGCGCCTCATCTCCAATGGCTAAGACCCCACCGGCCTGAGCTGATGCCTCACTTGCCACATCCCCCACCACATACTTCGGCCGTACCTGATAAAATTCTTCCAGGATAATTTTTACCAGAGAGATAGAAGTCTGGGACTGGCCACTGAGAAGAACCGTATGCTCGCCAAGCCTTGCCGGGTCAACGCGGGAGAAGAGGAACACGGACCCCACTGAACCATTGGCACTGATGGAAAGATCTCCTAAAATGCGATACTCCTGGGGCCGGACAGCATACTCATAGGAAGAGACAAAACCGAGGTCGAGTTCCCCTGCTGCGAGCATCTTGTTCAAAGTGGAAGGAGGGGCCTCCACCACCGTCCACGCCCGCGGGTGCATCCGTTTTTTCCAGGTCTCGTAAATTGGGGCGGTGTTGATAAAATTGACCATCCCGATCCTTGCCCCTCTATTTTCTCTATCCATAGAAAACTCAAGCCCCTTCAGCAGAACGGCTACTCATCCCCGATCCAGGAAATGGATTCAGGCCGCCCGCATGAAATCAACCGCTGCAACAGCTGATCCGCATCCTCTGCCTTTTCATACTCTCTCCCTTCAACGTGGAGAAAGCGTGCTCTACGGCCTGGAGCAAGAGCGCCAAGATCTGTTTCCCTGTGCAGTGCTTTGGCTCCACCAAGAGTTGCCATGGCAAGTATTGTGGCCGGATCCACACGGTGATGCTCCTGAGCAAGAATGGACATCTCCTGCCATAGGTCCAGGACCGGATTGGAGGCAATGGAATCAGTCCCTAAGGCCGGAAGTATTCCTGCTGCCAGAATTTTCTCCAGAGGAGCAGTGCCGACGCCAAGAAAACGGTTACTCCCGGGACACAGGCAGACATGGGTCCCAGTTCCTGCCAGCACCTGTATCTCCCTGTCATCTATGTGCACACAGTGGACACAGAGCGTCTTATCATCCAAAATGCCCAGATTCTCTAAGTACCCCACCACACCTCTGCTGTCAATTCCTGCAACAGGAAAGGTCCCGTCTAATCCGCCACGTTCCTGGAGGAATTTGGCAAAGCAGCCTTCTCCTTTGCCAAGGAGCAGGGCTTCATCAATATTTTCCGCAAGGTGGAGAGAAAAAATTGTTTCCTGCTGCCTGCAGCGTTTTTTTATAAATTTCAACAGATTCGGGCCTGTTGAATAGGGGGCATGGCCGGTTACAGGAAAGTCACTTGAAAAATCAGAAATAATATCTATGACTGCTCGCTGGGCAGCCTGAGAAGGAGCGAGCATTTCCAGAAGAGAGAGGATCTCAACCGGCTTGCAATCTCGGCGCTGGAGTCCAATATTCCCTATATCGAGCATCAGTCCAACTCCTGAAGCGTACTGATCGCAGATGGTCTTCTCAGCAGCAGTCTCTATCTCCTCCTGTGAAACCTTGGCGGCCTCTCGCCTTTGCAGAAGCTTCTGGATCCAGTCACACATGCTGGAATCAGGAGAGTCTGGCTGCACGGTTCCCATGACCGAGAGATCGAGATGGATATGTCCGTTGACCAGTCCAGGCAGCAATACTCCCTGGCAGGAGGTAAGGGGAAGATCAGGATAATGAGGAGAAAGTTCGCAAAAAGGACCAACAGCCAGGATTCTGTTGCGATTAACTACAACAGCACCGTCTTGCACAACCGGGGAACTGACAGGGACGACCCATGGAGCCCTGAGAATACGACAGTCATGAGCACTGTCTACACCCTGGGCATGCACAGGAGAAGGAGACATGGCTGGCAATCAGGAAACGAGGGTGTAGTCCATCAGACGCTGATGCGGCTCAAAACCAGCATCAGTGACCAGATGCCTGATTTCCTGTTCGGAAAGTCTAAAACTGATTCCGGCAGCTGCTACAACATTTTCCTCAATCATGGTGGAACCAAAATCATTGGCACCAAAGTAGAGGGAAAGCTGGGCTATCTTGGGGCCCTGGGTCACCCAGGAGGCCTGGACGTTGTTGAAATTATCCAGGTAGATGCGCGACAGAGCCAGCATTCGCAGATAGCCAAGACCTGTGGTCTTTTCAATTGCAGCCTGTTCTACAAGCGCAGTATTATCCGGCTGAAAGGGCCATGGGATAAAGGCGGTAAATCCTTTGCTACGATCCTGCAGTTCACGCAGACGGCGGAGATGCTCCAAACGTTCTTCTGCAGTCTCTATGTGGCCGAACATCATGGTGGCCGTGGTGCGAAGCCCTTGTCTATGTGCCTCTTCCATGACTTCTATCCACTGATCAGCGCTGCATTTTCTGGGTGCAGTGGATTCACGCACCCTGTCACAGAGAATCTCTGCCCCGCCGCCTGGGATAGAGTCAAGGCCGGCAGCTATCAGACGAGTCAACACCTCTGCAACCGGCAGTTCGGAAATGGCTGCAAAGTGATATACTTCAGGGGGGGAAAAACCGTGTATATGGATGCCGGTCTTCTTCATGAAGCGAAGCATATCTTCGTAGTACTCAAGAGATAGATCCGGGTGAAGTCCGCCCTGTAACAGAATCTGAGTTCCACCAAGATCCTGGGTCTCACGAATCTTCTGTTCCAGCTCTTCGTGGCTGAGCAGGTATCCTGTCTTGTCTTCAGGTGCCTTGAAAAAAGCACAGAACTTACAGGCTGAGACACAGATATCAGTGTAGTTGATATTGCGGTCAATGACGTAGGTGACCAGCTTTTCCGGATGCAGTCGTTCTCGTATGGCATTGGCAAGAAAGCCGAGCTGATACAGATCCGCCTCTTTGTCTAAAACCAGAAATTCCTCGTCACTGATCCTGCGGCCTGCCAACACCTTTTCCTGAATATCCTTCATCACCTGATCCTGCATGGGTTCGCCTCGATTCACGCGTGAGTCTGGATGGTATTGTACAGAGTATCCCGCTCAATGGCCACCCTGCCCGCTTCCTTGATGAGCTTCACCAGGGTGGTGGAGCCAATGGCCTGTTCGGTCTCTGCTCCAGCCATATGGGTGATCACCTCCTCCTTCACGGTGCCGTCCATGTCGTCGGCTCCAAAGGAGAGGGCAATCTGGGCAAGTTTTGGCCCGATCATGACCCAGTAGGCCTTGATGTGGGGAAAGTTGTCAAGCATGAGCCTGGCAACAGCGACACTTTTCAGATCATCGATACCAGTGGTCCTGGAATGGGATGACATCTCTGTGTTTTTCGGATGAAAGGCAAGGGGAATAAAGGCCAGGAAGCCCTTGGTTTCGTCTTGGGCCAGACGCAGGGCATCAAGATGTTCGATACGTTCTTCCATGGTCTCAATATGTCCGTAAAGCATGGTGGCATTGGTATGCAGGCCATGACGGTGGGCAATTTTGGCAACTTCGAGCCACTCTTTACCAGGAAGTTTCTTCTCGCAGGTAATCTCACGGATTCGGGGGGCAAAGACCTCAGCCCCGCCACCTGGTATGGAACCCAGTCCAGCATCCTTTAAGAGCTCCAGGGTATCACCCACAGATTTACCTGCAAGGCCAGCCAAATGGGCAATCTCCACGCAGGTAAATGCCTGGATATGAACCTCGGGCCGAACTTCTTTGATCCCTTTTAAAAGATCAGTGTAATAGGAAAAAGGCAGATCCGGATGTATACCGCCTACCATATGGATCTCGGTGATGGGTTCGTCCAGACGGTCCTGCACTTTCTGCTTTACCGTCTCAAGATCCATCTCATAGGCCTGCTCTGAACTCTTGTCTTTTCCAAAGGCACAGAACTTACAGAGATTGGTGCAGATGTTGGAGTAGTTGATATGCTGGTTATAAATAAAGTAGGCCTTGTCCCCATTTATCCGGTTCCGCACCAGATTGGCCATATATCCCAGGGCCAGGATATCATTGGAGTTAAAGAGTCTGATCCCATCGTTACAGGACAGACGTTCACCTGCCTCTACCTTTTCCAGGATGTCGCCAAAGCCTGCTTTTTCTATAAAATTCTTCATGATCATAAAAAAAGGCCGGGCAATATACCCGGCCTTTATCTCACTTCCTGTGATTAATTAGTCTAAAAAGAATTTCAACTTGTCCCGTCTGCTGGAATGTCGCAAGCGATTCAAGGCCTTCTTCTCAATCTGTCGGATACGCTCTCGTGACACATTAAAACGTTTTCCGATCTCTTCCAAGGTATATTCAGCCTTTTCTCCAATACCAAAACGAAGACGAATAATCTTTTCTTCTCTGTCGGTCAAAGTGGAAAGAATTTCTGTTACCCGGCCGGCCAGTTCTCTGGTCTGCACCGCCTCATAGGGTGACTGGGACTCCTGATTTTCGAGAAAGTCGCCCAGGGTGGAATCGTCGTCACCTACGGGTGTTTCCAGGGAAATCGGTTCTCTGGAAGCCTCAAGAATGGCGAGAATTTTATCCATGGGGAGCTCTGTAGTCTTGGAGATCTCCAGGGGCGTCGGTTCCCTGCCAAGTTCTTTATACAGTGCATAAAAGGCCTTGAAAAACTGGCTGCGCAATTCAAGGAAGTGAACAGGAAGACGAATAGTCCGGGTCTTATCAAGAATGGCACGGGTAATGGCCTGACGAATCCACCAGGAGGCATAGGTGGAAAACTTATTGCCCTTGGTATAATCAAAACGAAAGACCGCCCGCATCAAGCCAAGGTTGCCCTCCTGAATAAGATCGGCAAGGGTCAGTCCCTGGTGCATATATCGTTTGGCAATGGAGACCACCAGGCGCAGATTAGCCCGGATCATGCAATCCTTGGCTACTTCAATGGAACGGGAATAGGCCTCCATCTTGGTCTGCAGTTGAATCAAGTCCGTTGAATCCGAATATTTCTTGGCCGCACTACTCACACTGTAGCGCATGAAGTTGAGCTGCTGTTTTTTCGGCTTCAGGGTAGGGTCCCGCTTTTCCCATAAGGCAATGCGGGTTCGAAGGAGATGGAGTTCATTGACTCCAGATTTATCTATCCTTATCGCATCAATGATGGAATCAAAGCCTTGACGAATCGACTTTGAATATTTGGCTTCTTCTTCGGGGGTCAGGAGATCAAACCGTCCCATTTCCCGTAAGTAGGTAGTGGTAGTTTCTTCACCGTCGTGAGGTTCATCATCGGGGGCAGGGGAAACTTGCGCAGAGGTATCATCTTCAGAAGATTTTTCCGGCATCTTCCAGACCTCTCCGGACAGGGTTCTTTTTTCACCTGTTTTTTCCTC
>DAOVAI010000055.1 GCA_030671085.1 Pseudomonadota bacterium | reverse complement strand
CTGAGCTGCTTGCAGAGCTGAGAATGCATGTTCGTAAAGAGATTGGACCCATTGCAACACCGGATGCAATTCAGTATGCGCCCGGCCTGCCCAAGACCAGAAGTGGAAAGATCATGCGCCGTGTGCTGAGAAAGATTGCCGCCAATGACTTCAAGGATTTTGGCGACACCTCAACCCTTGCTGATCCTTCAGTTGTTGAAGATCTGATTAATGGCAAGAAAGCACTGGATAGCAAATAAGTAACTGTTCAGGTGCTTGTGTTTTGGCACAATACGTAAGGGACTGATTTTATTTTTCCTTGCTTAAACGTCGGGAGACAGAATAATTTTTGGAAAAGACTCGAAAAAAATTCAGTCCCCTTAGTTCAGTGGAAAAATTTAATCTGTCTCCAGGATCTATTATTTATGAAAAATACAGTTCGAAAAAAGCAGTTTTTTATATTTTTTAGAACTGTAGGGTAGCGTGAAAAGCGGGATTTTCTTTTTAAGAGAATCCCGCTTTTTTGTTGATAGGAGGCTGTCCGAGAATAGCAATTTTTTCTCAAATCGAGGCATCCTGGAAAAATAAGCGCAGGCATGTAGTTGATATTCCGAGCATTGTTTTTCCAGGATAACGAAGAGTTGGGTGAAAAGTGCATTCTCGGACAGTCTCCTGGAGATTTAACACGGGTTAATGAATGTCACAGAATGCTGATGTCCATGTCGTAGCACCTGAAATGGCGGTTGCCTTTTTTAAGGGGATCATGCCGTTCAATTCTCTGGATGATGCAACCCTGAATGACCTTGCCCGTCATTGCCGTGTTGATTTTTACCCCAAGGGAACCCGCCTTCTCACCAGTGGTGAGACGGAGATAACGCATCTCTATCTGATCCAGCGAGGTGGGGTAAAGGCTTTTATTGAAGATGAGCAGGGAGAGGTTACTCTCAAGGATTTTCGCGGCGAAGGAGATTATATCGGGGCCCTGGGGATTATTCGCGGAACCCCGGCAAACCTGAACATCGAAACAGTGGAAGATACCTTCTGTTTTCTCCTGCCCCGTGAGATTTTCCTGAAACTTGTGGAGCAGCGGCCCGCTTTTGCTCACTATTACCTGAAGAGTTTTTCTGAGAAAATTGTCAATACTGCCTACAATGAACTGCGCTATCACAAGGTATCCAAGCGCAGCGGCGATGATCTTTACCTCTTCTCTGTAAAAGTTGGCGACCTGGTAAAGACTCTGCGTAAGGTCTCAAGTACAAGCTCCATTCAGCAAGCAGCAGCCAGTATGGCTGAATATCGGGTGGGGAGCCTTCTTGTTCATGATCCTGATGATGAAGAGAATATCGTGGGCATTATCACCGACCGTGATCTTCGAGGGAAGGTGGTAGCAGCAGGGCTGGATTACAATCTTCCTGTGAAAGAGATCATGACAGGGCCTGTGCAGACAGTGCTTTCCCAGTCCCTCTGTTTTGATGTCCTTTTGAAGATGATGTCCACTTCCATTCATCATCTGGCAGTCGAACGTGGCGGTCGTGTCATTGGCGTGGTTACCTCCCATGATATTATGCTGCTGCAGGGGCATTCGCCCTATTATCTATTTAAAGAGATTCGCGGCCAGCAGAAGATCAGTGGATTGTATGTTCTGGCTCAGAAGATTCCAGAGGTTATTCGCGGCCTGATTAAAGAAGGGGCAAAGGCCGGCAACATTACCCAGATGATCGCCATTTTAAACGATCATATCCTGGAACGTATGCTCACCCTGCTGGAAGAGGAGCTTGGGCCGCCGCCGGTGCCCTATTGCTGGCTGCTTATGGGCAGTGAGGGAAGACGGGAGCAGACCTTTAAGACAGATCAGGACAATGCCATCCTCTATGCTGATCCTGCAAATGACGAGGAAAAGGCTGCGGTGAAAACATATTTTAAGGAGTTTGCAGCAAAAGCCATTGACCATCTGGTGAACTGCGGCTACCCCCTCTGTCCCGGTGAAATCATGGCAACGAATCCGAAGTGGTGCCAGCCCCTGTCGGTGTGGAAGGGCTATTTTACCACCTGGATCAGTGCTCCGGATCCCACGGAACTCTTACATGCGACAATCTTTTTTGATTTTCGTTCCGGTTTTGGTGATCACCGCCTGGCCCGGGATCTGCGCAAACATCTCAACAGGGAAGCGAGGAAGCAGGATATCTTTCTTTTTCACCTGGCTCGTCAGTGCATGTCCACCCGCATACCGCTCTCATTTTTCAAGAATTTTATTGTGGACAGGGACGGAGAGCACAAAAACCAACTTGATATAAAACGTCAGGGCCTGACACCTTTTGTGAATTTCGCGCGGGTACTGGCCTTGAAACATGGGATCAGTGAAACCAATACCCTTGCACGATTGAAAGCACTCCTTGCTGCTGATTTTGTCAGCCATGAAGTATGGGCTTCTGCCAATGATGCCTATGAGCTGCAGATGCAGCAGCGGCTTATTCATCAGTTAAGGCAGATTGAGGAGGGGGTTTTACCCGATAATCATATTAATCCGGAACAGCTCTCTGAGCTTGAAAGGCGGATGCTGAAAGATGCCTTTACGGTTATTGAACGACTCTATTCGGTGCTTGATAAAATGTATCCGGTTGCCTGACAATGATTGATTTGCTGAAGCCCGGCAGCTGGTTTGGGAGTCCTGATCCATTACTGCAGGCCAATAAAAAGTTTTTTGCGGATTTTGATCAGGGACGGCCACTGAGCGAGTATAGCTTTGTGGTGTGTGATACTGAACTTACCGGGTTGAATAAAAAAAAAGATGAACTGATTTCCATTGGCGCTGTGATGATAAGGGATCTGCAGATTGATCTGTCATCCATGTTCCATAGTTTTATACGGCCCAAAAGTCTTGATCACACGCAAGCGACCCTTGTGCATCGTATCACTCCGGAACAGCTCGAAAATGTAGAACCCATAGAAGAGGTGTTGCCAAGATTTGTGGAGTATATTCACGGGAGTCTGCTGGTGGGCCATCATCTTCCACTGGACATGTATTTTCTGAACAAGGCCACCAGGGAGGTCATGGGCGGTACCCTTTCCAATCCCGGAGTAGACACCATGCGTATGGCTCAAGGATATAAGCGGGTACAGCTTGGTCATTATCATGAGCATAATCCCAGGATGACCAGCTACAATCTGGATGATCTGGGCCGGGAGTATCATCTTCCTGAGTTTAAGCCCCACGATGCCCTGGAAGATGCCCTGCAGACCGCCTATCTTTTTCTGTATTTTATCAAAAAATTTCGTAAGGGCGGTCTTGTTACATTAAAGGATATCTTTCAGTCAGGGAGGGTTGGAAGTTTCCGATATTAGGTAATATTATGGCGTGACCAGGTTTGATTTTTATTTTCAGGCATTGACACGAATAAAAGGGCTGTGGTATAGAACCTGGCTCTAAGAAGAGAAGAAGTTTTATTATAATTCCTATGAGAAGGAGAAAAAGTTATGAGTGACGCTCAGAAGTATTGGCAGGCGAACATCCGACTTGTGATCGGATGTCTTATCGTCTGGTTCGTGGTCTCATTCGGATTCGGCATTTTGTTGGCCGAGCAGCTGAACAGCATCCGTATTTTAGGTGGTTATCCACTTGGTTTTTGGTTTGCCCAGCAAGGTTCTATCTACACCTTCGTGGCCCTGATCTTTTTCTACGCCTGGCGTATGAATCAGCTTGACCGTAAATTTAACGTCCACGAAGACTGAGGGGAGATCAAGGAATGACTAATCTACAAGTATGGACGTATGCCGTCGTCGGGGCGACCTTTGCCCTCTATATCTTTATTGCTATTAAGGCTCGTGCTGCCACCACCGGTGAATTTTATGTCGCCGGCAGGGGGGTGCATCCTGTCCTGAATGGTATGGCCACAGGTGCTGACTGGATGTCTGCTGCCTCATTTATCTCCATGGCCGGCCTCATTGCCTTTAAGGGCTATGACGCATCTGTTTATCTCATGGGTTGGACTGGTGGCTATTGTCTGCTTGCCATGCTCCTTGCGCCCTATCTCAGAAAGTATGGAAAATTCACTGTGCCTGAGTTCATTGGTGACAGGTTCTACTCTCAGACTGCCCGGGTTGTGGCTGTTATCTGTCTGATTGTTGCATCCCTTACCTATGTTATCGGCCAGATGAAGGGTATTGGTGTTGCCTTTTCCCGTTTCCTTGAGATTCCTTTTAACTATGGCCTGTTTCTTGGTATGGGAATCGTGTTCATCTACGCAGTTCTTGGTGGAATGAAAGGCGTTACCTATACCCAGATTGCCCAGTACTGTGTTTTAATTTTTGCCTACACCGTACCTGCCATCTTTATCTCCCTGCAACTCACCGGAAATGCTATTCCTCAGCTTGGACTTGGTTCAACCATGGCCGATGGCTCAGGAGTGTTTCTCATGGATAAACTTGATAAGACCTTGGTGGATCTAGGGTTTGCAGCCTACACGACGCAGAAGGGGAGTACATTGAATATGTTTCTCCTTACCATGTCGCTGATGATTGGTACTGCAGGCCTTCCCCATGTTATTACCCGTTTCTTCACCGTACCCAAGGTACGTGATGCCCGTTCCTCTGCCGGTTGGGCACTGGTCTTCATCGCGATCCTGTACACCACTGCTCCTGCAGTGGGTGCCATGGCCCGTGTGAATCTGATTCATACTATTCAGGCCGATTCCATCGCACCTGATACTTCTCAGAACTTGAAAATTGATGCGCTTCCTGCCTGGTTTACCAACTGGGAAAAAACTGGTCTGTTGAAATATGAAGACAAGAATGGTGACGGACGTATTCAGTATGTTGGTAAAAACTATACTGGTACAGATGCTGATGGTAAAGTCATCGAAAATGAAATGGTCAAAGTTGACCGTGATATCATGGTTCTTGCTAATCCTGAGATTGCCAATCTGCCTAACTGGGTCATTGCACTTGTTGCTGCCGGTGGTATCGCTGCTGCGCTCTCCACGGCCGCTGGACTGCTTCTGGCCATCTCTTCTGCGATCTCTCATGATATCGTGAAGGGTATTATTGCCAAAGACATTGATGATAAGACCGAGCTGATGGCTGGACGTATTGCCATGGCCGGTGCCATTGTGGTGGCGGGATATCTTGGACTGAATCCTCCCGGATTCGCGGCCGAGGTCGTGGCTCTTGCCTTTGGTCTGGCAGCATCCTCAATCTTCCCTGCTCTGATGATGGGAATATTCGCTAAGCGTGTGAATAACACCGGCGCAGTATGTGGAATGCTTGCAGGTCTTGGAACTACTCTTGTCTACATCTTCTGGTTCAAGGGCTGGTTCTTTATTCCCGGCACAGCCATGGCTGCAGACAATGCTTCCAACTGGCTGTTGGGTATCTCTCCCGGTTCCTTTGGTGCAATCGGTGCTATGATCAACTTTGCTGTTGCTCTCTCCGTGTCCAGTGTTACCAAGGCACCGCCTGAGCATATTCAGCACCTTGTTGAGGACATTCGTGTTCCCATGGGATCAAGCTCTGCAGTAGATCACTGATTCTTTAGTAAGTAGTATATCTGCCTCAGGGCAGAAAAAACGCATCCGTATTCTTTACGGATGCGTTTTTTTGTTTTAAGTATTCACCGTTGAGCCTTCGCTGTGGAATGTTCGTTATTTTTCTTTATTCCGTAAACCTCTTCACCCGGATCGCTATGACCAGACAGCTTCTTATCCCGCAAAATTGTTATCTCCACATCATCGATCCCCAGGAACGTCTGATGAGCCAGATTCATGGGGCGGAACAGGTGGTGGAGACCATCAAAATCATGGTGCATTGCGCCAAAATTATCGGTATCCCGATTGTGGCCAATACTCAGTATAAAGAGGGGCTGGGACCCTATGTTCCGGAACTTGAAGAACTGATGGAAGGTGTGGTCAGGCCTGATAAGACAGAGTTCAACGCATTGGCCAATCCTGAGACCAAGGCACTGGTATCTGCTTTACCCGCTTCCATACATACCGGCATCCTTGTAGGGGTTGAGACCCATATCTGTATCTATCAGACTGCTATGGGGATGCTCGATCGTGGTATCACACCCTGGGTGGTGGCTGACGGGGTCTCATCTCGCAAGGAAAAGAATTCCAGCCTGGGACTTGCCAGGTTGCAGGCAATGGGAGCAGCTGTTGGACCTGCTGAAATGATTATCTACGAACTGCTGGCAAGGGCCGGAACACCGGAATTCAAGGCTGTGCTTCCCCATATCGTCTAACTGGCTCCCTGCAATTGTTCGAAAGCAGGTTTCTGTATCCAGACCTGTTTTCTCTTTTATCAATTTCGCTTTATTGAGTTACTGCCATGAAAGGAAATGAGATTCGTAAACGCTTCATCGAGTACTTTGAGAAACATAATCACACCCGGGTGGACAGCTCTTCCCTGGTCCCCAAGGACGATCCTACCCTGCTCTTTGTCAATGCCGGCATGGTGCAGTTTAAGACGGTGTTTATGGGTGAGGAGAAGCGGGACTATAATCGTGCTGTTACCAGTCAACGCTGTGTCAGAGCAGGAGGCAAGCATAACGACCTGGAAAATGTCGGCTATACCGCCCGGCATCACACATTTTTTGAGATGCTGGGCAACTTTTCTTTTGGTGACTATTTCAAAGAAGATGCCATCCGTTTTGCCTGGGATTTCCTGGTGAAAGAATTGGGGCTTCCGGCTGAGCAGCTCTGGGTCTCAGTCTTTAATGATGATGACGAGGCATTTGAACTCTGGGAAAAGGTAGAGGATCTGCCCAAAGGGCATCTTGTGCGCCTGGGTGAAAAGGACAACTTCTGGGCCATGGGGGACACTGGACCCTGCGGGCCGTGCTCCGAGATCCATATTGATCAGGGACCCGAGGTAGGATGCGATCGTCCAGACTGTGCGGTGGGCTGTGACTGTGACCGCTATCTCGAACTCTGGAATCTGGTCTTCATGCAGTTTAACCGCTCAGCAGATGGAACCATGACACCTCTACCCAGGCCCAGTATTGATACGGGCATGGGCCTTGAGCGGGTGGCGGCAGTCCTGCAGGGAAAATTTAACAACTACGACACTGACCTGTTTCAGCCACTCATTGAAAAACTTGAGGAACTCTCCGGACGAAAATATGGTGATGATGAGGCCGATACCACAGCCATGCGGGTCATTGCCGATCATGCCAGGGCCACCACCTTTCTTGTGGCTGACGGGGTGCTGCCGTCAAACGAAGGGCGTGGGTATGTGCTGCGCAGGGTTATGCGTCGGGCCATTCGTTACGGCCGTAACCTGGGACTTGTCAAAGCCTTTATGGATGGTGTGACAACTGTAGTGACAGCCACCATGCAGGAAGCCTTTCCCCATCTTACCGATTGCGCTGAGCTGCTCACCAAGGTGGTGACCAATGAGGAGGCCCGTTTTGGTGAAACCCTGGAGCATGGTCTTGCCCTCCTTGATGAGGAGATTGCCCGTTTGCATGAGGCTGGGGAGAATGTGATTGAAGGCGAGTTCATCTTCAAGCTCTATGATACCTTTGGCTTTCCTGTGGACATTGTCCGAGATATCTCCCTTGAGCGTGGCCTTGGTTTTGATACTATTGGATTTGAGGCCGCCATGGAAAAACAGCGAACCCAGTCTCGGGCTTCGCAAAAGGGCGAGGGGGTCCGGCTCCTGGGTGAGGGCGTCAAGGAACTGATTAACAGCGGTAAGAGAAGTGAGTTTGTCGGTTATGAACGGTTGATTTGTGATGCGCAGGTCCTTGGACTGCTGGATAAGGAAGGACATGTGGCAGATCAGCTTGCAGCAGGGGAAAGGGGACAGCTCTTTACCGATGTCACCCCATTTTATGCCGAGTCTGGTGGGCAGGCAGGGGACAGGGGAGAAGTCAGCTGGCAAGGCGGCAGGGGTAGGATCAAAGGGACGCTCAGTGAAGGGGAGGGGATCATCCTTCATGCACTGGAGATACAGGAAGGAACGCTGCAGGCAGATACGCAGGTTCATCTGCAGGTCACGGAGAGGGAGCGTGGGGATACTGCCGCAAATCACACGGCAACCCATCTTCTGCAGGCGGCCTTGAAAGAACTCCTTGGTGAACATATCAAGCAGGCAGGTTCTCTGGTGACCCCCACCCGTCTTCGTTTTGACTTTACCCATTTTTCTCCACTCACTTTAGAAGAGATTGAGATCGTTGAAAAACGAGTCAATAAAAAGATCAGGGAGAATGTTCCTGCACAAACTGCTGTTCTTGATCGGGAGGAAGCGATTGAAGAGGGTGCAACAGCCCTTTTTGGGGAGAAGTATGGAGAGAGTGTGCGGGTGGTTACGGTGGGAGAATTTTCCAAGGAGCTCTGCGGTGGAACCCATGTTGCGGCAACCGGTGAGATCGGTCTCTTCCAGATCGTTACAGAGGCAGGGATTGCAGCAGGGGTTCGACGAATAGAAGCTGTTACCGGCAGGACAGCTCTCAGGCGAGTCCAGTCATTGGTCAGGCGGGAAAAGGCGATCTGTGAAACGCTGAACGTTCAAACAGATGGGATTGAGGAAAAGCTTGAGGCCCTTATCCAGACAAATAAACATCTGGAAAGACAGGTGGCAGAACTTTCCACCCAGCTTGCCTCATCAGAGCTTGGGGATCTTCTTGCAGATGCAGTGGAGGTTGAGGGGGTGAAGGTGGTGGCTGCTGTTATTCCCCTGGACAGTCCCAAGACCTTGCGTGAGGTTGGGGACAAACTTCGTGATGATATGGGCAGCGGAGTTGCCGTTTTAGGAGGTGCCATCAATGGTAAGGCGGCGCTGTTGGCAATTGTCTCCACAGATCTTACGGGAAAAATTAAGGCTGGGGAGTTGATTAACATGGTAGCTTCGGTCGTGGGGGGCAAAGGTGGGGGACGTCCGGATATGGCCCAGGCAGGAGGTTCTATGCCGGATAAATTGGATGAGGCAATAGCCGGAGTTTCAAACAGTGTGAGGTTACTTTTAGGCTCGAGAGAAATTATTTAGAATGGGTGAAAAGTGAATAAGTCTTTACCTAAAAAGGATTGTTTACTTTTTCCTGTTTTAGACATAAACCTATTTTACAAAAAAGTTGACATGGTAGTAGAGATGAGGTACAACCGGATTTCGTGTTGTGAATCGCTATTCATTTTTCAGTCAATTTTTTGAATTATCCTAACTAATCAGGAGCGGAAAAAATGGTTTCAATGGACATTACCCTGTTTCTTCAGATCGTGAACGCCTTTGTTCTGATGTTTCTCCTCAATGGAGTTATTTATAAACCGGTTCTGAAAGTTTTAAAGGAAAGGTCAGCCAAGCTGCAGGGCATGAGAAATGATGTAGTTAAGTATGAGGACAATGCCCGCCGTCGCCAGGAAGAAGTAGACAGGAAAATGCATAAGGCTTCCACTCAGGCCAAGGCAGCACTGGATACGGCACGCGCCGGAGCCAAAGCCGCAGGTGAGGAAAAACTTGCCGCCATCAAGGCAGAGGCTGACACCGAAAAAGATACGCAGCTGGCAACTGTGAAGAGCCAGGTCGAGGCCGCTCGTAAAGAGCTTGAGGCTGGACTTGACGGATTTGCATCTGCCATGGCAGGAAAAATTTTGGGAAGGAGTCTGTAACAATGAGGGGAATGAAGCGAACAGCCGGAAAGAGTGCTCTGTTTGCGCTGGTTCTGTGGTTTGCCATGGCAGTGGGAGTTGCCTGGGCCTCAGATCCTGCTGCAACAGGGGAGGGGATGCCCACAGCGGATCCTCATAGCTCTACTGAGATGCATGGCGAAGCAGACGCTGGTCATGCTATTATAACCGAGCATGCTGCTGAAGAGGCCGCAGTGCATGGTGAAGAAGCCGCAGCTGGTCATGGTGATGTGGCCGCAGGACATGACGATCCTCATGCAGTAGTGGACAGCCTGTCACCAGCCAAACTGAAGGACCTGGGTTGGAGGGTGATGAACTTCATCGTCCTGCTCATTATCCTGGTGAAATTCGGTGCCAAGCCCATCGCTGATGGCCTCGGTGCCCGCCGCAGACAGGTCAGGGAAGAACTCGAGGACCTTGAGGCCAAGAAGACAGATGCTGAAAGGGCGTATAAGGAGTTCTCCGCAAAGCTCGAATCTGTTGAAAAAGATGTGGGCACCATTGTGGAAAAGGCAGTTGCCCAGGCTGAGATTGAAAAGGCCAAAATCATTGAGAGGGCAGAGCAGTCAGCTGAGGATATCAAACGCTCCGCTGAAATGGCTATCGCCAATGAGATCACTGCTGCCAAGCGTATGCTGAAGGTTGAAATCGCTGAGCAGGCTGCAGTTATGGCTGAGGAGTTAATCGTTAAGAATCTGACCCCAGAGGATCAGGTCAAGATTACTGAAGATTACTTAGACAAGGTAGGGGCCGTACAGTGAAACAGATAATCTTAGCACGACGATATGCCAAGGCGCTTTTCGCTGTTGGCAAGGAAGAAGGGAAGCTCGAAGAATATAATGACGCCCTTCAGGGAGTAGCAGAGCTGTATGCTTCTGGTGCCGATTTGGCAGATGCCCTGACAAACCCTCTTTATCCCCTGGATGTGAGAGAAAAGGTAATGGAAGGTATTGTTGCCTCCATGGGTGTTGAAAAAATTATGGCCAACTTTCTCAACCTGCTGGTGGAGAAAAAACGCGCTGGGATTCTTCCTGAGATAGCGGAGGAGTTTCAGGCCATGGTTGACGAGGAAAAAAATGTCAGCCACGGCAGCGTGGTCTCAGCAGTAGAGTTAAGTGCGGAATTACAGGCCAAGGTACAGGCAACACTAGAAAAGCTTACTGGCAAGACAGTGGAGCTGACCACCAGTATCGATCCTTCGATCATCGGCGGGATTGTCGCCAAGGTCGGCGACCTCGAGCTGGACGGCAGCATCAGAACACAACTTGCTAGTTTAAAAGATTCCATTAAGGGGAGAGAGTAGAAATGCAAATCAAAGCCGAAGAAATCAGTCAGATTATAAAAGATCAGATTGGCGAGTACGAAACCAGTATTGATCTGAACGAGACCGGTACCGTTATCTCTGTTGGTGATGGTATTGCACGTGTTTACGGAGTCCAGAACTGTATGGCCATGGAGCTCCTTGAGTTCCCCGGCGGCGTTATGGGACTTGCTCTCAACCTTGAAGAGGACAACGTTGGTTGTGCCATCCTTGGTACTGTTGAGAACATTAAAGAGGGTGACCTGGTAAAACGTACCGGAAAGATCGCTGAGGTTCCAGTTGGACCTGAGATGGAAGGTCGTGTTGTTGATGGTATCGGTTTCCCCATCGACGGTCAGGGTGACATTAACGCAAAGCTTTCCGCTAAAATTGAAGTACTTGCCCCTGGTGTTATTGCCCGTAAGGGTGTACATGAGCCCTGCTACACCGGTGCCAAGGCAGTTGATGCCATGACCCCGGTTGGACGTGGACAGCGTGAGCTGATTATTGGTGACAGGCAGATTGGTAAGACAGCACTCTGTGTTGATGCCATCATCGCCCAGAAAGACACTGATGTTCATTGTATCTACGTAGCGGTTGGTCAGAAAAAATCAACGGTTGCCCTCGTTGTTGAGGCACTGAGAAAGCATGGCGCCATGGAGTACACCACGGTTGTAGCCGCCTGTGCCTCTGATCCAGCGCCAATGCAGTACATCGCACCATTTGCCGGAACCTCCATGGGTGAGTATTTCCGTGACAATGGCCAGCATGCACTCATCGTCTATGATGATCTGTCCAAACAGGCCGTTGCCTATCGTGAGCTCTCTCTGCTCCTTCGTCGTCCACCTGGACGTGAGGCCTATCCTGGTGATATTTTCTTTAACCATTCTCGTCTCCTGGAGCGTTCTTCCAAGGTAAATGATGAGCTTGGCGCCGGTTCTCTCACCGCACTGCCCATCATTGAGACCCAGGCTGGTGACGTTTCCGCCTTTATTCCAACTAACGTTATTTCCATTACCGATGGTCAGGTTTACCTTGAGCCGAACCTCTTCTTCTCCGGTGTGCGACCTGCCATTAATGTTGGTCTCTCCGTCTCTCGAGTTGGTGGTGCAGCCCAGGTAAAAGCCATGAAGCAGGTTGCAGGTACTCTGCGTCTTGACCTTGCCCAGTATCGTGAGCTGGCAGCCTTTGCCGCATTTGGTTCAGACCTTGATGTCGCAACTCAGGCCCAGCTGACCCGTGGTGAGCGTCTGGTTGAGATCCTGAAACAGCCTCAGTATGCACCGCTGTCAATGGAGAAACAGGTAACTATCCTCTATGCCGGTGCCAACGGCTACTTGGACAGTCTTCCAATTGATACCATGCAAGACTATGAGTCAGAGATGTACAGCTATATCGAGTCTAACGATCCCTCCATCTTTGCCGACCTGAAAGAGCAAGAGGAATTCACTGACGCCATCAAAGACAAACTGAATAAGGCCCTGGATGCCTTCGGTGATACCTTCAAGGCAACCAAGGGTCTTAAATAATAGAGGAGAACGTTAGACATGCCCAGTTTAAAAGACGTTCAAGATAAGATCGTCGGTGTTAAAAAGACCGCACAGATCACCAAGGCCATGAACATGGTTGCCTCGGCCAAACTCCGAGGTGCCCAAGAGAAGATGGAGAACTTCAAGCCTTACGCTGACAAGTTCAACGAGGCCATGTCCAATCTCTCCGGCGGCGCTAATACCGAGGCCTTCCCCCTTATGGAAGTAAGGGATGTGAAGAGTGTCGAGTTGGTTATGATCACCTCTGATAGAGGACTGTGTGGTTCTTTCAACTCCAACATCGTCAAGATGACCGAACAGAAGATCCGGGAATATGAGGCAGAGGGTAAAAGTGTCAGCGTAGTCTGCGTTGGCAAAAAGGCCTATCAATCGCTGAAAAAATCCGGCAAGGTTCGCGTTCAGTATACAGACATCATGGCCAGTTTCGAGATGTTCAACGCCAGAGAAATTGCCCAGGATGTAGCCCTCAATTTTACAAACGGCGGCTGCGATAAGGTAGAGGTCATCTACGGGGAATTCAAATCCGTTGCCGTACAGCGCCCTGTTGCCCAGGATATGCTGCCCATCGTTCCGATCGAGTCAGAAGGTGAAGTAGAAGAGAAGGCTGCCGGTGATTATATCTACGAGCCTTCTACTGAAGAGATCATGGATGTGATGCAGCCTCTGTACCTGAATGTAATCATCTATAATGGTATGCTTCAGGTTGGTGCATCCGAGCATGCTGCTCGAATGACATCCATGGATAATGCAACGAATGCCTGTAAAGATATCGTAACCGACCTGACCCTTGTCTATAACAAGGCCAGGCAGGCTGCTGTTACCGGTGAATTGATGGATATTGTCGGCGGTGCCGAAGCCCTTAAGGGATAATAAACCATACGCAAATATAAGACTTTGAGGAGGGATAAATCCCGATGAGTGAGCAAAGAGTAGGAAAAATTATTAAAGTTATTGGCCCGGTAGTCGATGTTGAATTCGAGGCTGGCAATCTGCCCAGGATCCTGGATGCACTTTTTGTTACCAATCCTGGTATCGATGATAAAGCAGACAACCTGGTTGTCGAAGTTGCCCAGCATCTTGGAGACAATGCAGTTCGCTGCATTGCCATGGACGCGACTGATGGTCTTGTTCGCGGCATGGAGGCTCGTGACAGCGAATCCCCAATCACCATTCCTGTTGGTGAGCCGGCACTTGGCCGTATCATGAATGTTGTTGGACGCCCTGTTGACGGTATGGGAGATATCAAGTCAGATAAAACCCTGCCCATCCATCGTCCCGCGCCTCTGTTTACTGAGCAGGACACTGAGGTACGAGTCCTTGCCACCGGTATTAAAGTAATCGATCTCCTGGTTCCCTTCCCAATGGGTGGAAAAATGGGACTGTTCGGTGGTGCTGGTTGTGGAAAGACCGTTATCATGATGGAGATGGTTAATAACATCGCCATGCATCATGGTGGTATTTCCGTCTTCTGCGGTGTTGGTGAGCGAACGCGAGAAGGAAATGATCTCTACAACGAGATGAAAGAGTCCGGCGTACTGCCCAAGGCTGCCCTTGTGTATGGTCAGATGACAGAGCCTCCAGGAGCCCGTTCTCGTGTTGCCCTGACTGGTCTGACTGCTGCTGAGTACTTTCGTGATGAAGAGGGACAGGACGTTCTCTTCTTTGTAGATAATATCTTCCGTTTTACCCAGGCCGGCTCTGAGGTTTCCGCCCTTCTTGGACGTATTCCTTCTGCTGTTGGTTATCAGCCCACACTGGCTACTGACCTTGGTGGCCTGCAGGAGCGTATTACTTCAACCACAAAAGGTTCCATTACCGCTGTACA